>NZ_JADNRO010000030.1:0-409 GCF_019913725.1 Serratia sp. EWG9
TGACGGTCGAGCACGGCTGGCCGAGCGTCATCACCGGCACCAAGGCCGCGCTGACGACGCCGCTGCTGTTCCGATCCGGGTGAGGCGCTGGCGAGTACGGATCGAACATCGACTGGGCAGGGCTGGTCGTCGAGGCTGTGCGGGGCGAGCGACTGGCGACGTGATGTCCGAGCGCATCTTCACCCCTTGGGGATGTCGGACACGGCCTTCCGGCTCGACGAGGCGATGGAGCAGCGGCGGGCGACGATCCATCAGCGGCGGCGGGACGGGGTGCTCGAACCGCTCGACTTGGTGTTGCCGCAGGATCCCGAGGTGCACATGGGTGGTCACGGGCTGTACTCGACCGTCGGGGACTACACCAGGTTCCTCCGCATGTGGTTGAACGACGGTATGGGTGACCATGGCCGCG
>NZ_JADNRO010000031.1:0-395 GCF_019913725.1 Serratia sp. EWG9
GCCAACGTTACTCAGCCCATCCCTGGGCCTCGCCCCTTCGGGGCCGCTGCAAGCAGCGTTCAAATCTGCTCCAGGCAGATTTGTCCTCTCTCCGCCATAACGCATTGAGGCCGGTTGCGACAGGCGTCCCTGCCTGTCTCACCTGAAACCGCCGTCCATGGCGGTTTCGCCTAATGCGCTATACCTGCGTTCGGCGTCTTCGAGGGCGCCCAACACCGTGCTCATCTCCAACTTCTCTACCACAACCTTATAAGCGACAGATTTCTCGGTAGCTGCCAGCTCAGGTGTTGACCTTGGGCGCGCATCACCGGCTGCCGAGCAAGACGGCGTTGTCAGGGGCAACCGGCCAGGGAAGGCCGTTGAGGCGAGACTAACAGGGACGTTTGTCGCAGCCG
>NZ_JADNRO010000032.1:0-328 GCF_019913725.1 Serratia sp. EWG9
CCACCTGACCCCATGCCGAACTCAGAAGTGAAACGCCGTAGCGCCGATGGTAGTGTGGGGTCTCCCCATGCGAGAGTAGGACACTGCCAGGCATCAAATTAAGCGTGCTGATATGGCTCAGTTGGTAGAGCGCACCCTTGGTAAGGGTGAGGTCCCCAGTTCGACTCTGGGTATCAGCACCACTTTATTTAAAGTGGGTTTAGAAGTTCGGCAGAAAAAAGAATTTGCTTGGCGGCAATAGCGCGGTGGTCCCACCTGACCCCATGCCGAACTCAGAAGTGAAACGCCGTAGCGCCGATGGTAGTGTGGGGTCTCCCCATGCGAGAGT
>NZ_JADNRO010000033.1:0-303 GCF_019913725.1 Serratia sp. EWG9
GCGTAATATACGCCACCTCGAGTTAGCAAGCGAAAGCGCCTAACTCACTGCTCTTTAACAATTTATCAGACAATCTGTGTGGGCACTCCACAAGACGATATCCAGCATCTTCGGATGCAAAAAAATATCAAGTCTTGAAGAGTGACTAACTGAAGTAAAATTCATGCAGTAAATCTTTGAGCATCGCTTCTCGAGTGGAAGCACATCAAGCTTTTAATTGAAGAGTTTGATCATGGCTCAGATTGAACGCTGGCGGCAGGCTTAACACATGCAAGTCGAGCGGTAGCACAGGGGAGCTTGCTC
>NZ_JADNRO010000034.1:0-289 GCF_019913725.1 Serratia sp. EWG9
CGGCTGCGACAAACGTCCCTGTTAGTCTCGCCTCAACGGCCTTCCCTGGCCGGTTGCCCCTGACAACGCCGTCTTGCTCGGCAGCCGGTGATGCGCGCTCAAGGTCAACACCTGAGCTGGCAGCTACTGGGAAATCTGTCGCTTATGAGGTTGTGGTAGAGAAGTTGGAGATGAGCGCGGTGTTGGGCGCCCTTGAAGACGCCGAACGCAGGCATAGCGCATTAGGAGAAACCGCCATGGACGGCGGTTTCAGGTGAGACAGGCAGGGACGCCTGTCGCAACCGGCCTC
>NZ_JADNRO010000035.1:0-253 GCF_019913725.1 Serratia sp. EWG9
AGGGCAAAGGCGCGGGTTGCCAGGGGCCGCGCCTTCGGCCCCTGGCTCGGTCGAGGTGCCTGAGCCACATGGGGCATCTCACTTTTATCGACCGAAAATTTCACGAACGCCTGCATAAAAACGCTAACTGACCAGCATTAGGCGCCAGTGCCCCTTTTTATCGGCTTGCGCCCGGCGGCTTACTTCAGCAGCGCCTGCGCCTTGGCCACCACGTTGTCCACGGTGAAGCCGAACTCGGCGAACAGCTGCTCCG
>NZ_JADNRO010000003.1:0-531932 GCF_019913725.1 Serratia sp. EWG9
GCAGGCATAGCGCATTAGGCGAAACCGCCATGGACGGCGGTTTCAGGTGAGACAGGCAGGGACGCCTGTCGCAACCGGCCTCAATGCGGTATGGCGGAGAGAGGACAAATCTGCCTGGAGCAGATTTGAACGCTGCTTGCAGCGGCCCCGAAGGGGCGAGGCCCAGGGATGGGCTGAGTAACGTTGGCAAAGCCAACCGTCTGATAGGGCAAAGGCGCGGGTTGCCAGGGGCCGCGCCTTCGGCCCCTGGCTCGGTCGAGGTGCCTGAGCCACATGGGGCATCTCACTTTTATCGACCGAAAATGTCACGAACGCCTGCAGAAAAACGCTAACTGATCAGCATTGCGGTAAAAACCGGGCCTGTTTCTACACCTTATTGCCAATCTGGCTGAGCCGCGGCCACACCAGCATCAGCGCCTCCAGCAACCGCAACAGATCGTCCCGGCTTGCCCCTTCTCGCGCCTGCACCGACATGCCTTCAATGGTGCAAATCACGTATTTCGCCAGCAGCGCGGTATCGGTTTTCGCCAGCAGCTCGCCCTGTTGCACCTTGCGATCGAAGCAGGCCTTCAGCGCAGCTTCCTGCGCATGATGCTTTTTGCGCAGCATCTGGGCGACGTCGTCGGAAGCGGACGACAGCGCAGCGGAGGCGCACACCATAAAGCAACCGGAGGGGGTATCGGGATCGGTGAAGACCTGAACCGAAGAACGCACGTAAGCCTCGACGATCTCGGCCACCGGCACATCCTGTTCCAACAGCTGGTTGGTGCAGGTGGTGTATTTTTGCAGATAGCGCTCCACCGCCGCGCGGAACATCCCTTCTTTGTTGCCGAACTCGGCATATAGCGTCGGCGCCTTGGCGCCGGTCACTTCCACCAGATCGGCCAGCGAGGTGGCTTCATACCCGTGCCGCCAGAACAGATCGAGTGCGCTTTCCAACGCCCGGTCGCGATCAAATTGTTTGGGTCTGCCACGGCTTTTCTTGCCGCAGACCGCTTCATTGATGCTCATCGTTCCTCTCCTATCCCGCTCCACAGCAGGCTTAGCACAAATAACTTAACGATCATTATAAAAAAATATTGCGCCCTCGTCGAGAACCGATTAGCATTTAGTTATCGATCGTTAATAAAAATTAGCGAACCGGATTAAAACCCTCTATTGACCGTTATCGAAAAGGAATTAACATCATGAAAAGCTTAAAACTAACCTTAGCCGCCCTCACTCTGGCCAGCGTTTCCTTCGGCAGCTTCGCCGCCGATTTGGTCACTAGCCAACCGGCCGACCAGCAAAAAGTGGGCGTCATCACCGTCAGCGGCGCGTCCGATTTGACCTCGCTGGAAAACAGCCTGGCCGCCAAAGCCGATCAGGCCGGCGCCAAATCCTTCCGCATCACCAGCGCCGGCGGCAACAACCAGCTGCATGGCACTGCAGAAATCTATCAATAACAAAGTATTAAGCCTGTGGACTGCATATCCTTATTGCTCACAACGCCAGGGCGTAAAAAAATTAATTAACGAACATTAAAAAAATACTTGCAATCCGTCAAACCGGCATCTAACATTAAATTATCGATCGTTAATTAATTTAACGACCTTACAAAACAAACATCGTAAAGAACACTGATAGGAAATAAGACCATGAAAAACCTGAAAATGACCATCGCAGCCATCGCACTGGCTTCCGCCTCCTTCGGCAGCTTCGCCGCCGAACTGGTTAACACGCAACCCGCCGACCTGCAAAAAGCAGGCGTCGTTACCGTCAGCGGCGCGTCCGACCTGAGCAGCCTGGAAAACAAACTGGCGGCCAAAGCCGACGCGGCGGGCGCCAAATCCTTCCAGATCATCGCCACTACCGGTGACAACAAACTGCACGGCACCGCGATCATCTACAATTAATGGCCGGATCGGCAATCGTGCAAAAGGGCGGCTCAGGCCGCCTTTTGTTTGCTTTAACGCCAACGTTCTGTTGTAAGCTGTAGCGACCTCTTCCCGCTGAGCCGAGCAACGCCATGACTCCCCTGCTGTTTCACAAATATCACGGTCTGGGCAACGACTACCTGGTATGCCACCGTTTGGTCGCCGATCGCCTGAGCCTGGAACAGATCCGCCTGCTGTGCCACCCGCATTACGGCATCGGTTCCGACGGCCTGCTGATCGACAGCGGCGACGCCGTCAATCCCACCCTGCGCATCATCAACCCGGACGGCTCCGAAGCGGAGAAAAGCGGCAACGGCTTGCGTATCTACGCGCGGTATCTGTTCGACAGCAAGCGCGTGGCGCATCAGCCGTTTCTGGTGCACACCGCCGGCGGCGACGTGCGTTGCCAGGTGGCGGAAGACGCGCATCAGATAACCGTGGAGATGGGGCGCGCCAATTTCAGCCCGGCGGCGCTGCCGGCCTTGATCGATCTGCCGGAGGCGCTGAACTATCCGCTGCCCCTGAAGGAGGAGACGTTAAGCGTTTCGCTGGTGTCGATGGGCAACCCGCACTGCGTGGTGCCGGTGGAAAAACTGGATCTGGCGCAGGTGCATCGGCTCGGACCGCAGATTGAGCGCCATCCGCTGTTCCCGAAACGCACCAATGTACAACTGGTGGAAGTGGTCGATCGCCAGACGCTGCGCATCGGCATCTGGGAGCGCGGCGCCGGCTTTACCCTCGCCTCCGGCAGCAGCAGCTGCGCCGCCGCCAGCGTGATGCGCAAGTTGGGACGAGTCGGCGATCGGGTTAGTGTGCGGATGCCGGGCGGCGAACTGCAGATCGCCTTCAGCGGCGATTTTCAGGTCAGCATGCGCGGACCTGTGCATAAAATCGCCACCCTGACGCTGGACGAAGACTGCTTTGCCGGCGGCGCGGGGCTGTTTACGGGATCCACCCCAGCAGCCTGAACCACAGATAGTCCAACGGCACCAGCAGTGCGAAGCTGAGCGCGGCCAACAGCAGGCACAGCTTTAGCCCTTCGCGCGCCGGCACTTTGCCCATCCCCATCGCCACCACGATCGGCGAGGCCTGATACGGCAACAGCGGCGTGGCGTAACCGATCACCTGGGTCATCAGCACCGTCAGCAGCGGCAAGCCGCTGCCTGCGGACAACGCCTGCGCCAGCGGGGTAAACAGCGCCGGCACGCCGTTGGCGGTCACCACGAAATTCAACAGCGCGGTGACCCCCACCAGCGAACCGAATGCGGTAAACGGCTTGCCGTGCAGATCCGGCATCATCGCCAGCAGCGCGCCGCCCAACCGATCGCCGAGCCCCGAGTGGCTGACCAATGCAGTCAGCCCCAGGATCCCCGCCACGTAAATACAGGTGCGCACGTTGACCCCGGCGGCGAACTGCTCGCCGTTGAGAAAACCGACGCGCGGCAACAGGCAGAAGCAGGCCGCCGCCAACCCTATCCAGGCCGGGGCGATGCCGTGCCAGCTGTCGGTCATCCACAGCAGCACCGTAATGCCCAACAGCGCGATCAGCCGCCACTCGGCGGCACTGAGCGGCGTTTGCCCCGCCTCGGTCGCCACCGGCTGCGGCCGGGCACGGAACAGGCCGCAGATGCACAGCGTCAGCAGCGCGCCTTTGGCCACCCCGAGCACCGGAGCGTGCAACAGCAGATAAGAGAGATAAGCGAAGTGGCTGCCGTAGGCGCTTTCTGCCGCGCCGCTCATCACCAGGTTAGGCACGTTGGCCGGCAGGATGCTGGCGGAAAGCTGGAAGGTGCCGAACCCCACCGCCAGCGCCAAACCGATGCGGCCGCGCGAGCCTTCAGTCAGACCGGCGCGCTCGGCCAACGCCATGACGATCGGCATCAGCAGCGTAATCCGCCCCATGTTGGAGGGCATGACAAACGCTAACGCGTAGCTTATCGCCACCACGCCGCCCACCAGGCGCGGCCAGGAACCGGCCAGATGCGGCAAGAGTCGGTTGGCCAGGCGATCCGCCAAGCCGGTGCTGCGGATGGCGGTGCCCAACACGAAACCGCTGAGCACCAGCCAGAATGCGGAAGACGCGAAACCGGAAAAGGTCACCGCGGCGGGCGCCAGCTGCAATACCATCACCGCCGCAAAGAACAGCAACGCGACCAAATACTCCGGCAAACGGGCGCTGGCCCATAGCGCGATGACCACCAGCGTGACCAGCGCAGACAGCGCCATGGGATCCCCCAACATAGTTCTTCTCCCTGATAAAACGTTGTGATTGTTATCAAACGGTTAACAGGGTGACACAAGGCGCGGGCGTTAACCTTGAAACCGCTCACATATCGTCGTTCTGCAGATTTTTCAGCATGCACACATTGCAGCCGTGGTGGCCGGTATTGCCGCGCCGTTCCGTCAGCAGCGTGAAACCCAACGCGTAATACAACCCGATCGCCTCTTTCAATTGTTCGGTGGTTTCCAGATAGCAATAGCGATACCCTGCCGCCCGGGCCGCCTTCAGCGCCTGCACCACCATATAGCGCGCCATGCCCAACCCACGCGCGCCGGGTTTGAAGAACAGTTTCTGCAGCTCGCAATAGCCGGGCTCTTCGCCGGCCAGCGGCGCCATGCCGACGCCCCCCACCACCAGCCCGTCCCGCTCCAGCACCCAGTAGCGGCCGCCGTTGTCGCGATACAGGCCAGTCAGCCGATCGAGATCGGGATCGTGCAGGCTGACGCCTTCCATCTTGTCCATGCCGTACTCGCGAAACACCTCGCGAATGATCGCCGCCATCACCGCATCATCGCGCTCGGCGATCGGCCGCACCCGCAGATTGGCGTCGCGCTGTTTGCGCGCGCTGCGCAGCGCCGCGGTCATCTTTTTCATCGCCGCAGTGGTGCTCGCCAGCTCATCGTCATCCAACTGCGCCAGCGCCGCCTGCATAAAGCCGTCGGCGTCGTTCTCGATGCCGGCCAGCGCCTTGCCGCCCTGTTTACTCAGCCGATGCAGGTTGTGCCGCCTGTCATCCGGATGATCTACCGTTTCTATCACGCCGGCGGCCACCAGGCTGCGCAGCGCCCGGCTGGCGCTGGCCTTGTCGATGCACAGCCGGGCCGCCAGCTCGGTGACGCCCAGCGGCTGCTCGCTGACTTCGATCATCAGATGGATCTGCAGCGGCGAAAAGCGCGAGCCGTTGCTCTGCTTGTTCAACATGCCGAATTCTCTGACCAAATTGCGCGCCAATGCTCTGAAATCCCTGATGTTCACAATTGATATCCCCAATTAGCTACCGATAAAAAATGAGATTTAGTTGATAGTGTTACCTAATTTCGAAAATAACGATAACGCATAAACAATTGCGAATGAATAACCAACAGGTCACCTGAATATGTCAAAATATTTCAGTTAAAAGAACTTAAACCCAATTAAATAATTATTTTTAAAATTAAAAACCAAATTAGCATTTAAAATTAAAATAAAAACCCAGAAAAAATGAACACAAAAACATCAAAAATTCATAAATAAAAAAACAAAGAGAATATCTACATGAAAAATAAACAATAAAAAATAAAAAAACGAAAACTTGATATAAACAACTTAACCGCTATCTCGTCAACGTCGGTTACATATTTACGCCTGCCTTCACGCGCCTGCCTGCGCCATTGTCCCTTTTGCCAAAAGTAGCCCATGCTTTAACTGCTCCTTTCCTTCTGGCTAACCGGGACGCTGGCTCATGACGAAAAAAACCACCCTGCTGCAATTCTTCCACTGGTACTACCCCGACGGCGGCAAACTGTGGCAGGAGGCCGCCGAACGCGCCCCGCACCTCGCCGAACTGGGCATTACCGATCTGTGGCTGCCGCCCGCCTACAAAGGCGCTTCCGGCGGCTACTCCGTCGGTTACGACACCTACGATCTGTTCGATCTGGGCGAGTTTGACCAGAAAGGCAGCGTGGCCACTAAATACGGCGACAAGGCGGCGCTCGAACACGCCGCCACTGCGCTGCGCGAACACGGCGTGGGGGTGCTCTACGACGTGGTGTTCAACCACAAGCTCGGCGCGGACGAGAAAGAACGGGTGCACGTGTTCAAGGTGGACGCCAACAACCGCAACGACATCGACGACCAGGGCTTCGACGCGCTGGCCTATACCCGCTTTACCTTCCCCGGCCGCCAGGGCGCGCATTCCGAGTTTATCTGGGATTACAAATGCTTCAGCGGCGTCGATTACGTTGAGCAGCCGGACGATAAAGGGGTGTTTAAAATCGCCAACGACTACGGCGACGACGGCTGGAACGATCAGGTCGACGACGAGAAAGGCAACTACGACTACCTGATGGGCGCCGACGTGGAGTTCCGCAATACCGCCGTGACGGAGGAGCTCAAATACTGGGCGCGCTGGCTGCTGGACACGCTGCCGTGCGACGGCTTTCGCCTCGACGCCGCCAAACACATTCCCGCCTGGTTCTTCAAAGAGTGGGCGGATCACGTGCGCGACAGCGCGCAGCGCGATCTGTTTATCGTCGCCGAATACTGGTCGCACGATCTCAGCGCGCTGCAACAATACATCGAGTTGGTGGACGGCAAAGTAATGCTGTTCGACGTGGCGCTGCACCTGAAGTTTCATCAGGCGTCAAAACAGGGCGACGGCTTCGACATGGCGCAGATCTTCACCGATACCCTGACCGCCGTCGATCCGGCCCACGCGGTGACGCTGGTCGCCAACCACGATACCCAGCCGCTGCAATCGCTGGAGGCGCCGGTGGAACCCTGGTTCAAACCGCTGGCCTACGCGCTGATCCTGCTGCGCGAACAGGGCGTGCCCTGCGTGTTTTACCCCGACCTTTATGGCGCCAGTTACCGCGATAAAGGGCGTGACGGCGGCGAGTACCAGATTGACATGCCGGCGATCCCAGAGCTGGAGAAGCTGATTGCCGCCCGCCAGCGCTTCGCCAACGGCCCGCAAACCGACTACTTCGACGACAGCCACTGCGTGGCCTTCAGCCGCGCCGGCACCGCCGACGCCCCCGGCTGCGTGGTGGTGTTGACCAACGGCGGCGAAAGCGGCAAGACGGTCGCGCTCGGCGCCGATCTGGCGCGCACCGCCTGGCGCGATTTCCTCGGTAACCGCCAGGAGGAAATCACCACCGACGACCAGGGCAGCGCCCATTTCCCGGTCAACGCCGGCAGCGTCAGCGTCTGGGTGCCGACAGGCAGCCTGTGAACGCCCGCCGCCGCGCAATGATGCCGCGGCGGCAAAACTAATGTTTGCCTTTCGGGTCTAACTTACGCTATCAACTGCGCAAGCCATTCACACCGGAGCCTAAATAGGGTACAAGGCTGCATGAAAATTCCAAAACGACTCCAGCCGCTGGTGGATGACGGGTTAATCGACGAAGTCATCCGCCGTTTGAAAAGCGGCAAAGAAGCCGACGTGTTTATCGTGCGCTGCGGCGATGAGATCCGCTGCGCCAAAGTGTACAAAGAAGCCGAGAAGCGCAACTTCAAGCAGGCCGTGCACTACCAGGAAGGGCGCAAGGTGCGCAACAGCCGCGACGCGCGCGCCATGAGCAAAGGCTCCAAATTCGGCCGTCAGCAACAGGAAGAAGCCTGGCAGAACACCGAAGTGGACGCGCTGTATCTGCTGGCCAGAGCCGGGGTGCGGGTGCCGCAGCCGGACATCTGCCTGGACGGCGTGCTGCTGATGGAGCTGATCACCGACGAGGAAGGCCTGGTGGCGCCGCGTCTGAGCGATGTCATCCTGACGCCGGAACAGGCGCGCGCCGATCATGCTCTGATGATGAACTACGCGGTGCGCATGCTGTGCGCCGGCTTGGTGCACGGCGATCTGTCGGAATTCAACGTGCTGATGGATAAAGACGGGCCGGTGATCATCGATCTGCCGCAGGTGGTGGACGCCGCCGCCAACAACCACGCCAAAAGCATGTTCGAGCGCGATATCGACAATCTGGCGGAATATTACGGCCAATTTGCGCCGGAGCTGCGCGACAGCCAATATGCCAAAGAGATCTGGGCGCTGTATCAGGAAGGCACGCTGACGCCGGACAGCGTCCTCAGCGGCCGATTCAGCGAAATTCAGAAGCGCGCCGACGTCGGCTCGGTGCTGGAAGAGATCCAGGCCGCCAGCGAGGAACATCAGCGCCGCCTCATGGCGCGCAACGCGGAAGAGTAACGCCCGCGCTACTCGACGCGAAACACGTCCGGCCGCTGCGGGGTCGCGGCTTCGTGATAGATATCCCCCAGATAGCCGGCGATCTCCTCTTCGCGCAGATCCGCCGGCAACACGATATCGTAGCTGGGGGCATATTTGCGCTCCGGCAGCGTCACGCGGAACAGCCGCCATTCGTCCCCGATACGCTTCACGCCTACCAGGCGGCCGAACACGTTAAAAATCATCATCCGCCATTCCCCTTTTCGTCGCTTTCAGGCTATAACACTGTGATGCCGCCGCAGTGAAAAGGAAAGCGCATGAGTGAAAAAACGCCCCAGTTCTGGCGCGACCCGCAGTTGCCTTTTGTCGAAGCGCGCGCCATCAATGATGGCCGCAAAGTGTGCTACAGCCTGCACAGCCACGAATTCTTTTCCATCGGCGCCATCACCGGCGGCGTCAGCACCTATGTCAACGGCGAGCGGCGCATGCAGGTCGGCGCCGGCGATGTGGTTGTCATCAATCCGCAGCAGGCGCATGCCTGCAACCCGATCGCCGACCGCCGTTGGTCATACATCATGTTCTATCTCGATCTCGCCTGGCTCGGCGCGCTGCAGCAGGAAATGATGGGCGGCGACGGCGACCGCTTTGTCCCCTTCAGCCGGCCGCTCAGCCGCGATCCGGCGCTGTTCAACGGGCTGAACCAACTGTACGCGCTGCTGACGAACGCGCAGTGCGGCGCGCTGGAAAAACAGATCGCCCTGGTGGAGTATTTCAGCGCCCTGCAGCTCGCGCTGGGCAGCGGCCGCCAGCCGGAGACGCCGCCGCACCCCCGACTGGAAGCGGCGGCGGCGTTTATCGACGCGCACTGCACTCAGTCGCTGACGCTGGAAGACATTTGCCACGCCGCCGCGCTCTCGCCCTCCTACCTGATCCGCGCCTTCCGCCAGCGCTACGGCATGACGCCGCACGCCTATCTGGTCAATCGCCGCGTGCAGCACGGCCATCGGCTATTGAAAAGCGGCCTGCCGATCGCCGCGGCCGCCAGCGAAAGCGGCTTTGCCGATCAGGCGCACTTCCAGCGCACCTTCAAACAGCTGCTGGCCGCGACACCCGGCCAGTATCAAAAACCCTCCGCCAACAGATAGCAGGCGCTGGCCGCCAGCAACGCCGCCATCGCGCGATTGAAGCGTTGTACGTTGCGCGCCTGCCTGAGCAGGCCGCGCAACATCGCGCCAACGTAAGCCCAGCAGGCCACCGAAGCATAGCAAATCACGAAGTAGAGCCCGGCGAACTGCCACAGCAGCCGGATGTCACCGTCGCCGACAAACGCCCCGAGGCTGGCCACCGACGCCAGCCATGCCTTGGGGTTCAGCCATTGCATCAGCGCGCCGTACCAACAGGAAGGCGCCTGCGCCTCGCCGTTGCCCAGCCTGCCGTCGTCAAACGCCAGCCGGTAGGCCATAAACAGCAGGAAGGCCACGCCGGCCCATTGGATCAAGCGGGTCAACGCCGGCCACAGGATCAGCAGTTGGTGCATGCCCAAACCCAGCAGCACCAGCAACAGGGTAAACCCCAGCGTGGCGCCGAACACGTGACGCTGGGTCGCGCCAAAGCCGAACTGCGCCCCGGCGCTCAATGCGACGATGTTGACCGGGCCGGGCGTGATGGAGGCCGCCAGCGCAAATGCGGCCATGGAAAGGTAGATATTATTCATGAGGGCACCTGAGGAAAAATTCACAGGCGCCAGAATGCCGGGCCGCGCCGACAACGTATTGAACAGAATTGCCCTGTTAGGTTTAGCGCACCGCGACGGCCCGTCGGCGCGGCAACCCGAAGGTATTGACCGCCATGCCGGCCAGCACCAGCAACGCGCCGCCGAACTGCGCCGGCGACAGCGCTTCGTCCAGCAGCAGCCAGGCGGCGAACAGCCCGACCAGCGGCACCAGCAGCGTCAGCGGCGCGACGCGCCAGGTTTCGTAGCGCCCCAGCAGGCTGCCCCACACCGAATAACCGAACAGCGTGGCGGCGAACGCCAGATAGGCAACCGCCAGCCAGGTGCCGACCTGCACATGGCTCAGGCTGGCCAGCACCGCCTGCGGGCCGTCGAACAGCCAGCTGCAAATCAGGAACGGCAGTACCGGGATCGGCGCGCTCCACACCACCAGCGACAAAATGTTGCGCTGCGGGAAACCGGCCAGGATCTTCTTGTTGGTCAGGTTGCCCAGCGCCCAGGAGAACGCCGCCGCCAGGGTCAGCAACAGGCCCGCCAGGGGGACCGCGCCGCTGCCCGGCTTATGCAGGCTGGCCTGCGCCAGCGCCAGCATGCCGCCGCTGGCGATGGCGATGCCGACGAAATGATTGACGCGCAGCTTTTCGCCCATCAGCACGACACCCAACAGCAGGGTGAAGAACACCTGCGCCTGCAACACCAGCGAGGCCAGCCCCGCCGGCATGCCCACCTTGATGGCGACAAACAGAAAGGCAAACTGCGCGAAACTCATGGTCATGCCGTAGAGCAACAGCCATTTCCACGGAATGGTCGGGCGCGGGATAAAGAAGATCGCCGGCAACGCCACCAGTAAAAAACGCATCCCGGCCAACAGGAACGGCGGCATCCCCTGCAGGCCGAACTTGATTACCACGAAATTCACGCCCCAGATCACCACCACCAACAGCGCCAACAGCCGATCGCGCAATGTCATCCTCGCCCCGCTTATCCCATTGAAAATTCGCTTTGCCTTGCAGGTTACAACCAAACCGGGCGCATGGACACCGGCAAACGCCGGCGTTTATTCCGGCATCAGGCCAATGAAGGTGGTTTTCTTGCGCGGGCCGGTCATCAGCGCTTCCAGCTTCTCCACGCACTGCAGATAGTGTGGGGTCTGCTTGTGCGCCGCCACCGCCTGCTCGTCGCGATAGGCTTCGTAGATGTAAAACCGCGTCGGAATATGCTCATCCTGCAGCACGTCGAAACGCAGGTTGCCCGGCTCTTCGATCGCCCCCAGATGATTGGCGCGGAAAACGTCGATAAATTCGTCGATCTTGTCCTGTTTAACGTTGATCTCTACCAATGTGACGTGCATGACAGCTCCTTGTTTAAACGGTGCGCCGCAGCATGGCGCTTTCCAACCATAGGTTTATTCCCGTCGATTGCCCTGCCGCAACGGCAATTTTGCCGCCTGGCTCACAAATCGCACCGGCGATGCCCACCCCGCCCCCGGCGAGGGAAGACGGCGGCATCTATAGTTACTATTCCTCCCCCTGAGAGCATAGGCTATGGATAACTACTTGATGGCGCTGGACGCAGGAACAGGCAGCATTCGCGCGGTGATCTTCGATCTGGCGGGCAATCAGATCGCGCACGGCCAGGCCGAGTGGCAACACCTCGCGGTGCCGGGCGTACCCGGCTCGATGGAATTCGATCTCAACCGCAACTGGCAGTTGGCCTGCCAGTGCATCCGCCAGGCGTTGCAGCGCGCGGGGCTGAGCGCGCAGGCGATCCGTGCGGTAGCCTGCTGCTCGATGCGTGAAGGCATCGTTCTGTACGATCGCAACGGCGTGCCGATCTGGGCCTGCGCCAATGTCGATGCGCGCGCCAGCCATGAAGTCAGCGAACTGAAAGAGTTGCACAACCACGGCTTCGAACGTGAGGTCTACCAGTACTCCGGCCAGACGCTGGCGCTGAGCGCCATGCCGCGCCTGCTGTGGCTGGCGCACCACCGGCCGGACATCTATCGCCAGGCGGCGACGCTGACCATGATCAGCGACTGGCTGGCCTACATGCTGAGCGGCGAGCTGGCGGTCGATCCTTCCAACGCCGGCACTACCGGCATGCTGGATCTGACCAGCCGCGACTGGCGGCCGGCGCTGCTCGATATGGCCGGGCTGCGCGCCGATATTCTGTCGCCGGTGAAAGAGACCGGCGTCGTGCTGGGGCGCGTCACCGAACAGGCGGCGCAGGAGAGCGGGCTGCTGCGCGGCACCCCGGTGGTGATGGGCGGCGGCGACGTGCAGCTCGGCAGCCTGGGGCTCGGCATCGTGCGCGCCGGGCAGACGGCGGTGCTCGGCGGCACCTTCTGGCAGCAAATCGTCAACCTGCCGGAACCGGCCATCGATCCGGAAATGAACATCCGCATTAACCCTCATGTCATTCCCGGCATGGCGCAGGCGGAATCCATCAGCTTCTTTACCGGCCTGACCATGCGCTGGTTCCGCGACGCTTTCTGCGCCGAAGAGAAACTGCTGGCGGAGCGACTGGGGATCGACGCTTACAGCCTGCTGGAAGAGATGGCGGCCAGGGTGCCGCCGGGCGCCTACGGCGTGATGCCGATCTTTTCCGACGCCATGCATTTCAAAACCTGGTATCACGCGGCGCCGTCGTTCATCAACATGTCTATCGATCCTGAACGCTGCAACAAACAGACGCTGTTCCGCGCGCTGGAGGAGAATGCCGCCATCGTCTCAGCCTGTAATCTGGAGCAGATCGCCGCCTTCTCCGGCGTACAGGCCCGCTCGCTGGTGTTCGCCGGCGGCGGTGCGAAGGGCAAACTGTGGAGCCAGATCCTCAGCGACGTCACCGGCCTGACGGTGCGGGTGCCGGTGGTGAAAGAAGCCACCGCGCTGGGCTGCGCGATCGCCGCCGGGGTCGGCGCCGGGCTTTACGCGTCGCTGGCTGAAACCGGCGAGCAGCTGGTGCGCTGGGAGCGCGAGCATCAGCCGGATCTCACCAACCATGCGCGGTATCAGGAACAGAAAGAAAACTGGCGGCGGATTTACGCCGATCAGCTGACGCTGGTGGATAGCGGCCTGACCACCTCATTGTGGAAAGCGCCGGGGCTCTAGCGCCGCGCGCGGCCCGGTCATAACCTTATACCGTTTTATTCCTTTCCCCTCGGCGCGGCGCAAGCCGCGTTTTAACTCGCTGCCGTCATTGTTCCCGCTCAGAAACAGTGTAACCACCGCAGATGGATTTATCTGCGCCTTCAGCCTGCCGTAGATTGTGACTTTGATCACGCCGCGCCCCGAGCGCGGCCTGCGCATTCACCTGAGAAGAGCGGCATTATGCTGAATAATAAAGATAACCCTGCATCATCCCCGTGGCCGGCGATCTTCTCGCTGACGGTCGCCTGTTTTGTCATGGTCACCACCGAGTTTTTGCCGATCGGCCTGCTGACCAACATCGCCCCTTCGCTCGGCGTCAGCACCGGCACCGCCGGGCTGATGGTGACCATGCCCGGCATCGTGGCGGCGGTGGCCGCGCCGGTATTGAGTCTGGCTTCCGGCCGGCTGGACAGACGCCTGCTGATGCTGGGGCTGTCGTTGCTGCTGATGGTGTCCAACCTGGTGGCGGCGCTGGCCGTCAACTTCCCGATGATGCTGCTGGGCCGCGTGCTGCTGGGCATCTGCGTCGGCGGCTTCTGGTCGTTCGCCGCCAACTACGGCCGCCATCTGGTGCCGGAAGCCAGCCAGGGCCGCGCCACTGCGCTGATCCTCAGCGGCATTTCGGTCGGCGCGGTATGCGGCGTGCCGGCCGGGGCGCTGATCGGCGATCTGTTCGGCTGGCGCGCCGCCTTCTTCGGCGGTGCGGCGCTGGCAGTCGGCGTCCTGTTGGCGCAGCTGCGTTTGCTCACGTCGGTACCGCCTTCCCGACCGGTCACGCCGCGCGATCTGGTGCTGCCGCTGCGCCTGCCGATGGCGCGCATCGGCCTGATCGCCATCGTGCTGCTGTTCATCGGCCACTTCGCCGCCTATACCTATCTGCGGCCCCTGCTGCAGCAGGTGTTCGTGCTCAGCCCATCGGCGATCTCGCTGCAGCTGTTGGCCTATGGTGCCATCGGCCTGCTGGGCACCTTTCTCGGCGAGCGTCTGGCGGAACACAGCCTGCGCGCCACCTTCATACTGATCGCCGCCATGCTGGCGGGCATTTTGATCGTTTCGCCGCTGCTCAGCGGCCTCGCCGGCGCCACGCTGATGGTGCTGGTATGGGGGCTGGCCTTTGGCGCCGTGCCGGTCTGCGCCACCAACTGGATGTTCGCCGCCGTGCCGCAGGCGCCGGAAGCCGGTCAGGCGCTGTTGGTGTGCGTCATCCAGATCGCGCTGGCCTCCGGCGCACTGCTGGGCGGCGAGGTGGTGGACTGGCAGGGCGTCAGCAGCGCCATGCTGTTCGGCGGCGCGCTGATCCTCTCCGCCACGCTGGTATTCGGCCTCAGCTTGCGCTCCGGCGCGATTGGCGCTAAACAGTGTTAATCATTATCTATCTGCAGAAACATGCCCCGGCCACCGCCGGGGCATGGCGTTGAGAACCTATGGACCATCATTTGCTCGCTATCCGGGTATTTAACCGCGTCGTGGAAACCGGCGGCTTTACCCGCGCCGCCGATTCGCTGGGCATGCCGAAAGCGACGGTCACCAAGCTGATCCAAAATCTGGAGGATCACCTGCAGACCAAACTGTTCCAGCGCACCACCCGCAGCGTGTCGGTCACCCGCGAAGGCGAATGCTATTACCAGAATACGGTGAAATGGCTGGCGGATTTGGAGCAGATGGAGGGCTGTCTGACCGAGTCGCAGAATTCTCCGCAGGGCGTGCTGCGCATCGATACCGGCAGCGGCACCGCCCGCCAACTGCTGTTGCCGGCGCTGCCCGGCTTTTTGGAACGCTACCCGCAAATCCAGATCGATCTCAGCATCGGCGATCGCGTTATCGATTTGATCAGCGACAGCGCCGACTGCGTGATCCGCAGCGGTCCGTTGGCCGACTCCAGCCTGATCGCCCGGCGTCTGTTCGATCTGGACTGGGTCAGCTGCGCCACCCCGGCCTATCTGGCGCGCCACGGCACCCCGCGCCACCCGTGCGATCTGGAACAGGGCTTTCCGATGGTGCACTACCGCCATCCGGTCAACGACCGCATCCATCCGCAACGCTATGTCGAGCGCGGCAAAGAGATCGCCATCCAACAGCGCTACCCGGTCAGCATCAATGAAGGCAACGCGCTGCTGGCGGCGAGCCTGGCCGGCTTGGGCATCATCCAGATCTATCGGTTTATGGCGCAGCCGCACCTCGAGCGCGGCGAACTGGTCAGCCTGCTGCACGACTGGCAGCCGCCGCCGGAGCAGATGTACGTGGTCTACCCGTCCAATCGCCACCTCAGCGGCAAGCTGCGGGCGTTCATCGACTGGGCGGTGGAGACGTTTCATTAACCGGCCGCTTAGGCAGGAGCGGCTTTTTTCCCGACTTTAAAAAAAAATAGGCACATCATGCATATCGAACCGCTGCTCGCCCATCGCCGGCGCATTGAAGAACTGGCCGCGTTGCTGCACCAGGAATGGGGCGCCTTTGCGCAGTGGAGCAGCCGCGATACCATCAGCCGGCGGCTGGCTGAACGCTGCGCACCCGAGAGCCAAGGCGTCGTGTTGCTGGCGCTGTCGCCACAGCAACAGATCGTCGGCACCGCCAGTTTGACGCTATATGAATTGACAGATAAACCGGAGCGCCAATACTGGCTGAGCGAAGTCTTTACCCACCCGCAGCACCGCGGCCAAGGCATTGCCCGCAACCTGATCGCGCGCTGCATCGAGCACGGCCGAATCCAGGGCATCAGCGAACTGTATCTGTATACGCCCGACCAGCAGACGCTGTATCAGAAACTCGGCTGGCGCCCTCTGGAGCAACGCCAGGTCGCCGGTGAAACCGTCACGGTGATGAGCCGCACGTTGTAGCCGCACGCACTGTGGTATTATTGGCCGCATATTGATTTCCGACGGACGACCACCATGGCCTATATCCCCAAAAATTATGCGAAGCTGGAAACCGGCTACCGCGAAAAAGCGCTGAAACTGTTCCCCTGGGTATGCGGGCGCTGCTCGCGCGAATTCGTTTATTCCAACCTGCGCGAGCTGACGGTGCACCACATCGATCACGATCACAGCAACAACCCGGAAGACGGCAGCAACTGGGAAATGTTGTGTCTGTATTGCCACGACCACGAACACTCGAAATACACCGAGGCCGATCAATACGGTTCGACGGTGGTGGCCGGTGAAGATGCGCAAAAAGATATCGGCGTCGCCACCCACAACCCGTTCGCCAACCTGAAGGCGATGATGAAGAAGTAACGCCATCGACAGCTTAATGAGCCACTAACTTATTAAGCTGTTAAACTAACAAAAGGCGCTTCCGTTCCGCCACTTCCCAGAGAATTCCTACTTACCCATCCGGTCCATTCACCGCAAAATAAGCTGCGCAGTTAACAACATACTGGCTTGGCAAGCCGCCGCAGTTGGTGCATATTGTTCGCGAGTTGTTCTTGTTAACCTGTTTGATTATCAACCTAATAAGCACATTAACTTAATAAGTTACCCGCTTAATAACTTGAGAGATGGCAGCATGATTGTTCTGATTGGCTCGCAAAAAGGCGGCGTCGGCAAATCGACGAAAGCAGTGAATATCGCCGGGTATCTGATTCTTAAGCAAGGCAAGACGGCGATCATCGTCGATGCCGACGACCAGAAATCGATCATGACCTGGTACAACGACCGTCAGAACGTCGAGGGGCTGCCGCACATTCCGGTGGTGGCCGCGTCGGGTAAAATCAAGGAAACGCTGCTGGAGCTCGATCGCCATTACGACTACGTGATCGTCGATACCGCCGGCCGCGACAGCGCCGAACTGCGCTCCGGCCTGCTGGCCGCCGATCTGTTCCTATCGCCGCTGCGCCCTTCGCAGATGGATCTCGACACCATCGGCTATCTGTCGGAGATGTTCTCCACCGCGCAGGAATACAACGAGAAGGTCAAAGGCTACATCGTATTGAACATGTGCCCGACCAATATCTTCATTAATGAAGCCAACGAAGCGGCGCAGGTGCTGAGTGAATACCCGGAGTTCACCCTGGTGAGCAATCGCCTGTGCGACCGCAAGATTTACCGCGACGCCTGGGGTGAAGCCATCACCGTGCACGAGGCGAATAATGAAAAGGCGCAGACCGAAATTGAATGCCTGGTGAAAGAGGTGATCCTGTGAAGAAACGCACCCCCACCCACCGGATGTCGGAAGACGAATTCATCAACAGCGCCACCTCACACACGCTGCCGGTCGCGGCGCCCGCGCCGGAAACCAAACCGGCCGGCCGCAAGCGCACTTATAAGGCGATCTCCGTCAGCCTGACGGACAACCACATTGAGGCTATCGATGAAGTGATCGTGCAGGCGGCGCGCAACGGCATCGTGCGCATCACCCGCTCCGACATCATCAAACTGGCGATCGACGGATTGGCGGAGAAAAGCGAAGCGCAACTGCTGGCGCTGCTGAAAAAACTCTGACCGCACGGCAGCCGCCGGCTGATCGAGCCGGCGGGCCGTTATCATCTAGAGTTCCCCGCGACCTCGCACCGGTAGTCCTGAATTTCACCGGCCGACCCCAGGTTGAGATCGGTCAACTTCAAACGGTTTGCCAACAGCAGCATCTCGCCCTGCGGGCTGACCGCCAGCGCCAGACCGTAATTGCCGATGCTGTCGCCCTGTTCGACCACGTAGTTTTGCAACAAGCGGAAAGGATCTTCCTGGGTTAAATCGGTGCCCGCCAATTTTCTGGCCAGATATTGATGGCCGACCAATTTCACCGCCAGCGGCCGCCACTGTTGATCTAATTGCTCAGACTGTTCCCCCAGCGCGTTATAGACATCCTGGCGCAAGCAGGCAACGTGAATATGCAGCTGATTTTGAGAGCGGCCATATTTCGAATTGACCGCCAGAGAAACCCATGCGTCTTTTAACGGTTTACCCAGCTCGCTGGATATATGTTCGCGGTTATTCCAGGCCTGGGCGAAATAAGGCGGCGTTCGATCCGCTTGCAATATCGGGCTCTCGATGCCGCTGACCTTTTCGGTCGGCATCACCAGATCGTGGTAAGGGCCCTTGCTGTCCTTAAACAGGACATATCCCTCGGTTAAATCCACCTTTAAGCAGGGCGCAGGATCGTGGTTCTGCTGCTGATTGGGCACGCACTGTTGGCTGACTATCTGCCACAGCGCATTCGGATTGCCGCGCCCGAAGAACCACCACAGCACCGCCGCCAGCAGCAAAATGACAAGCAAAATAATTAATAGTCTGAAAAGTCTTTTCATCGCGACTCCCTGTTTATCTATTCCATACCGAAAGGAGCGCCAGCATAAACCAAGGCTCCGGCATCGACCAGAATATTATCCTTAATGTCACCTTTTATTGACGTCTTGTTAGCAATGGATAATTAAAAATAAGCCTCCACCTGAGTAATTTAAGGTAAATTAATACCGTGGGTTGAATATGAGTGTGATATAAGCAGCCGGGACTCTTTTTATATAAGGAACCGATAAGATGCCAACGATGGGCAAATCCCTGCATTATCTCGACGTAGGTTCAGGCTTTCCATTGCTGCTGGGCCACAGCTATCTGTTCGATCTGAATATGTGGGCGCCGCAGTTTGAAGCGCTGGCTAAACGCTACCGCCTGATCGTACCGGATCTCTGGGGCCACGGCGATTCACCGGCGCTGCCACCCGGGCGAAACAGCCTGTCGGATATCGCCGCCGATCATTTGGCGCTGATGGATCATTTGGATATTGAAGAGTTCGGCATCGTCGGCCTGTCCGTCGGCGGCATGTGGGGCGCCGAACTGGCGGCGCTGGCGCCGGAGCGGGTGAAAGTGCTGGCGCTGCTGGACAGCTACCTGGGCGACGAAACTCCAGAGGCGCGGCAGCGCTATATGGGCATGCTGGCCGCCGTGGAACAGGCCGGCGCCATCACTCCGCCGCTGCTGGAATATATCGCCGCACAGTTCTATTCCGACGAAGTGCCCGCTGCGCTGTCGCAGCCGTTGCTGGCCCATCTGCAAAGCCTGCCCGCCGAGCGCCTGCGCGAAAGCATCGTGCCGCTGGGCCGGATGATCTTCGGCCGCCCCGACAAGCTGGCGCTGCTGGAACACATCACCGCCGCCAGCATCGTCATCACCGGCGCGCAGGATAAGCCGCGCCCGCCGGCGGAAGGCCAGCGCATGGCGGATCTTCTCGGCTGCCGACATGTGCTGATCCCCAACGCCGGGCATATCAGCAACAAGGAAAATCCGGCGGCGGTCAATGAAACGCTGCTGGCGTTTCTGGCCGAAAGCACCACGCCGCTGTTTTGGTAAGTCGCTCCGGGCCGCCAGGCCCGGACCTGCCATGCCATCGCTCAGACGACGTGGCTATCGCCATTTCCCTGACCGAACTCCCCCAGACGCAACCAGCGGTAAAGCTCCGCATCGCGCTGAAAATGCATCTTTCTCATCACCGCCCGTTTATGCGTGCTCACCGTCTTGATGCTGACCCGAAGCCGACGGGCAATGGCGGTCGGCGTCATTTCCCAACTCAGGTAACGCATCACTTGTTTTTCCTGCGGCGTCAATGGCAACGGCTGGCACCAGGCGCAACAAGAAAAACCGCAGGCGCCGCCGGTTCGGCCTTTTATCACCCGCGCTACCGTGTGCAACAGCTTTGCGACGCCTTCATTGCGGTACACCCTGCCCGCTTCCCTCAGGCACCCCGAAATGGCGCGAATGCGGGCTTCTCTGAGATCGTAAACGGCGAGATAAAGGGCGTGAGGAGCATGGGGAGGATGGCAAAAACGCGCCATGTCGCCTTTGGCGATCGCCTGGAACACAAGGTCGGCATTCATCGGCTCGCTGCAGCGCGCCTCGATGCCACGTTCACTAAAATAGTCGCTCAACGCCCGATACGCCCCGGCGACAAAAAAGCGGTCGATATCCAGGAAGGCGATATTGATGACCGTGTTCACGCCGTTTCCCTCCGCGCGAAAACAAACCGGCAAAACCGGCCGGCATTGAGCCTGCTGCGCCCATCCAACGTAACGAGCAGCAGCGTCAAAACCGCCCATTGGATGAGCGACAGCCCGAACGGGTAGGAAAACTGCGCGCACAGCAGCAAGGGAATGCCGCTCGCCGCCAACGCGGCCTCTTCCCCGGCGGCCGGGCTGTGCAAGCGGGCGGCGATGCGCTCCCGTCGCCATGTTTGGCGCACCAGCGCCGCAACGCCCGCCAGCAGGCACAGCATGCCCGCCAACGCAACGACGCCGCCTTCTATCCACCACAGCAGGAGCTCATTATAGGGTTGCCGCGCTGCGCCTGCCCGCGCCACCGCGGGCAGCGCATGGGCCTGTAAATGCTCAAAGCCATGCTCGAATCGGCCATAGCCCCATCCCAACCAGGGCCGCTCTACCACCAGCGCCAACGAGTCAAGCAGCGTATCGCAGCACGGCGCGGCATTCGACAAACGAACGCCGGCGTTCAATTCATCCGCCAATATCGCCAGGCAGAATCCCAATGCCGTCATCAGCAGCGCGAGCACGCAATGCAGCGGGTATCTGCGCACAAACATCAGGGTCAACAGCGCGGCACCCAATAGCACGCTGAGACAAACGGTCTGCGATGCCCCCCAGCCCAGCGCGGCGGATAAACCGATCAAGAGCGGCAGCAAGAGTAAAATACGCCATCGCTCGTTATCTCGGCGCAACATGCGGAACCGAGGCAACACCGTCAGACCCCATCCCGCCAATAATCCGCTCGCCAATAAACTGCTCGCGGCATCCGGCCAACGCCCCCCGCTGCCGGCATAGCCCGCCGCCGCCTCGGCCGGGAAGGAAAAAAGCCAAATGCCTCCCACGGCAGCGGCTAATACCAGCGTATAGATAAACGCAATACGCACGTGCTGCATGACCCGATATTGCAATAGGATAAAGTAAATAATCCAACTGCCAAACAGGCAGGCCATTCGCCCGACGGTAAGCACGCCCCACTCGGCACGAGAATAAAAAAGGGGCAGCAGCAATATCACCGCGCCCAGCGCAAAGAAAAAACACGCGGGGGTCATCCCCCACGCTTTTCGCAAAAAAAGGAGCGCGCCGCCGACGCCCAATAAAGCAAACAGGACAACCCCAATCACAAGAGAATATGGAAACGTCAGCGAGAAATAGTTCATATCATAGTGATAAATATAGCCACCCAACAAAAGCAATACGCTGACATAGACCATCACCATGAACTTTAAACATGGAATAGACATAATAATTTCATCCCAAAATATCTATCTAAAAAACCATCAGAAAAGGCTAAGCCATTTTTCAATTGCAATAAAAGAAATGCCTGTCAGCAACACCAGCCCGGTAACTATCGCCATCACAATCCCGACAGATTGAATAGCTTCAAAAAGCTTTCGCCTGTAGCGTAAAAGCGTCCAGTTTCTTTTAAACATACCTTTTCCTCTTGGCCATTCAGGCTTCAAGCAAAGAAAGCCCGCAATTTAAACGTGGATTACCGGCAAAATCCTGTCGCATTCCCCAGCGAGTTCCATCGTATCGTCGCAGCCAAAATCAAGATACATGTATTAAATTTAACCATAAAAACAGTTTTTAATTCCTAAAAACAATAAAAATAAGGAATTAAAAACCAAAACAAAGAAAACCTAATATTATAAAACTGGCGCCCCCCGTACGTTTGAACTTTCGCCAAAAATTTCACAACATGAAAAAATCGCCATCATCTTGACGGGTGAAAAATAATAGATGACTCTGTCCTCGCTAAATTTCGCCGTCGCTATAAGGGCAAGCAGCACATTATGGAATACGTCATTAATCAGATGATTATTTTCTCACCTGCCGAACGCGCATTGTTCATCATCAATGAACGGGAATCTTTTATGCCATTATCTAACCCTGCCACCCGCTTGTTGTTAGAGTTGGTTACCCATCATAAAGAGATGCTCACCCGCAGGCATTTGATGCAGCGGGTCTGGGAAGATAATGGTTTTGTGGGTTCAAACAATAATCTGAATGGTTGCATCAGTGAGATAAGAAAAGCGCTTGAGTCGCTGGCGCTGGATCCGCAAATCATTATTACCAT
Source organism: Serratia sp. EWG9 (assembly GCF_019913725.1). Taxonomy (NCBI): domain Bacteria; kingdom Pseudomonadati; phylum Pseudomonadota; class Gammaproteobacteria; order Enterobacterales; family Yersiniaceae; genus Serratia; species Serratia sp. EWG9. The sequence continues at coordinate 22,003 of NZ_JADNRO010000003.1, forward strand.
CCCCAAACTGGGGTTCATTCTTGAAGCGGAAATTACCTCATGCGAAAACATGCGCTCACCGGACAACCAAAAAGCGGTTATTCCCACCCTGTTGACCCGGGCCGGCGCACTGTTAAAACGGCGTGGGAATATCTGCCAGGCAAATAAAGCGCCCCTTGCCGCAGCATTGATGATGATTGCGTGCTTTAGCCTCGTCTGCGCTTTATTGTGGTTCAACCGGCCGGTTCACGCGTTCAAAAACGCCAGGGTCGATTTTTTTTATCGCCATGAGCAGTGCAACGTTTTTACGTTGGAAACCGCCGCGCTGAACGACCGGCGTGAAACGCAAGCGCAAATTGCCGCTGCATTGAAAGCTGAAGCGACCGACTGCGGCACAACGCCCGCCGATCTGTTCTACACCAAAATCGCCAACCCCAATCTTCCTTTTCAGGTCACCTTCATCGCCATCTGCAATCTGGCGCAACCCGGTCAATATGGCCGGTGCCGCACGATCAAAAACACCGACGGTATGACGCCATGAACAAAAAAACACGCTTTATCGTCGGCTTGTTATTGCTGATGGCACCCCTGGCAAGCCAGGTCGCCCAGCTGTCGCACCATCCTAAAACCTTACTGCGTTGCGAAGCGGAGATCACCGCGCGCAACCGCTATGGCCCAGCCATGGAGCCCGCCGCGGTTTTAAAAGCAAAGATGTATTTTTTCCTCTACCACAACGGCACTGGCTTTATCAGGCTCAATGGCTTTATCGAGCGACAAGAAAAGACCTATGTGCTGAACCGCGAACTTCACTATGTGTATGACACCCCCGGCGATGAGGCGGCTGAAGAGGATGGCGGCGGCGATGGGTACACGCTGCGATTCGCCGCCGACCGTAAACATGCCGGAGATACGGTTCCCGCCCCCCTTTGGGCGACCTTTTTGCAGTCGGAAGATCCCCGAATCTCCTACCATGTCGCCATCGAACACGTACTCGGCAACCTGTATGTGGTCAGTACGCTTCAAAGCCCGACCTTTGTCTGCCGGCGTTATTAGGCTATGCGTTGCGAGTGTTGCCTATCGGAAGAAAAGCCCGCAAGCGGCAGCCATTTCAGCGGTTAATTGAACGCGCCATGCGGCTGTAGGTGTGGCGCACGCCGCGAATCGCCACGCTGTAGGCGAAGATGTTTTCCGGCAGCGCCAGCCCCAAATAGCCGGTATCGCCGATATGGTGCAGATCCGCGCCGGCCATTTTGCTCATCAGCGCAATCTGCCGCACGGTCTGCACGTCGGCCCCCTCTTGCGAGGTGCCGATCGCCGTCATCGCCAGCGCCCCCTGCCGCTGGGTAAAGGCGATCAGCGCCGCCACTTTCTCCTGCGACATGCCGGGAATGGTGCCCGGAGCAGGCAGCAGCACGATGTCCGCACCGTTCTCCACGAACAGCGCGATGTCCTGCTCGCCGATCAGTTGGCTGCCGCTTTCGCGCACAATGCCGGCGCCGTGCATTTTGCCGGTCACCAGCACCATCTCGTCGCCCACTTCATCGCGTATCGCTTTCAGCGCGGCGGCGATCGCCTGATTGCTGACGCCGTTGTTCGGGTTGCCGGTCAACACCAGCATGCGCGCGCCAAGCTGATACAGCTTGCGCGCATTCTCGGCGGTGGCGGCGCGGCCCGCCGTCATCTGCCAAAAGTCGTTATGTTCGCTGGCGAAAGCCGGATCGACGGCCTCCAGGTTCACCCCGATCACCCGCCCGGTCAGACGCTGCAGCGTGCGCAGCGCCTCCTGCGGCGGCACGTCGGCGGGCAGGCCCGCGATATGCGGACGATCGACGTCGAACAGGTTCAACAACAGCAGGTCGGCGCCCTGGCTGGCCGCCAGTTCGGCGTTGGTGACGTTATTGAGCAGCGGCTGAGTGACCGCGATGGTTTCGCTGACCAAGATGCGCCCTTCGCTGGCGCGGATGGCGTAGAGCAGATCGGCTTTGCCGATATCGGCCAGATCGCTGGCGCTGCAGTCCAGATAGCGTTTCATGAGGCAAGCTCCGGTGACGTTAGCGGAAAGGGATGGATGCCCCCTCTCCCACCGCCGTGAAAGAGGGGGAAAAGGTTACTTCAGCGTAAAGCTTTGCGCCTGCACGTTGTCGGAATCCAGGCCGACGAACACGTTGAATTTGCCCGGCTCCGCCCCCCACTTCAGGCTGGCGTTGTAGAACTTCAGATCGTCTTCGCTAATCGGCAGCTCAACCTGCTGCGACTGGCCGGCCTTCAGCGTCACTTTCTTGAAGTTGCGCAGCTCTTTCACCGGGCGGCTGACCGACGCGGTGACGTCCTGCAGATACAGCTGCACCACCGTGGCGCCGTCGTACTTGCCGGTATTCTTCAGCGTGACGCTGGCGGTTAACTTGCCGTTGCGCGCCATCGTCGGGCTGGATAACTTCAGATCCGACAGGCTGAAGGAGGTGTAGCTCAAGCCGTAACCAAACGGATACAGCGGGCCGTTCGGCGAATCGAAGTAGCGCGAGGTGTACTTGCCCGGGTTCTCCTTGCCGAACGGCCGGCCGGTGTTCAGGTGGTTGTAGTACATCGGGATCTGGCCGACCGAGCGCGGGAAGGTCATCGGCAGCTTGCCCGACGGGTTGTAATCGCCGAACAGCACGTCCGCCACCGCGTTGCCGCCCTCGGTGCCGCTGTACCAGGTTTCCAGCATCGCGTCCGCCTGCTCGCTCTCCCAGCTCAATGCCAGCGGGCGGCCGTTCATCAGCACCAGCACCAGCGGCTTGCCGGTGGCTTTCAGCGCGGCGATCAGATCGCGTTGGCTCTGCGGGATCGTGATGTCGGCGCGGCTGGAGGCCTCGTGTGCCATGCCCTGCGATTCCCCCACCACCGCCACCACCACGTCGGCCTTGTTCGCCGCCTGCACCGCTTCGTCGATCATCTGCTGCGGCGAACGGGTATCGAACGCCACCGCCGGCTCATACTCGTTCAGATAATCGATGATGCCTTTATCCTGCGTGACGTTGGCGCCCTTGGCGTACAGAATGCGCGCCTTGTCGCCCACCGCCCGCTCCAGCCCCTCGCGCAGGGTGACAGACTGCTTGACCACCCCGGCGGCCGACCAACTGCCCATCACGTCGCGCTGGCTGTCGGCCATCGGCCCGACCAGCGCGATGGTCGCCTGCTTGCTCAGCGGCAGCGTCTGCTTATCGTTCTTCAGCAGCACCATCGTCTTGCGCGCCACCACCCGCGCTTCGGCGCGGTGCAGACGGCTTTCGGCGTTGGTGTCCTGCGGATCGGAACCCGCCGGGCCCAGATGCACGTAAGGATTGGTGAACAACCCCATGTCGTATTTGGTGTTCAGCACGTCGCGGCAGGCGCGGTCGATATCGCTTTCAGACACCAGTCCGTCCTTCACCAGACCCGGCAGGTATTTGTCGTAGAACTCGTCGCTCATGCTCATGTCGACGCCGGAGGTGATCGCCAGGCGCACCGCGTCGCGCGCGTCGGCGGCCACGCCGTGCTTAATCAGTTCCTTAATCGCGCCGTGGTCGCTGATGGTGATGCCTTTAAAGCCCCACTGCTCGCGCAGCAGATCTTTCAGCAGCCACGGGTTGGCGGTGGCCGGCACGCCGTTCACCGAGTTGAGCGACACCATCACTCCGCCGCTGCCGGCGTCCACCGCCGCTTTGTAAGGCGGCAGATAGTCCTGATGCATGCGCAGCGGGCTCATGTCGACGGTGTTGTAATCGCGGCCGCCTTCGACGGCGCCGTACAATGCAAAGTGCTTGACGCTGGCCATCACCGAACCGGGTTTGGCCGGATCGCCGTTCTGGAAACCGTCGACCATCACCTTGGCGATTTTCGAGACCAGCCAAGTGTCTTCGCCGAAGCCTTCGGAGACCCGGCCCCAGCGCGGATCGCGGGTGATATCGACCATCGGCGCGAAGGTCATGTTCAGGCCGTCGTCGCTGGCCTCTTGCGCCGCGACCCGGGCGCTGAGCGCGATGGCTTCCAGATCGAAGCTGGCCGCCAGCCCCAGGCTGATCGGGAACACGGTGCGCTGGCCGTGCACCACGTCATAGGCGAAGAACAATGGGATTTTCAGGCGGCTGAGCTGCATCGCCTGATCTTGCATCACCCGGATATCCGGCCGGGTGACGGTATTGAAGATGGCGCCGATCTGCCCTTTGCGGATCCCCTCGCGGATCGCTTCTTTCGGGTTATCCGGCCCGACGCTGATCAGCCGCAGCTGGCCAATCTTCTCTTCCAGCGTCATCTGCTTCATCAAATTGGACACGAAGGCGTCGCGCTGCTGGGCGTGAATGCCCTGCGTTATCGGCGTTTCCTGCGCAAAAACCGGGCTGAGGGCCAGACCGGACAACATACTCACCACACAAAGCCATTTCATCTTGTTTTATCTCAGGCGTGTTTCCGCCGCCAACGCCGCGGAGTTTAATCGGAGTGAAGAAACAGTTTGCCACACTCTGTTTCATCGCCAAGGGAATTCGCATCGCTAATGTTTACAAAGCATTACAGGTTATCGGCAGGTAATTCTGCAGCCGGGCGCGGCTGTCGGCGGCCTCCGCCGCCAGAAAATCGACCAGCGCGGTTAACGTCGGCGGCGCCACCGTGCGTTCAGGATAGACCAAATAATAGGCCGCGCCGCTGCTGACGCAGAGCGGGAACGGCGTTACGACGCGCTGCGCCTGAATATCCTCCTCCAGCAGGCACAGATCGCCGATGGCGATGCCAAACCCTTGCAGCGCCGCGCTCATCGCCAGATCGAGGGTATCGAAATGCTGGGCCTTGCCGGACGGCAACGCATCGGCGCCCGCCGCCTTCAGCCAGCGCAGCCAGTCGCGCCGATCGCGCGTCGGGTGCAGCAGGGTTTTGTCCGTCAAGTCCGTCAACCGGGCTGCCGGCGGCAGGAACGTCGGCGTGCAGACCGGCGTGAGGATTTCGTCGAACAGCAAGTGCGCGGTCAGCTTTTTACCCGGCGGCCGGCCGAATACCACCGCGGCGTCAAACTGCTCGGTACTGAAATCCAGGCCGTGCGACACCGAGGCGGTCAGCTCGATATGCATGTCCGGCCGTTCATTTTGCAGGCGAATGATGCGCGGCAGCACCCAGCGCATGGCGCAGGTCGGGCATTTGATGCGCAGCGCCCCCGGCGGAGCGGCGGCCCGCGTCAGGGCTTCATCCAACTGCCCCAGCGCTTGCTGTACCGGCGCCAGCAGCTGCGCGCCCTGCGGCGTCAGCGCCAAACCGCGCGCCTGACGGCTGAACAGCGGATAGCCCAGACGCTGTTCCAGCCCGAGAATTTGCCGGCTGACCGCCCCCTGCGTCAGGTGCAGCTGCCGGGCGGCATGGGTAAAGTTGAGGCGTTGCGCCACCACCACAAAGGTTTTCAATACGTCGAGCGACGGCAGGGATATCGGCATAGCGTGCCTCGATTAGGTATGATCGTAGTGCATGGCAAGTATGACAAACTTTCCCTTGTCCGCCTACGCCGCCTGATGCTTAATCGCTCAACACTTCCCTGTTTGCCTGGAGCCCATCATGCAGAGCGCCTGCTCATCCCGCTCGAAGCTGCCGGACGTCGGCACCACCATCTTCACCGTTATTGGCCAACTCAGCGCCGAACATCAGGCCCTCAACCTGTCGCAGGGCGCGCCCAACTTCGCAGGTGACCCGCAGCTGATCGAGGCAACGGCGCAAGCCATGCGCGCAGGTCATAACCAATACGCGCCGATGAGCGGCGTGGCGGCGTTACGTGCTGCTCTGGCGGAAAAAGCTGAACGATTGTATGGCGCGCACTATGACGCCGACGAAGAAATCACGGTGATCGCCAGCGCCAGCGAAGGGCTGTACTCGGCGATCAGCGCACTGGTGCATCCCGGCGACGAGGTGATCTATTTCGAACCGGCGTTCGACAGCTATGCGCCGATCGTGCGCCTGCAGGGCGCCACGCCGGTGGCGATCAAACTGTCGCTGCAGGACTTTCGCGTCGACTGGGACGAAGTGGCCGCCGCCATCAACGGCAAAACGCGCATGATCATCGTCAACACGCCGCACAACCCGACCGGCGCGGTGTTCGACGCGCAGGATATCGACCGCCTGGCCGCCCTGACCCGCGACACCGACATCGTGATCCTGTCCGACGAGGTCTACGAGCACGTGGTGTTCGACGGCGATATTCACCACAGCATGGCGCGCTACCCGCAGTTGGCGGAACGCAGCGTGATCGTGTCGTCGTTCGGTAAAACCTACCACGTCACCGGCTGGCGCGTCGGTTACTGCCTGGCGCCGGCGGCGTTGATGGACGAGATCCGCAAGGTGCACCAGTTCATGGTGTTCTCCGCCGATACGCCAATGCAGCACGCCTTCGCCGCCGCGCTCGCCAACCCGCAGAGTTACCTGGGGCTGGCGGCGTTTTACCAACAAAAGCGCGATCTGCTGGCCAGCGCCCTGCAGGATTCGCGCTTTGAGCTGCTGCCCAGCCGCGGCAGCTTCTTCATGCTGGCCCGTTTTAGCGGCTTCAGTCACGAAAGCGACAATGATTTCGCCGTGCGCTTGATCCGCGAAGCGAAGGTGGCGACGATCCCGCTGTCGGCGTTCTACAGCGACGGCACCGATACCGGCCTTATTCGGCTGAGTTTTTCCAAAGATAACGAGACCCTGCTGGAAGGCGCGCGCCGCCTGAGCCAGGTGTAATTTTTTGTCCGACCATGGGAAAGGGGCACTGCCTATGAAAGCTTTGAAAACGCTGTTCGCCGCCGGATGCCTGCTGGCCGCCGGCTCTTCTTTGGCGGCGGAAAACAGCCTGCGCTTCGGTCTGGAAGCGCTGTATCCGCCGTTCGAATCCAAATCCGCCAGCGGCAAACTGGAAGGGTTCGACATTGAACTGGGCGACGCGGTGTGCGCCGCCGCGCAGTTGCAATGCAGCTGGGTGGAAACCTCGTTCGACAGCCTGATCCCGGCGCTGCAGGCGCGCAAGTTCGACGCCATCAACTCGGCGATGAACGTGACCGAACAGCGGCGCCAGGCGATCGCCTTTACCGACGCCATCTATCAGGTGCCGAACCGCCTGATCGCCAAGGCCGACAGCGGCCTGCTGCCGGACGCCAAAGCGCTGGCGGGCAAACACGTGGGCGTGCTGCAAGGCTCAATTCAGGAGATTTACGCCAAAACCCATTGGGCGCCGGCGGGCGTGGATGTGGTGTCTTACCAGGATCAGAATCAGGTGTATCTCGATCTGGCGGCCGGTCGGCTCGACGCCACGCTGGTGATGGCGCCCTCGGGGCAAAGCGGCTTCCTGTCACAGCCGGACGGCAAAGGCTTCGCCTTCGTCGGCGAGGCGGTGCGCGACGACAAGATCCTCGGTGAAGGCATCGCCTTCGGCCTGCGCAAAGGGGATGAGGCGCTGAAGAAGAAACTGGATGCCGCCATCGCCAAAGTGAAACAACAAGGCACGGTGACGGCGCTGTCGAAGAAGTATTTCGGCGATATCGACGTGACGGTGAAGTGATGGACGGGGGCGGCACCGCCGCCCCCTGCCGCGTTTAGCGATCGAACACCGAACTGTTCAGCGCGCGATCCTGCTGGTGGCGCTCCAGCGCCAATTCGATCAGGCGCGTGATCAGCGCCTGGTAGCTGACGCCGCTGGCGGCCCACAGCTTGGGATACATGCTGATGTTGGTGAAGCCCGGCAGCGTGTTGATCTCGTTGATCACCACCTGGTTATCCGGCGTCAGGAACACATCCACCCGCGCCAACCCGAAGCACTCCAGCGAGCGGAACGCCTTCAGCGCCACCTCACGGATGTGGTCGCTCACTTCCGGCGCGATCGCCGCCGGCACCACCACCTGAGCGCCCTGCTCATTGATGTATTTGGTGTCGTAGGAGTAGAAAGCGTCGCTCAGCACGATCTCGCCGCACACGCTGGCCTGCGGATCGTCGTTCCCCAGCACCGCGCACTCGATCTCGCGGCCGACGATCGCCGACTCCACCAGCACTTTATGATCGAAACTGAAGGCCAGTGCCACCGCCGCGTCAAACTCGGCGCGGTTCTCCACCTTGCTGACCCCGACCGACGAGCCCTGGTTGGCCGGCTTGACGAACAGCGGCAGGCCGAGGCGCTCGCTCAGTTGCTCAAACGTGAACCCGGCGCGGTTGGCGCGCGTCAGGGTGACGAACGGCGCCACCGCCAGCCCGGCGTCGCGCAGCAGGCGCTTGGTCACGTCTTTATCCATGCTGACCGCCGAGCCGAGCACGCCGGCGCCGACGAACGGCATATTGGCCATGCGCAGCAGCCCCTGCAGCGAGCCGTCTTCCCCCAGCGTGCCGTGCACGATCGGGAAGATGACGTCGAGCTGGCCCAGCGCGCCGGCGCTGCCCGCTTCGATCAGCTGCTGTTTTTCCTGGCCCGGGATCAGCGCCACGTTCTTGTTCGAGCGGTTCAGCGCGATCAGCGCCGGGTTCTCGGCGTTGAGCAGGTAGTTGGAGGCGTCGTTGATGTGCCACTGCCCCTGTTTGTCGATCCCCAGCAGCGTGACGTCAAACTTCTCTTTGTCGATTGCATCCACAATGTTTTTGGCCGACTGCAGCGACACCTCATGCTCTGCCGATTTACCGCCAAAAATCACCCCAACACGTAGTTTAGTCACGCCTTAAATCCTTCTGAAAAATCATGGCAAAAAAGTCGTTCATCACAATAAACGCATTGCCTGGCGGCGGCAATCATTGTTACCAGAATCTTCTTACGCCACAGAATGCCACATCGCGACCATCCAAAACGTATACACTTCGTACATCGTTCATTTATGGAGACGCCGATGGGCATCGTAAAAATTTCGGACGCGCTGCATGACGATCTGCGCCTCGCCAGCCTGACCATGACGCGTTCGATCAACGCGCAGGCCGAGTATTGGATCAAGATCGGCATGCTGGCGGAGTTCCATCCGGAACTGACCTACCCGCAGCTGGTAAAAAAAATGATGAAAGATAATGCGCTGACGCTGAAGGAGATTGTCGGGTGAAACAGATTGTGATTAAAACGCCGGAAGAGATTGCCAAAATGCGCCATTCCGGCGCTCTGCTGGCTAAAGTGTTTGCTATGCTCGATGAGGTCATCGTCGAAGGTATCTCCACCATGGAGATCAACGACCGCGCCGAGGCGTTTATCGTCGAAGAACTGAAGTCGCGCCCGGCCAGCAAGGGGCAGTATGATTTCCCCTATGTGCTCAACACCTCCGTAGACGACGTGGTATGCCACGGGGTGCCGTCGGCCAGCAAAATTCTGCGTTCCGGCATGATTGTCAACGTAGACATCACGCTGGAAAACGGCGGCTACATCGCCGACTCCAGCAAGATGTACTGCATCGGCCAGGTGACGCCGCTGGCTAAACGGCTGGTGAACAACGTCTATGAATCGATGTGGCAGGGCATTCGCGCGGTGAAACCGGGCGCGACCCTGGGCGATATCGGCCACGCCATCCAGCGGCACGCCGAGCAGGCCGGCTACAGCATTGTGAGGGAGTATTGCGGCCACGGCATCGGCCGCGACATGCACGAAGAGCCGGCGGTACTGCACTACGGCCAACCCGGCAGCGGCATGGCGCTGCAGGAAGGCATGGTGTTCACCATCGAGCCGATGATTAACCAGGGCGACCGCCGCATCAAGCAGAAGAAGGACGGCTGGACGGTGGTGACGCGCGACAAAAAACTGTCGGCGCAGTGGGAACACACCGTAGCGGTCACCGCCGACGGCGTGGAAATCCTGACGCTGCGCGACGAAGAGCGTCGGGCCGGTTACGCCGAACGCTACTAAATCCGCAAGCCATTAGCTTAATAAGCTAATGGCTTGATAAGTTATTTAATTGATAGCCTCTTAGCTGACTACGCGGCACTCCGGCGCCGCGGTTAAAGCGACGGGGATGACAGGGAGACAGGCAGCATGCAGTCAGGCAATCAGGCGTTTCTCAACCAGCTTAAGGACATCGTCGGCGGCCCGCAGTTGTTGACCGGCGATCGCAACACCGAACGGTATCGCAAAGGGTTCCGCTCCGGCGAAGGCCAGGCGCTGGCGGTGGTGTTTCCCACTAGCCTGCTGCAGCTGTGGCGCATTCTGCAGGCCTGCGTGGCCGCCGATAAAATCGTCATCATGCAGGCCGCCAACACCGGCCTGACCGAGGGCTCAACCCCCAGCGGCAACGACTATGATCGCGATATCGTCATCGTCAGCACCCTGCGCCTCGACCATATTCAGGTGCTGGACAACGGCAAGCAGGTGGTCGGCTTCCCCGGCAGCACCCTGCACCACCTCGAGAAATTGCTCAAGCCCTACGGCCGTGAACCGCATTCGGTGATCGGCTCTTCCTGCATCGGCGCCTCTGTTATCGGCGGCGTGTGCAACAACTCCGGCGGCTCGCTGGTGAAACGCGGCCCGGCCTATACCGAAATGGCGCTGTACGCCCAGTTAGGGGAAGACGGCCAGCTGCGCCTGGTGAACCATCTGGGCATCCGGCTTGGCGACACGCCGGAAGAGATCCTCACCCGGCTGGAAAAAGGCGACTATCGCCCGAGCGACGTCGAATACGGCGAGCTGCGCGCCTCGGATAACGAGTACGCCAGCCGGGTGCGCGACGTCGACGCCGACACCCCTTCCCGCTTCAACGCCGACAAACGCCGCCTGTACGAAGCCTCCGGCTGCGCCGGCAAACTGGCGGTGTTCGCGGTGCGGCTCGACACCTTCGAGAAAGAGGGCAAAGAGCAGGTGTTCTATATCGGCACCAACGACACCGCGGTGCTGACCGAACTGCGCCGCCACATGCTGAGCCAGTTCGAAAACCTGCCGGTGGCCGGTGAATACATGCACCGCGATATCTTCGACATCGCCGAGGTGTACGGCAAAGACACCTTCATGATGATCGACAAGCTCGGCACCGATCAGATGCCGCGCTTCTTCACCCTGAAGGGCCGCATGGACGCCAGCCTCAACAAGCTGCCGCTGCTGCCGCACAACCTGACCGATCGGCTGATGCAGGGCCTGAGCCATCTGGCGCCGAGCCACCTGCCGAAACGCATGAAGGAATACCGCGAACGTTTCGAACACCATCTGCTGCTGAAGATGGCCGGCCCCGGCGTGGAAGAGGCCCAGCGCTACCTGACCGACTATTTCGCCCAGGCCGAAGGTGCCTTCTTCGCCTGCACGCCTGACGAGGGCAAAAAGGCTTTCCTGCACCGCTTCGCCGCCGCCGGCGCCGCCGTGCGCTACCACGCGGTGCACGCCGACAAGGTGGAGGATATTCTGGCGCTAGACATCGCCCTGCGCCGCAACGACACCGACTGGTTCGAAACGCTGCCGCCGGAAATCGACAGTCAGTTGGTGCATAAGCTGTACTACGGCCACTTTATGTGCCACGTCTTCCACCAGGACTACGTGGTGAAAAAAGGCGTGGACAGCCATGCACTGAAAGAAAAGATGCTCGAGATCCTCAACCGGCGCGGCGCCGAGTACCCGGCGGAGCATAACGTCGGCCACCTGTACCACGCCAAACCGGATCTGCAAGCGTTCTACCGCACCGCCGATCCGACCAACAGCTTCAACCCCGGCATCGGCAAAACCAGCAAACGCAAAGGCTGGGCCGAAGCCCCCCGCTAAACGCCGCACGATCGGCCCGCCGCCCACCCGGCGCGGGCCTCACCGCCCCTGCCCGCCTCGTCGAGATCTTTGCGCCCATAAAGATGCATTTTTATTGCAACTTATAAAATTCCCGATTACCATTCATCGCAAATGAGAATTAATTACAAAGCTGTCGTGACGGATACATGACATCCGCCGTGGCATTCACCGCGAACTTAATGAGAAGGAACCTACCATGAGTCAGACCCTCGATTCCGCCCAGCTGTTGGCCGCGCTCGATAAAGTGATGGTGATCTCCACCACCGATCTGCAGGGCACCATCACCTACGTCAACGACCTGTTCTGCCAACTGACCGGCTTTTCCCGGGAAGAGCTGGTGGGCCAGCCCCACAGCATCGTGCGTCACCCTTCCGTGCCGAAAGCCGTTTACAAAGCAATGTGGGACACCATCAAGGCGGGCGGCATCTGGACCGGCATCATCCCGAACGTCGGCAAGGGCGGCGTGCTGTACGTGGTCGACACCACGGTGCAACCGCTGTATGACGCCCAAGGCAATATCGAGGCTTATATCAGCATCCGCCGCGTAATTAACGATCTGATGACCGACTTCGAATCGGTGGAATTCGCCAAAGAACAGTTCGACAACCACTACGACAAGTAACCGCCATGGCCGACATCATCGAACGCATCCTGATTGGTTACGGTTCGGAGTCGGGCAACGCCCGGGCGCTGGCGATGCGCCTGGGCGAGCAAAGCAGCCTGCAACCCTACCGCCCCGTCGTTAAAGAACTCAACGCCATCCAGCCCGCCGATGTGGGCGAACGCGACGCCCTGTTGATTGTCTCGAGCTCATTTGGCGACGGCGAACCGCCCGCCAACGCCGAACGTTTTCCCGACGCGCTGGCGCAATGGCCGGATCGCCACCGGTTGCGCTATGCCATCTTCGGTCTCGGCGACACCGCTTACCCGCATTTCTGCGGGTTTACCCAGGCGCTGGATGCGCGCCTGACGCAATACGGCGCCCGTGCCATCATCAATCGCGTTGACGCCGACGTTAACGTCGAACGGTTCTTCACCACTTGGCTAACGACGCTGGATAAGGTGCTGGCCGGCGATGCCCAGGCGGGCCGCGATTTGCATCTGCGCGTGACCGCCTACGGTGAAGACCATGCGTTCAACGCCGCCCTCCTCGAACGGCGGCCGCTTAGCGCACGCACGCCGCAAGCCTGGCATCTGCGGCTGAATATCGCCGGCAGCGGCATCGTTTACCGGGCAGGGGATACCGTCTATCTGTTGCCGGAGAACGACGAAGGATTATTGATCCGGCTGGCAGAGTGGCTCGGCAGGCCGGAGGCCATCGACGCGCTGCGGCGCCGGGAGCTGCGCCAGATCAGCAAAACGACGCTGCGCGAACTGGCGCAGTTGGCCGACAGCGAAGAGCTCAAAAGCCTGCTCAAGATCCGTCAGCGCAAATCCCTGGAGAGTTATCTGTACGGCGCCGATCTGCTGGACGTGCTGCACGATTTTTGCCCGCCGCACGCGATCACGCTGGAGAACCTGTTGGCGCTGCTGCCCATTTGCCTGCCGCGCGCCTACTCCATCGCTTCGGCAACGCGGGAAGAGAGCCTTGATCTGTGCGTGCGCGACGTGCGTTATGAACGCGGCGGCCGCACGCGGCGCGGCACGGCGACCGGCTGGCTGCTCAAGCACCCCGGCCCTTTCCGCCTCTTCTGCCGCGCCAACCCCGGCTTTTACCTGCCGCGCGACACCGCCTTGCCGGTGCTGCTTATCGGTACCGGTACCGGCATCGCACCGTTGATTGGCTTACTGCGCGAAATGGCCGCCCAAGGCGAACGGCGTGAAACCGTCCTGATCTTCGGTGAGAAAAGGCGCGATGAAGACTTCCTGTATGGCGAGGAGTTGGTCACGCTGAACGCGACGGGCGTACTCACACGGCTCATCACGGCATTCTCGCGCGACGCCGCCGACAAGTATTACGTGCAACACGCCATCGACGATCACGCCGATGCCGTCAGCGGCCTGCTGCAACGGGGCGCGCATGTCTACCTGTGCGGCAATCGTCAGTATCTGGAACATGCCGTGGCGACGGCGCTGGAGCAAGCCTGCGGGGCGGAAAACCTGTGGCAGACGCTGATTGAGCAGCAGCGGCTGCACCTGGAACTCTATTGAGACAGGGCGGCGTTCACCGCTCCGCGCGCAACAGCAAGGAGACGATGAACGCGCCCCCCAGCCCCGCCGTAATGATGCCGATGGGCAGCTCCTGATTGGGGATCAGGCTGCGGCTGAGCATGTCGCCGCCGGTCAGCAGCATCGCCCCCAGCAGGCCGCACATCGGCACGGACAAGCGGTGGCGCACACCTACCAGGCGCCGGGCCAGATAAGGCACCATCAGCCCGACAAAACCGATCACGCCCGTCAGCGAAACGAGAAACGCCGTAGACAATGCGCAGCACAGAAAGGTCTCGGTGCGCAGGCGCGCCACGTTGACGCCCATCGAATGGGCGGTTTGCTCGCCCGCCAGCAGCGCATCCAGCGCCCGCCAACGCAGCGCCGTAAACCCGACCAGCAGCGCGAAACTCACCAGCGGAATGAACAGATTATCCCAACGCGCCAACCCCAAGCCGCCCAGCGACCAGAACAACACTGAACCGGCCGCCCGCTGATCGCCGGAAAAGACCAGATAGCTGGTGAGCGCGCTGAACAAAAATGAGACCGCCAGGCCGCAGACGATAAGCTGCTCGGCGCGCCTGACCCGGCTGACGCGAAACAGGATCATCACCGCCAACGCGGACAGAATGCCGCCGACGAAAGCGGACAGCGGCAACGTCAGCGCCCCCAGCGCATCGCCGAAGCGCGTGATGACCAGCACCGCGCCGGCGGCGGCGCCGGAGGAGAGCCCAAACAAAAAAGGATCGGCCAGCTCATTGCGGGTGGTGGTCTGCAGCAGCGCGCCGGTCATCGCCAGCCCGGCGCCGGTCAACGCCGCCAACAAGGCCCGAGGCACGCGCAGTTGCACGACGATAGTGTCCAACATGCCGGAAAGCGGCGCCGAACCTATCCCTAACGCCGCCAACGCCTGCCGCCATGACAGCGCGACGCTGCCCAATTGCAGGCTCCAGACCATTAATCCGCACAACGTCAACAGCGCCAGCGGCGCGAGCACCATAAACCGCCGTGTCGGCGAGTTCATTCAGCCTCCGGCGCGTACAGCGCCCGCGCCAGCTTTTCCACCGCGCCGATGTTGGCCGGCCCCGGCGTCAGCTCCGCATACTGCAGTTTCAGATAACGATGGTGCCGTACCGCAGGCGTCAACTTCATCAACGGATGAGACTCGAGGAAACGCCGCAGCGCCTCGGCGCCTGACCCGGTCTGGTAATCCAGCAGAATGATGAAGTCGGGTTCCGCCGCCGCCACCGCCTCCCAGGATGCCGTCGTCCAGCTCGCCGCCAAACCGTCCATCACGTTGCGGCCGCCCGCCGCTTCGACAATCGCCGTCGGCATGGCGTATTTACCGCTGGTAAAAGGCTTCTCTTCTCCCGAGTCATACACGAACACCTTGAGCGGCGCCTGACCCGCCGGTCTGGCGGGCAGCGCGGCTAACCGGCGGCGCCAGCCCTCAACCAGCGCGGCGGCCTCTCGCTGCTTGCCGAAAATCTTGCCGAGCTTCAGCTCATCGTCATACAGCAGGTTCATATCGGCCTTCTGCGGCCGGCCGCCGGCCTGTACGCAGCTCTCGCTCAGCACCAGCGTTTTGATGCCGAACGGCGCGAGCGTCTCCGGCGTGACGTCGCCGCCGATCTTCATGCCGTAATTCCAGCCGGCGAAGAAAAAGTCCGGCTGCGCCGCCAGCAACGTTTCCAGAGCGGGATACTTCGGCGCCAGTTCGGGAATGGCGCCCATCGCCGCCTTGAAATCAGGCGTCAATTTGTACCAGCCGGTGATGCCGGTCAGCCCGACGATCCGATCCTGCAGATGAAGCGCAAAGGCCATCTCGGCCATATTGATGTCGTTGATGACGGCGCGCTGCGGCGCCTGATTGAAGGTGATCGGCTTCCCGCAGCTTTCTACGGTGACGGGAAATTTTTCGGCCGCTGCCGCTCCGCCGGCCAACAGCAGGAGCAAGGGGAATACGCGTATGTTCATGTTTCTCTCTGGTTTATCAAGCGCAATGGGGAACTTCAAAAATACGCAGCGTTTTCCCGCTGACGGGATGCGCCACGCTGAAACTGTGCATGCCGAACACCGGCAGAATTACCGGGGTTTGCAACACCGCCGCGGGCGAGCCGCAGGCCACCTGGCGGCTTTCGTTGAGCACTAGGATCCGATCGGCGAACGCCTCCGCCACGGGCAGGTCATGCAGCACCGCAATCACGGCGATGGCTTTATGTTTTACTAACGACAGCAGCGCCGAACGCCCGGGGGGATCGAGGTGATTGGTCGGCTCATCCAACAACAACAGGTCGGGAGACTGCGCCAACGCCCGGGCCAACGCAGCGCGTTGACGCTGGCCGCCCGAGAGCCGCCCCAACGGGTGGTGCCTGAGCGGCGCCAGGCCGGTTTCCCCGATGATCTCGTCAACGATGCGTTTTCCCGCCGCGGGCCGTTCGCCATGCGGCAAACGCCCTAACGCCACATAGTCCTCCAGCGACAGCCGCAAATCCGGCAGATCGTTTTGCGCCAGAAAGGCGATGCTTCTGGCGCGTTCCGCCGCCGACAAGCCGGACAAAGCGCGCCCTCGCCAGTAAATCTCGCCGCTGTCCGGCCGCGTTTCGCCGATCAGCGTGCGCAACAGGCTGGATTTGCCGCTGCCGTTAGGGCCGATCACCGCCAGCTTCTCACCGGCGCGCAGCGTGAAATGGATGTTGTCGAGTATCGAGGCCCCGCCGTGGCCGGTCAGGCTAACCCCATCAACATGGAGGATGTCGTGAGCTGAATTCATCATGCGTTAATTGTTATATTATAACATATCAATATTTTTATCACGATTGCGCGCCCTCTGCAAAAACGAATCGTAAAGTCTCTTGCCGCACGCATGACGGGAAACGGCGGCGGGGAGCCTACCCCCTTGCACCTCGCGCTGGCGCTAAAACTGCGTTTTTGCAGCAACATAGCACACCTTTAATTTAATGATAATGATTTTCATTATCATTTATGATTCTGTGATTTTCGGTTGCACGCCACGCTGAACTTGGCTATGTTTGAAGCGATTGGTTTCATTCACGGTTTTCTGGAACTCACATGACCTACCTGGCGCACAGCACAGATCCGACAAATGCGACCGTTCCGGCCGTCGTTTTGCTGTGTGCTTCCTCCGCTCCACCCGCCGTTTTCTCTGTCGTTTCCGCGGTTGCCGCTTACCCGCCACGCATTGTGGTCGTGCGCTAAGCCACACCGACTTTTTACCTCCGGCTTATGTTGATTTGTTGCGTTCAGGCGTAGACCGCCGCGCGCGCCGGAGCCTGTAATTTTCACGACAGGTGAAATTGATATGCGATTACCTTCTCTCTGGGCCAATGCCGGCCTGGCTGCGTTGTTCGTCCTGCTTTGGAGCAGCGGCGCGATCTTCTCCCGTTGGGGGTTGGAGCACGCCTCCGCCTTCGCTTTTCTGTTTTTCCGCTGCGCCATCGCGCTGGCGGTGCTGTTGGCCATCGGCCTGTGGCAGCGCCAGTGCCTGCCCGCCGCCGGCACCCGCCGGCGCGTCGCGTTGATCGGCGTGCTGATGATCGGCAGCTATCAGATCTGCTATCTGCTGGCCCTCGAACGGGGCATTACCCCCGGTGTGCTGGCCACGCTGCTTGGCGTACAGCCGATCCTGACCCAGTTCATTACCGAACGGCGCTGCGCCGGGCTGCGCGCGCTCGGGTTGGCGCTGGCGTTGGCGGGGCTGACGCTGGTGGTGTACCAAAGCCTGATGGTGGCCCATTTCTCGCTGAGCGGCATGCTGTTCGCCTTTATCGCCTTGGGCTGCATGACCGCCGGCACCCTGCTGCAAAAGGGCATGACGCAGCCGCCGCTGGCGGTGTTGCCGCTGCAGTATGCCGTCGGGCTGTTGATGTGTGCGTTGGCGCTGCCGTTTGAGCCGCTGCGGGTCGAATGGCGGCCTGAGTTCGTGCTGCCGCTGCTGTGGATGGCGGTGGTGATCTCGGTGCTGGCGACGTTCTTGCTGTATCGGCTGATCCAGCGCGGCAACCTGGTGCAGGTGACCAGCCTGTTCTACCTGATCCCGGCGGTCACCGCCCTGCTGGATTATCTGCTGCTCGGCCACGCGCTGGCCGCGCTGAGCCTGCTGGGCATGGCGGGCATCGTGCTCGGCGTGATGCTGGTTTTCCGCCGCGCATAGCCTAAAAACAAAAGCCCCCGCGCCGTTCCACCGGCGCGGGGGCGATAACAACAACCGTTAACTCAGAACAACCAGGAACCGTACCCCCACAGCAGCACCGTCACCCCAAGCAGCAGCTCGAGCAACAGAATGCCGATGGCGAAGGTCGAGCTGGAGAAGATGAACCCTTCCTTACTGTCGATATTCAGGAAGTGCGGGATCCCCAGATTCAGCAGATAGCCCGAATAGCACAGGCCGATAATGCCGACAAACAGACACAGCCAGACGACCGGATAAAGCGCCACTACCCCGCTGAGGAACATCGGGGTCGCCACGTAGCCGGCGAACACCATGCAGCGGTGCAGGCTTGGGCGCGATTCATAACGCCGCGCCATCCAGTGAATGACTTTCCCCATGGCTGCTACGCCTGCCAGCATCAGCAGGTAGAACGCCACGGCGGTATAAAACGCGGTAAACATGTCGAGCCTGATGGCATGTCCCTCGCCGGAGAGCCAGCCCAACTGGGTGGTGCCGATAAAGGCGCAGACCACCGGGATTGCTGCCAAGAGCAACACGTGATGGGTGTATAGGTGCGAGACGCTTTCATTCTCGCTTTTGATCTGTTCGAACTCGGCGCTGGGATGCGCCAGAAGTCCCCAAACATGACTGACCATGAGACACCTCCTATCTCGCCGTAGGCCGCGATCGGCGAACGAATTTCACACCTCTGACGGACAGCTACCCGTGCGAGGATTGCGGCCACGGGGCTCTCTCCCCTGTACTAATTATAGTCTTTTGGCGAAAAAACGTGCGGAAAGCGAAAGGCGCGGCGCTTTGTCTTATACTCCCCCCATTAAACCCAGGCTGTGAGGAAGGTTATGTCATCCGCTATCATCACCCGCCAGGCGGGGATCGTCGACGTCGACGCCGGGCGCAACGTCACCGTGGTAGAACCCTGCAATCTTTACGGCTGCCGGCTCGGCGACGATGTCTTCGTCGGCCCGTTCGTCGAGATCCAGCGCCACGTCAGCATCGGCGCGCGCAGTAAAATTCAGTCGCACAGCTTTATCTGCGAATACGTTACCCTCGGCGAAGCGTGCTTTGTCGGCCACGGCGTCACCTTCGCCAACGATCTGTTCAAAGACGGCGCGCCCAACGCCGATCCGGCCAGCTGGGGGCGCACCTGCATCGGCGATCGGGTGTCCATCGGTTCCGGCGCCACGATCCTGGCGGTGACGATCTGCAGCGACACGGTGATCGGCGCCGGGGCGGTCGTGACCCGCGACATCACCCGCAAGGGGATCTACGCCGGCAACCCGGCGCGTCTGCTGCGGGAGCTGCCGTAATGAACCCGGCCATCCGCATCGCTGCCATTGAGACGTTGCCCGACGATTATCTGGCCCGCGGCGATTTCAGCTTCACCATCGCCTGTTACGCCCTGCCGCAGTTCGACAGCCCGGTGGACAGCTGGCCAACCCGCCCGGTGGCGCCGTTTCGCAAACGCTATCCCCTGGCGCCGTTCGCCAACGAAGACAGCGTGACCTTCCTGGCTTATCGCCAGAACGATGCCGTTGGCCACATCACGCTGAGCAAAAACTGGAACGGCTACACCCTGATCGACGAGATCGCCGTCAGCGCTGACGCGCGCCGCCAAGGCATCGCCGGGGCGCTGCTGGACTGCGCCAAACAGTGGGCGCGGCAGCAGGAAACCTCAGGTATGATGCTCGAAACGCAGAACAACAATCTGGCGGCCTGCCGCTGCTACCAGCACTATGGGTTTATCCTCGGCGGCATCGACCGCTTGCTGTACCGCGCCGAACCGGAGATCGCCGATCACGAAATCGCGCTGTTCTGGTATTTGCCGTTCAATAGCGAAATCGGTTACTGATTTATCGATTGCCATTGAGGTTATGTTTACTTTTTAACCCCTACCATCGGATGAGAACTGTTATCACTTACTCTGATAAGCCAGCGACACCCATGGAGGGCCGTATGAACAAGAACAAGGCTGTTTTACTGATGTTAGCTATCGCCATGAGCGGATGCGCCGATCGCCCCACCGCCGTCACCCCCGCAACGCCGCCGACCGACGCCGCCGTTTCGCCGCCGAACCTGCAACCGCAGATGGATGACAGCACCCGCAGCAAGCTGCGTGAGATCCTCGCGCTGCGCGCCGGTTGGCCCGCCGCGCAGCCGCATGGCCGCACCGTCGATTTGATTTCGCGCGAATTCCTCGGCACGCCCTATCTCGCCAACCGCCTGATCGGTTCGCAGAGCACGCCCGAGCAGTTGGTGATCGACTTCCGCGGGCTGGATTGCTTCACCTACATCGATTATGTCGAAGCGCTCAGCACCGCCCGCAGCGAAGCCGAGTTCGTTCAGCGCCTGGTGGACATCCGCTATGTCGACGGCAAAATCGCCTTCCCGCAGCGCAAACACTTCTTCACCGACTGGGCGCAGCGGCCGAAAAAAGTGGCCGAAGACATCACCGCCCAGCTCAGCCCGCACGCCGTCAGCCTCGTGAAAAACCTCAATCAGAAAGCCGACGGCGGCAGTTACCTGCCCGGCTTGCCCGTCGTGCAGCGCAGCGTGACCTACATTCCCAGCGACCGCGTCGACGACAAGGTGCTGGCCCAGCTGCGCACCGGCGACTACATCGGCATTTACACCAACCTCGCCGGGCTGGACGTGACCCATACCGGCATCTTCGTCATGACCGACAACGGCCCGGTGCTGCGCAACGCCTCATCGCGCAAGGCCAACATGCAGGTCGTCGATTCGCCCTTTATGGATTATGTGATGGCCACGCCGGGCATCGTGGTGCTGCGTTCGCTCAGCCGATAATCCCCCATCGCATAACGGCTATAAGCTATAGCCGTTTATGCTGAACGAGCGTTTGACTTCATCGGCGGTTCAGGCTTAGCTGTAAGAACAAAAACCAACTGATTTTATTGTTCTTTTCAGGGAGAGTTCGATGACCTTACGCTGGCGTATCACCCCTCTGGCGGCGGCCTTCGCCGCCGTCTTGGCGCTTCAGGGCTGCGATCAAAAAACCGACCAAAACCATATCAAAGTCGGCGTCATCAACGGCGCGGAACAGGACGTGGCGGAAGTCGCCAGGCAGGTGGCGAAAGAGAAATACGGGCTGGACGTCGAACTGGTCGGTTTCAGCGGCTCGCTGCTGCCGAACGACGCCACCGACAAAGGCGAACTGGACGCCAATGTGTTCCAGCACCGCCCGTTCCTCGAACAGCAAAACAAAGATCACGGCTATAAGCTGGTGGCGGTCGGCAATACCTTCGTCTTCCCGATGGCCGGCTACTCCAAAAAGATAAAATCGCTGAGAGAGTTGCCGGACGGGGCGGTGATCGCCATTCCGCTCGATCCGACCAACCTGGGACGCGCCCTGCTGCTGCTGGAAAAAACCGGGCTGATTAGCCTGAAGCCTGGCAAAGGGTTGCTGCCTACCGCGCTGGATATCAGCGCCAACCCGCATCATTACCAGATCATGGAGCTGGAAGGCGCGCAGTTGCCGCATGTGCTGGACGATCCGAAGGTCACCGTCGCCGTCATCAGCACCACCTACATCAACCAAACCGGCCTGTCGCCGACCAAAGACGGCATCTTCATCGAAGATAAAGACTCGCCGTACACCAACATCATCGTCACTCGCGAAGACAACAAGGACGCGCCGAACGTGCAGAACTTCATCAAGGCCTATGAGTCGGACGAAGTGGCCAAAGCCGCCGAAAAAATCTTCAACGGCGGCGCGGTGAAAGGCTGGTAAATTCGGCCACCTCAGGCTCATCCGGTGCCCGCAATACCAGCGGGCTACGGATGGCGCTGTTGTTACGTGATCGAGGAAAATTTCAGCATTAGGGGAACCTTTCAAATGCGTTTTTCAGATAAACGATGATAGTTGCCACTTCTACTCATCAACCACCGATGGCCAATGCCGTCTCCATTCAGCCGTGAAGGAATCGCGTTCGTTACGCGTATTGCTCCAATACTCATCAATGAATGGCGCTAAAGCGCCATGTGGGTGATAAAACACCACTTTGCCCAAAATATGTTCGGTATGGTATATTTATTTCCGGCGTTCTCCAATAGACCAGCCCATAGGGACAGACAGCCCCTCCATTTTCAGCGCGCCGATGATAGCCTTTGCTGTTCCCGAACACTCTCACGGAGCACCGATAACTAAGGGATAGCGGCATAGCATTATGTTGAATCCGCTGAAAATGTTAACCTACATATATTAATGGATTAATTATGACTGTTTACCACCTCAGTACTCGTATTAACTCTAATGTCCCAGCTGATTTTTTGCTGTATGATCTGTGTATTTATCGCATGGACGCAGACAGGAATAAACACCCCCTGATTGATGTAAAAAAACAGCCTTTTCAGGATAACTATGAAACGCAGAGTCACATGACAGGAGATATAAATGACTATCTCTCCACCATTTATATTATGGAAGTCATACTCTACCGGAAAACCCTGCTACATACGCACCGTATGACACCGGTTCCTTTCACTAAAATGTACACGCTTGAAGAGTTTTCATCGGGCAAAGCTTGGTCTCCGGTTAAGAGAGAGAATCCATGTTATTTTGAGTCAAAAGGCACAGCGAAGTCTGAGGGCCAAGGGGTCGAAACAAGACATATTAGAATCACTATCCCGGAGCGTCCATTTATTGCGAAAGAATATCCTATTGGAACTCCACACGATCCGTTTGAAAAGAATAAAGTTGATTCTGATATCAACGATCGATTTTATCACCAGTCTTATCCATCTCAGGCAAGTGCCAGCGTATGCGGTCCCGCTGCATTTTTTTATTGCCTGCAAAAAGATCGTCCTGATGTGTATGCTCAGGCTGCAAGGGAGCTTTGGCGATATGGAAAACTAAAGTCGGTGAGCTTAAGATATCTCCAGGAGAAGGATGTAAACATCCTGCGGGCCATTTTTATGATGACATCTCTGGCCTTGACTGGATGACTCTGGCAGGGCTAAGGGATTCAGAAAATGCGATATTTAGTTTTGATACCCTTGATTCCCCTACCGCCGGAGTCACTATGTGGCAAACACTAACGGAATGGTTTGAAAAAGCAGGATATGAAAAAACATTCAGCAATGCAGGAATTACTCAGGCTGGTGTCCAGGGAATTAGAGAGTTTAATAATTATATTGCTCAAGGATATAAAGTCATAGCATTAATAAATGATGGACTTCTTGAAGGTAGTAAAGACAACACAACCCTACCTACACACTGGGTTGTTTGGGATAGTCCCGTAACACAGGATGCCAATGGACATGTTAATTTAAAGTTATTCTCTTGGGGGCGTTCAACCAACTGGATTAAACAGAAAAAAGACTTACAATTTTTTATCAATAGGTTCTTCGGGGGGATGGTTTTTAAACCATTGAAATGACCATGAAGAGATTCTCAGTTGCTGCTTTTTCATTTATATTATCGGGATGCACTTTACATGCCGATGTGACCCCTGATGGTAACTCTCTGAGCGATGCATTAGTCGGAGCGCCGTATTCCAGTGAGATAAATATAAACGGCGGAGCCGTGTTTTCTTTGGATAATAATGGAAAAGAGAAATTTGTGGGTGAAATTATTCCTTCCGATACGGGATTAAGTTTAGAATATTGCAATGACTCTCCGGCTCACAATTGCGTCAGGATTAAGGGCATACCGGTTAAACCTACCGTTGTTAACATACGAGTATCAGGCAGATTATTTGGTACTAATGTAGCAACAGGTGGCCGCTTTGATAAAACCTACACTATTACGATCAAAGATCCCGAAGGAACTTTTGCCCGCTGACTTACGTTTTTTGCTCTTCTTGCTGGCAAGGGAGCAGGCATAGACCATCGGTAAAATACAGACTGGGTAGATGCGGAGTCTACATATATGTTGATCATATGCAGATGGCAAACATATGGAAATGAGCCTACTTCCGCTCTACCCCTCACATGGCATCGGGCTTTAGAATCCCCGTACACACACGGTAGAAGTTACGTACATTATTACAAGTTTGCTAACTGGTTAGCCGCTGGATAAGGGAACGCGATATCGCCGGCAACCCTGCCTTTCTCACCCGGCTGATGCGCGGCTGACGACCCCATAGGGTTTTCTTATCTCACCATAAGAAAACCCGATTTATCCCGGCGACGAGCAGCGCGCATAATGGCGTTTATCCGCTGATTTTCAAGGTAAACAGACACGTGACAACGCTCTCCGCCCCCGTACTCAGCCTTCTTGACGCCACACCGGACGATATGGCCGCCGTGCTGCGTATTTACACCCAGCACGTGCTGTACGGCGCGGCCTCATTTGAAGAGCAGCCGCCGACGCTGGCGGAAATGCAGTTGCGCCTGAGCAAGGTGCGGGAGGCCGGCCTGCCCTGGCTGGTGGCGAAAAGCGCAGGCGTCATTGTGGGTTACTGTTATGCCACGCCTTATCGCCCCCGGCCGGCTTACCGCTTTACCGTGGAAGACTCGGTGTACATCGCCGAAGGGCAACAGGGTAAAGGCATCGGCAGAGCGCTTCTGAGCGCCTTGATCGCCCGCTGCGAACAAGGCCCCTGGCGCCAGATGCTGGCGATCGTCGGCGATTCCGCCGCCAACCGTGGCTCATTGGCCTTGCATCAGTCACTCGGCTTCACCAGTGCAGGAACGTTAAAAGCGGTGGGGTTCAAGCTGGGGGAATGGCGCGACACGCAGATTATGCAGCGCGCGCTGGGCGCGGGCGACAAGCGGCGCCCGTGAAGGCATGACGACGCACGATAGAGAGATAGCGTCTATAGTGAAGAATGATTTCATTAAGTTAGCGCCAATCGCGCCCCACCTTTAACCGGTAAGGAAGAAGCCAATGAAAATTATTCTGTGGATTGTCGCCATCATCTTCATCGTGGGTTTGTTGACGATTACCGGCGTTCTCAAACTGATCTTTTAATTCGTCTGATACGTCCCGCCCCTCCCGGGGCGAGACTTTTCATCAAGCCTTGAAACGCGCGCGCACGGCGCCCAGCGCCGACACCACCGCCAGCACGACACCGCCGGCCACCAGCCCGAACGCCACGTTCAACAGCGCCGGGATCACCCCCTGCAAAAGATGGCCAAACGTCGGCACCACAGTGGTGTACGAGGCCCAGTCTTCGAACAGATGATGCACCGGCGGCAAACCGTGGGTCAGAATACCGCCACCGACCATAAACATGGCGACAGTGCCGACGATCGACAGCGTTTTCATCAAATAAGGCGCGGCGCGCACGATGCCGCCGCCGAGGGAGCGCGCCACCGCGCTGCGTTTGCGGCTCAGATACAGCCCCAGATCGTCCAGGCGGACGATGCCGGCGACAATGCCGTACACACCGAGCGTCATCACGACGGCGATGCCGCACAAGACGATCACCTGCTGGCTGAAGGTGGCGCCGGCGACCGTGCCCAAGGTGATGGCGATAATCTCGGCGGACAGCACAAAATCGGTGCGTATCGCCCCCTTGACCTTGCGTTTTTCATAGGCCGCGGCGTCCTCATTGGCGCCGGGCCCGTCGGATGTCTCCTCCTGCGCCGCCTTGCCGGGGCTCAGGCTATGGAACACCTTTTCGAACCCTTCGTAACACAGGTAGGCGCCGCCCACCATCAGCAGCGGCGTAATCGCCCAGGGCGCGAAGGCGCTGATCAGCAGCGCCAACGGCACCAGGATCGCCTTGTTGATCAGCGAGCCTTTGGCGACGCTCCACACCACCGGCAGCTCGCGGTCGGCTTTAACGCCGGTGACCTGCTGCGCGTTGAGCGCCAGATCGTCCCCCAGCACCCCGGCGGTTTTTTTCGCCGCCATCTTGCTCATTAAAGAGACATCGTCCAGCAATGAGGCGATGTCGTCGATGAGAGTGAGTAAGCTACTTCCTGCCAAAATGATTCATCCTTTTACATTCACATTTATTATTTGTTTAGCATAGCGGTTAAGCGCCATGCAGGGATATAGGATGAGAGAGGAAAACGCCAGGCCAGCAATGGCCGCCCCGCGCCGACGTTAAGCCCCCTCGCCCGCCGGCCCCTCATCGGATCCGGTAGCGGCCGCACGCGAGATATGTTGAAGGACAAGGCGATGGGCATCAAATACGCACGATAAATGCGTGCTGCCTTCAAGCAAACCAAAGGCGGTTTGGGCGTTGCCATGTTGCTCGACGAAGCGCTGCATCGCTTGCGCATTGAACAACTCATCCTGCGCTGCCGCCAGCAGCAAGGTCGGTAATCGCAGCGCCGCCAGTTGCCTGGTCGGGGTGCGAGGCGTCAACGCGTTAGCCATATTGACGCTGTATTGGCAGACAAAATCGGGGGCGGCGGCCAGCACAGCCGGGGGAAAATTCAGGCTGACCGCCCGAACGTGCCCAAACCAGCGCCCGCCGCTGAGCGCATTGGCGACAAACGGCCATTGTCGCACCTGCGCAAAACGGGCCGTCGCCGCCAGATCGCGGGCCATCCCGGAAAATGGCCCCAGCTCGGGCGCCAGCATGATCAGGCTGTCCGCCTGCTGTTCGCCAGGGTAACGGGTCAGGTAGTTGAGCAACATGCCGGCGCCGCTCGAATGGCCCAGCAGGTGCCTGCGCGCCAACGGAAACCGGCGGCGCATTTCCGCCAGGATGACATCGACATCGCGCCAAATACGCTCAGGCCGCTCAACCGTCCCCCGCTCTCCCGTGGAATCGCCATGTCCGCGGATATCCACCAGACACACCGCGAGCGTTGGCTCGGCGACCAGCTGGCGCGCAAGAACGTCATACCCGGCGGCGCTGTTCACCCTGCCGCCGTGATAAACCACGATCGCGTCTTCACTCTCGGCAGCGTGCCGATACAGGCGATAGCTCAACCCCTCGACGCAACCGGACGACATGTCCACATGCCCGCCCGGCCACTCGCCGTAAGACTTCGCTTGCTCAACATAGCGGTCAAAATCAATCAAAGCGCACCTTTCCATGATGTTGTCGGTATTTCCTACGGCAGAGAGCCCTGCCGCCATGCCGATAAGCATATGAAACAACAGTAGGCACTACCATCCCTTTTGCACGCCGCGCGCTGAGCTCAGGGCAGATCGCCCGCCGGCACATTGAGCTGCCAGGAAAGGCCGAAACGATCGTTGAGCCAGCCGAAACGGGCGCTGAAGCCGTAGTCATCGAGCGGCATCAGCACCTTGCCACCCTCCGCCAGCCGGTGGAACGCCCGCTCCAACGCTTCTTCATTAGGCAGGTTGATAAACAGCGACACCGCCGGGGTAAAGCTGAAGTCATGGCTGATCGGGCTATCGGTAAACACCAGGTTCTGCCGATCAAAATCGATGGACGCATGCTTGATCAACCGCCGGCCGTCCGGCGTCGGATCGTAATGCTGCACCTGCATGAGCCGAAAACGCTCGAACACCTGGCTGTAGAGATCGATCGCCCGCTGCGCCTCTCCCTGGAACATGACAAAGGTCGAAACCTGACTCATAACATCCCCTCCGGCAAACGTTGTGGTATTAATGGAGGATAGCGGATTACCGTTGAAGCGGCGGAAAGGAGCAACCATGAGCATCATTCATCGCCTGGCGCAGCCGGACGATCTCAACGGCCTGTTAGCCTTGTATCGCGAGCTGCGCCCGCAGGACGCGCCGCTGCGCGCCGACGATGCGCGCCGTACCCTGCAACGCCTGTTGGACGATCCGGCGATCCGTCTGGTGGTGGCGGCGAAAGAAGATCACCCGATCGCCACCTGCATGCTGGCGCTGATCCCGGGGCTGGCGCATCAGGCGCAGCCGTTCGGCGTCATCGAACACGTGGTGACGGCGGAGCCCTACCGCGGCCACGGCGTGGCGCTCGCCATGATCGAATACGCGCTGCAGCTGGCCTGGCGCAAAGGCTGTTACAAGGTGATGCTGTTGTCGGGGCAGCAACGCACCGGCGCGCACCAGCTCTACCTGAAAGCGGGCTTCGACGGCGATCGCGAGCGGGGATTTGTCATCAGACGGCCCGAGGGCCGATAGCGGCCCGCCGCAAACGGGCGGACCGCCAGGCGGGTTATTCGCTGTCGTTCTTCGCCAGACGGGCGTCTTTTTGGCGGCGATAGTCACGCGCGGCAGCCGGGATCGGCGTCACCTTGCCGGTTTCAATCCAGCTGCGCAGACGGTTGGCGTCGGCAAAGTGGGTGTATTTGCCGAAGGCGTCCAGCACCACCAGCGACACCGAGCGGTTGCCGATCACGGTGCGCATCGCCAGGCAGTGCCCCGCCTGGTTGGTGAAGCCGGTCTTGGTCAGCTGAATGTTCCATTTCGGGTTGTACACCAGGTGGTTGGTGTTGCGGAACGGCAACGTGTAGTTGGGATCCTTGAAGCTGGCCATGCGTTCGGTGGTGGTGCTGAGCTGGCCGATCAACGGATATTGCTTGGTGGCGATCAGCAGTTTGGTCAAATCGCGCGCCGTCGACACGTTATGAATAGAGAGCCCGGTCGGTTCCACATAATGGGTATTGGTCATGCCGAGCGCCCTGGCCTTGGCGTTCATCGCTTTAATGAAGGCGCTGTAGCCGCCCGGATAGTGGTGCGCCAGGCTGGCGGCCGCGCGGTTTTCCGACGACATCAGCGCGAGCAGCAGCATATCCTTGCGGCTGATTTCGCTGTTCAGCCGCACCCGCGAATACACCCCTTTCATCTCCGGCGTCTGGTGGATGTCCACCGACAGCATCTCGTCGAGCGGCAGGTGCGCGTCCAGCGTGACCATGGCGGTCATCAGCTTGGTGATCGAGGCGATCGGCACCACCTCATCCGGGTTGCGCGCGTACATCACCTTATGGGTTTGCATATCGACGACCATCGCGCTGCCGGAAGCCAGCTCCGGCTGGGCGGCGTGCAGGGCGGCGGCGTTATCGCTGGCCAGCGCGCGCGGCGCAAAGCCCGCGCCCGTCTGTAAAGCGAGCAGAGTCAGAACCAAAACACGTATTTTCACAGGCATTACTCTGAAATGGGGGCTTGAACTCAGCGAATTATATGTGAGGGTTCAGCGCTTGGCACTGGGATTGTATGGCGGATTTGTGACAAATTCTGTCGGCCGAAAATCGGTACAGCCCGCGGGCGCTCTGGGATGAACGCCCGCGGGGAAAAAGTTACAGTGCCGGCTGCCACGCCGACTGCGGCAACAGGTACAGCCCCGGCGTTTGCCGCGCTCCCGCGCCAACGATATGGCCGATGCCGGCCGCCATCACCGCCAGCGTGACGTCGAAGGCGTTAAGGCTGTCGCCATAGCCGGCGGTCAGGTTGAACATCGAGCCGTTGGCCAGCAAATAGACCGTCTTTTCATTCAGTTGGTAAGCATTCACATAAGGCATCGGCTCGTGGTGCGGCAGGCTCTTGAGGAAGCCGACGTCGATCTCTTCGGCCACGTGGCCGACGTTGAGGATAAATACGCCGTCCTGCGCCTGTTGCAGATGCTGCGCCGAGAGCACGTTTTTCGCGCCGGTCGCGGTGGCGATAACGTCCGCCTGCGCGACCGCGCTCGCCAGATCCACCACCTGCCAGCCGTCATAACGCGCCTGCAGCGCGCGCGCCGGATCGATTTCCGCCACCATCACCTGGCCGCCGTAGGCTCTGGCCGCGGCCGCCGTGCCCTGCCCGACCAGGCCGTAACCGATCACCAGCACGCGCTTCTCGTGCAGCGTCAAATGGGTGGTCTGGAAGAAGGTATGCCAGGCGGTCAGCCCAACCATGTGCCGGTTATGCAGCCCTTCTTTCACCGGCAGATCGTCCCAGTTGAAGATCGGGTAGCGCGGCGCCACGCCGTTCAACCGGCTGATGCCTGATCCGGTGGCCTCCAGCCCGGCGACGATCTGCGGGCCGTTCGGCGATTGGTGCAGACGGGTGGTCAGATCCGCTCCCATTTCGCACAGGTGAGTCGGCCGCCAGGCCAGCGCGCGATCGAAAGATTCCGACCATTCGCCGGCGTTCATATCGCGCCAGGCGTAAGCCTGCGCGCCCCGCCGTTCCAACCAGGCCACCACGTCGTTCTGTACCGTGGTGGGATTGCAGGTGGTCAGAAAGATCGCCGCGCCCTTGTCCAGCAGGCCGGCCACCAGCGGCGCCATTTTCAGATCCAGGTGCATATTGCACGCCAACCGCACCCCGTGCAGGTCCGGCAACGCCGCCACCGCCGCCCGGGTGCGCGGCATATGACGCATCGCCCAGCTCAATTCGCTCTCAAAATCCTGATACATCCGTTGCTCCTCTGATGCGCCCCGCCGCCAGGCGTGGCAAAAAAGTTATCCCGCGCGGCCAAGCCGGCGGATCGCCTGCGGAGACAGGCCAAATACGCGGATAAACGCCCGCCTCATACGCTCCGGATCGCTGAACCCCACCGAGCGGGCGATCGCCTCCAGCGGTTCGGCGCTCTCTTCAATACGCCCTCTGGCCGCCTCTACCCGCAGCTGCTCGATCACCTTGGCCGGCGTCTGCCCGGTTTCGGCGCGGAACAGCCGGCCGAATTGCCGCTCGCTCAGGCAGGCGGCGTCGGCCAGATCCGCCACCGACAGCGGCAGATGCAAATGCTCGCGCGCGTACGACAGCGCGGTGCGCATGCGATCCGACGACGGATTCAGCGCCAGCAGCAGCGAGTACTGCGACTGCCCGCCGGGGCGGCGGTGATAGACCACCAGCTGCCGCGCCACGGCCGCCGCCAGGGTGGCGCCCAGATCGTCTTCGATCAGCGCCAACGCCAGATCGATGCCGGCGCTGATGCCGGCCGAGGTCCAGATATCCCCGTCGCGAATGAAGATGCGGTTGCTGTCGACGCGAATGCGCGGGTAGTTCTGCTGCAGCCGCGCCGCGTGATACCAGTGAGTGGTGGCGCGCTTGCCGTCCAGCAGCCCGCAGGCCGCCAGAATAAACGCGCCGGTACATACGCTGGCGATGCGCCGCGCTCGTCGGCTTTGGTTGGCCAGGAACGCCGCCAGCGCCGGTGATTGCGCCGCCATCACGTTGCCGCTGCCGCCGGCCACCACCAACGTATCGAAACGCTCGTCGCCGCACGGCTGCGTGGCGATTTCCACCCCGGCCGAGCTGGCGACCATGCCGCCCTGCGGCGAGATCGCCACACAACGGTAGGCCGGCGGGTCGGTGAACTGGCTGACGTTATCGAACGCCGCCAGCGGCCCGGCAAAGTCCAGCAGGTTAAAACCGGGAAAAACCACAAAACCGATCGTTTTCATGATGGCGCTTTTTGAGGGTTATCTGTCATATCAGCCAAAAACAGGGCGGCTATTATGACCCAGGTCCAACGATAAAAATGAGGCGAATATCATGTCTGAATCACTCGTGATTGTATTTCCCATCTATCAAGGCGTCACCCAGCTCGACTTCACGGGCCCCTTGCAGTTCCTGCGCCGCATGCCGGGCGCGGAAATCGTCGTCGCCTCGGTAGACGGCGCGGATGTCGAGTCGGAAGGCTTGCACTTCACCCAGCTGCGCCCGCTGCCGGAGATCGCGCGCTGCGACGTGCTGTGCGTACCGGGCGGCAGCGGCTGCACCCAGGCGCTGCAAGATGAGGCCTTCATGCAGCAGATCCGTCGGCTGGGCGCCGATGCCCGCTACCTGACCTCGGTGTGCACCGGTTCGCTGATCCTGGCCGCCGCCGGTCTGCTGCAAGGCAAACGCGCCGCCTGCCACTGGTCGATGCGCGACAGCCTGAAGCTGTTCGGCGCCGTGCCGAGCTCAGCGCGCGTGGAGCGCGACGGCAATGTGATCAGCGGCGGCGGCGTCACCGCCGGCATCGATTTCGCACTGGCGCTGATCGCCGAACTGCACGGCGAAGAGACCGCCCAAATGATCCAGCTCTATCTGGAATACGCCCCGGCGCCGCCGTTCGAGGGCGGCACGCCGGAATTGGCCCCGCCGCACATTTACGCCAGGGTACAGGCGCAGATGGCGGAGAGCCTGCAGCGGCGCAGAGCGTTGGTGGCCCAGATCGCCCAAGGTTAGCAATCGGGCGTATACTTGCCCTTATGCGTCAGCCACATAAGGAGTAAGGAATGACCGATTTAGCCCACTATATTACGGACTACGGTTACTGGGCGTTGTTTATCGGCTGCCTGGCGGAAGGGGAAACCATCACGCTGCTGGGCGGCATCGCCGCTCATGAAGGGCTGTTGCACTGGCCGTGGGTGATCGCAGTGGTGGCGCTGGGCGGCATGATGGGAGACCAGCTGCTGTACTTCGCCGGCCGCCGGTTTGAAGGCCGCGTCATCTCGCGGCTCAAGGGACAGGAAAAACGCATCGCGCGCGCCAGAAGGCTGATCGCCCGCCACCCGATGCTGTTCGTTATCGGGGTGCGTTTCATGTACGGTTTCCGCATCATCGGCCCGGTGTTGATCGGCGCCAGCCGCCTGCCGCCGTCGCGCTTCGTGCCGTTGAACATCCTCGGCGCCATTTTATGGGCGACGATCTTCGTCATGCTCGGTTATTTTGGCGGCCAGGCGATCGAACGCTTCATTACCGGCTTCGACAAAAAGCTATCCAGCCTGCTGTTTGTCGCGCTGGCGATCGCCGCCATCCTGCTGGTGCGTTTCTGGTGGCGTAAACGCCATCCGGAGTAAGCAAACGCAGCGGGCGTCAGCTTTCCTGCGGCGCCTCGCGCATCAGCGCGACCAGTTCGCGCGCCGCTTTGTCCAACGGGCGATTCTTAAGCCAGATCAAATGCATCGGCAAGCGCAGCTCGTTCTTGGTGTTTTTGAACTTCAGCCGCACCAACCGCCCCTGCGCCAGCAGCGGCTCGGCCAACGACAGCGGAAAATTGCCCCACCCCAGGCCCGCTTCCACCATGTTCAGCGCCATCGGCAGGTTGTCGGTGCGCCAGTAAGCCTCCGCCACCTGGGGACGCAGATCGCCGATCGGCAGATCACGACTGGCCACCATGATCTGCCGCACGTTGACCAGATCCTCGAGAAACAGCTCGCCCGCCGCGCCGTCCAGCGCCGGGTGCTGCGGTGACAGCATCGCCACCAGTGACTCCGCGCCCACGAAGTGGAACTGTTCCGCGCTGTTGACGTTCAGCCCGCCGAACGCCAGACAAACGCCGATGCGCCCCTCGTGCAGCATGTGCAACACGTCGTCCTGCGGCGCGCTGAGCACTTCGATGTTCAGCAGCGGATAACGTTGCGACAGCGTTTTCACCGCCGCCAGCAGGCCGGCGCCGTTGATATCCGACGCCACGCCGATCGAAAGCCGGCTCTCCAGCCCCTGGGACAGTTCGATGGCGTGCACCTGCAGCTGCTTGAGCTGCCCGGCGATCAGGCGGGCGTGCGGCGCCAGGGCCAACGCCAGCGCGGTCGGCGTCGGTTCACGGTGAGAACGGTCGAACAAGGCGAAACCGAGCTCCGCCTCCATGTTGGCGATGGCCATGCTGACGGCGGAGGGCACGCGCCGCAGCGCGCGGGCGGCGGCGGAAAACGAGCCGCGATCGAGCACCGCCAAAAACAGTTCGATGTTGTCGCTGGAAAAATTCATTGTTCAACCTGTCAGATTAACTGACAACTCCTGACTTTTTCTATCAATGTGATTGACGTTATCTTAGCCGCCGTCGCCACAGAGGCAACTAAAAACAGATCGGGAGAAAACGATGCAAGGTGTCAAACGCAAACTGGTGTATGTCACCGCTTATGAAATCATCGGCATGGCGATCTCGGCGCTGGGGCTGGCGCTGCTGTCGGGCCACGCGCCAAGCAGCACCGGGCCGCTGGCGGTGGTGATCACCACCATCGCGGTAAGCTGGAACTTTATTTACAACTATTTATTCGAGTGGTGGGAAAGCCGCCAGGCGTCGCGCGCCCGCACGCTCAAACGCCGCATTTTGCACGCCGTCGGCTTTCAGTTGACGTTGGTAGTGTATCTGATCCCGCTGATCGCCTGGTGGATGGGCATCACGCTGTGGCAGGCGCTGCTGCTGGATATGGCGTTGATCGTCATCATTCCTTGTTATACCTTCGTGTTCAATTGGGCATTCGACAAGCTGTTCGGCCTGCCCGCATCGGCCCTGCCGGCCGGCGAATCGGCCTAAGACTCGTTACGCGCCCACCGACCCGCTGCTGATGCCATTTTCTGCGCGGGTCGCCATTTCCTTTCCCCTTATTTCTCACCGCGAAATATAAGAACAACACCCTGTAATTTGCACGGTAATTATTATTTTGTGATTTTAATCACTTTTTATTCCTCGATATTTCCGTCTTGATAAAACATCACATCTTTTTGAATAATATATCCTTTTATATTTGGATTAAAAAATAAACACACTTGTTCACGTTTTATGCGCAGTATTTTTTGCCACCATTACGGAGAAAAGGTAGCATGCTTCGCCGTTATTTTAATGATGGCTGTATACACAATAAACAGCGGAATGATGCCACGACCTCATTCTCATGACGATTGGTCATAGCAATCGTTTGCTCTCGGTAAGAGCAGGGTTAACATAGACAGGTAAACAGGACGGATAATGCACTCACAAAAACAGTCTGCGGATGAAAAACACGCCGCCAGAAGACGCTGGCTAGACTCTCATGAATCCGGTTATCACAAAAGCATGGGCAACCGGCAAATCCAAATGATCGCCATCGGCGGCTCCATCGGCACCGGCTTGTTCCTCGGTACCGGCGGCCGTCTCGAACTGGCCGGGCCGGCGCTGGCGCTGGTCTATCTGGTGTGCGGGATCTTCTCTTTCTTCATCCTGCGCGCGCTGGGCGAACTGGTGCTGCATCGCCCTTCCAGCGGCAGCTTCGTTTCTTACGCTCGCGAGTTCCTCGGTGAAAAAGCCTCTTACGTCGCCGGTTGGATGTATTTCCTCAACTGGGCGATGACCGGCATCGTCGACATCACCGCCGTGGCGCTGTACATGCACTATTGGGGCACCTTCGCCGACGTGCCGCAGTGGCTGTTCGCCCTCGGCGCGCTCGGCATCGTCGCCACCATGAACATGATCGGCGTGAAGTGGTTCGCCGAGATGGAGTTCTGGTTCGCGCTGATCAAGGTCGCCGCCATCGCGTTGTTCCTGATTGTCGGCGTTGTCTTCCTCGGTACCGGCACGCCGGTGGCCGGCCACACCACCGGCATGCACCTGATCACCGAAAACGGCGGCATGTTCCCGCACGGCCTGCTGCCTGCGCTGGTGTTGGTGCAAGGGGTGATCTTCGCCTTCGCCGGCATCGAGCTTATCGGCACCGCCGCCGGCGAGTGTAAAGATCCGGCCAAAATGATGCCTAAAGCGATCAATAGCGTGATCTGGCGTATCGGTCTGTTCTACGTCGGCTCCGTGGTGCTGCTGGTGCTGCTGCTGCCGTGGAACGCCTATCAGGCCGGCCAAAGCCCGTTTGTCACCTTCTTCAGCAAGCTGGGCGTGCCTTACATCGGCACCATCATGAACATCGTGGTGTTGACCGCCGCGCTGTCCAGCCTCAACTCCGGCCTCTACTCCACCGGCCGCATCCTGCGTTCGCTGGCGATGGGCGGCTCCGCGCCGAAGCTGATGGCCAAAATGAGCAGCCAGCAGGTGCCTTACGCCGGCATCCTGGTCACCTGCGGCATCTACGTGATCGGCGTGGTGCTCAACTACCTGGTGCCGTCGCAGGTGTTCGAGATCGTGCTGAACATCGCCTCGCTGGGCATCATCGCCTCCTGGGCGTTTATCATCGTTTGCCAGATGCGCCTGCGCAAAGCCGTGCGCGAAGGCCGCGCTCAGCCGGTGTCGTTCAGAATGCCGGGCGCGCCGTTCACTTCGTGGCTAACGCTGGCGTTCCTGCTGATCGTGGTGGTAATGATGGCCTTCGACTACCCGAACGGCACCTGGACCATCGCCACCATTCCTGTGTTGGCGGTGCTGCTGACGCTGGGCTGGTTCGGCCTGCGCAAACGCGCGCAGGAAGTGAAGCTGGAACAGCAGGCTCACGAAGAGCAGAACCCGCACTGAATCGACAAACCGCCCTCCGGGGCGGTTTTTTATCCGCTATAACCGCCCGTAGAACGTCATTCTGGCGCTTTCCGACAGCATCACGTCCGGCTGCGCATTGTAGGCCAGCACCACCAGCATGCGCGTGGTGTCGCCTTCGGTCGGCGTCACCCGGTGCATGGCGTTGCGCCCGCGAAACAGCACCAAATCCCCCTCCTCCATCGCCAGCTGTTTGACCGCCCGCTCGCCGTCCAGCACCTGCGTGACCCCGGCATAGTTCATCTCGCCGCGATCGGCGTCGCGCAGGTTCTCCACGTATTCGAAGCGCCCGCCCGCCTGCGGTTTCTGGATCAAGAGCGTGATGGCGAACGAGGAGTTGTCAAAATGCCAGCCCAGCTCCTGACCGGTGTGGGCATAATGCAGGTTGATCGACGACAGACGATCGGCGTAGGGATAGAGCTGCGCCTCATCCAGCACCGCACAGAGGAACGCGCGAAACGCCGGAGCGTCGTACAACGCGCGCAGCGGCGACTGCGGCGGAATATCTTCGTCGGTAATGCAGCCCTTGGACGACACCACCAGCCGGTTGCGCGCATGCTCGGCCGGCAGCGCGTCGTCCTGCGGCCGTAGATACACGTTGTGTTTGCTGGTGGCGTAAAACGCCGCATGGTGCTGTTCGGCGCCTTCCAGCCGCACCGTCGCCAGCGCGGCTTCGCGCAGAAATCCCGGCAGCACCAGCGCGCCGGCGCGCGCCAGCGTTTGCCGGCAGCGGACGCGGAACGCGGCGTCGTCGATGGGGTGGGCGGACAGATCGATAATATCGGCAAGTTGCGGCATGACGTTCCCCTCGTGTGCGAAAGCCGGATGCCTCCCACTGTAGCGAATGCCGCATTGCCGCCATAACAAAAATACGTTATGGATAAGCTAACGAATACTTAGCGATAAGCCCTGCTCATGCACTCACCGTCCCGTGCGCGCTTGCCCAAGCTGAGCGCCATTCTGGCGTTCGAAACCGCCGCTCGCACCGGCAGCCTGGCCCGTGCGGCTGATGCGCTGGCGCTGACCGCCGCCGCCGTCAGCCAACAGATCCGCCAGCTCGAACAACATCTGGGCATCACGCTGTTCATTCGCGCTAAAAGCGGCGTCACGCTGACCGAACAGGGCGCGGACTACCTGGCCTACGTGCAGGAGGCGTTTGAAACGCTGCGCGTGGCGCAGCAACACGTCGAACGCCAGCGCGGCAAACAGGCGCTGACGGTGTTCGCCCTGCCGGCGCTGGCGTCTAAATGGCTGAATCCGGCGCTGGGCGACTGGCTGGCGCAGTGCCCCGACGGCGATCTGCGGCTGCACGCGACCCATGCGGCGGTCGATTTCGCCCATTCGGCGGCGGATTTCGCACTGTGCTTCGGCGATCAGGATTACCCGCTGCTGGAAAAGGTGCAGCTGTTTCAGGATCGGGTGCAGCCGGTATGCAGCCCGGCGCTGCGCGATCGTGGCGACTGGACGCAACTGCCGCTGCTCCACGTCGACTGGGGCAAGGAGAGCCAGTTTCTGCCGGGCTGGCACGAATGGTTCACCGCCGCCGACCGTTCGCCGCCGCCGCGCCGCGGGCTGACCTATAACCTGACTTCGCTGGCCATCGACGCCGCCGTGCAAGGACGCGGGGTGCTGCTCGGCCAGCGGCGGCTGATCGCCCGTGAACTGGCGGAGGGCCGGCTGGTCACCCTGGCCGAACCGGCGCTGCCGCTTAGCAAGCCCTACTACGTGGTTTACCCGCCGCGCACGCTGGAAAAACCCGGCGCCGCGGCGTTTTTGGGCTGGCTGCGGGAACTGGCTCAACGCTCGGCATAACGTTCAGGTTTTGGCCATCAGCTCGCCCAGCAGCAGGTTGGTGGCGCGCGGTTGGTACACTTCATTGCCTGCACCGGGGGTGAGCGTCAGCTCGCCGATATAGAGCCTGTCTTGCGTCAGGTAGAAATCGACCCGGCAGTAGTCCAGATCGGCGGCAACGGCTTGGGCGACCTCAATCATCTCATCCCAAAAGTCAGGCTTCGCGTGCAACGTGTTGATCTGGGGAATATCTTTCTGGGTAAAAAAGCAGTGATGCGCATGGCGGTCCAAAAACTCCAGCGACGTCGGCTCCGGGCCGCCCCGCAGCAACTCCACGAACAGATAAGGCTGGCTGCCGTTAAAAACATGCACTTTATAGTCGATCAATTCACCGTCGCGTTCGATGTCCAACAGGTTTTCAACCACAATTTGCAGTGGGATCTTCGCATAGTGCTTCTCACGAAAGCGCTTCCAATACGTTATTTTTGACCATTTCTTGAGAGTGCTTGCAATCTCATCATAACTCACTCGCGTTTTATCTCTGACAATCTTAACTTGCTGCGAGGCATTATTTGTTTTGATAACAAAAGATTGAGGCAACGACAAATAGTCTTGCTCAGTGAAGTTCTCCGTTATCATGATGACCGGCGTTAGGTATTTTTCCGAAACGCGACTGGATATATAATCCCTCACCGCCACCTTGTCCGCCAACAGGCTGAACTCTTCGCGCGGGTAGCGCATTCTGTGGTAAATCCTTTCAGAAAAACTTTTAGGATTCAAAAAGTTGACAAAGCTTCCGTGAACAGAATAATGCGACAGCTGATAATAAATAAAGTCAGGCGAAACCTTATAGAGGTATTTTACGAATTTTCTCATTCCGTTGATTCATCCATTAACCCAACATAACAAAAGACCCAGCTAAAGTTTAAATGCAATTGACTTCAATTGTAAAATATAAAAAGCCTTGGTGATTATTAAAGGATAAAAAACGGAATAATCCTATATCATAAGGTATTCAGGGAAGCGTCAGTGAAACTAAAGATCATAGACTTCAGCATAATAAGAAACGCTTCCTGGATGATAGCGGAAAAGACGGTATCAATCCTCGGCGTTATATTCATCACCGCCTACATGGCCAAATATATTGGGCCGGAAAGCTTCGGAAAGATTACCTTTGCCACGGCGATTTTCGCCATTACCCAAACGTTGGCGCTGCTGGGGTCGGACACCATCCTCTTCAAACGCATTAGCCGTAATCCGCGCTCCGGCGCAGCGCTGATGTTCTCCACCAACCGGCTGAGGCAAGCCTGTTTCCTGGCCTTTTCTGCGATCATCTTGCTTTATACCGGGCTGCGGGAAGACTTCACGACCTTTTACTTTTGCGCCGCCACATTCCTGGCCTCGTTTTTTTCACTCAAAGACGTCTTCGCCATTTACCATGACGCCCGGCTGGAATCGCGTTTCAATACCCTGGCCAACGTGGCCGGCTTAGCCAGCGCATTGTTGGCTCGCTGGCTGATCGTGTTTTTTGATCTGCACCTGTACTTTCTGGCCATCCCTATCGTGATGGTGTACCTCATCCCCTATCTGATCCGTCATCACCTTTATCATCGCCGCCATCCGGGCTTTTCGGCCCCCGGCCGTATTCGGCGCAAATATGTGCGCTATCTGCTCGCCAGCGGCCTGCCGTTGGCGGTATCCAATGTTTCCATCGCCATCTATACCCGGCTGGCGCAGCTGTTTTTGATGTGGTTCGTTTCCGCCGCGGTGCTGGGCATTTACTCGGTCGCCATTACCCTGGCGACCGCCTGGATGTTCGTTACCGATGCCGTCATCACCTCGTTCTTCGCGAAAATATTCGCCTATCGGCGCGAAGACGCGATGCGCGCCGCGGCCAAACTGAATGGGTTGGTGCTGGCCATCGCCTTAGCCATCGTCGCCGGGATCGTTTGGCTGGGCAAACCGGTCATCGCACTGTTGTACGGCGAGCAATACCTGGAGGCCTATGCCGCCATGGGGGTGTTGGCCGTCGCCACCCTGCTCTCCGCCCTGGGGACCGTGGCCTATAAATACATCGTGCTGTTTTCCGGTTACGGCTTCCTTTCCCGCAAAATGTTGTTGGTGTTTATCATTAACATTCCCCTGTCATACGGCCTGATTCGGCAATACGGCATGATGGGCGCCGCTTACAGCACCTTGCTGACCGAACTGCTGTCATTGACCATACTCAACTATCTCTTTCAGCGGGGTGCCGTACTGAAAATGCATCTGCGCTCACTGAACCCGGCGCTTTACCTAAGACGCCCGTCGGGAAAGTAATCCGGCTGCCGAGGCGCAGCACGTAATGCGCTCACAAACGCCGCAAAGCCCGCTATTTTAAGCCTACTTTTTCTCATGCGAGACACCCTGTGGACACCCAACGCTACCTGCAGCATATCGGCTTTACCGGCGTCGCCCGCCCCGATCTCCCCACGTTGCAACAGCTGCACCATCGCCACATGCTGAGCGTGCCGTTCGAGAACCTGAGCATTATTTATCATCAGGGTATTCAGCTGGCGCCCGAAGCGCTGTTCAACAAAGTGGTCGAGCGTAACCGCGGCGGTTTCTGTTATGAACTGAATACACTGTTCGCCCTGCTGCTGCGGGAGATCGGTTTCAGGGTCAGCTTTATCTCCGGCGAGATCCGCGCGCGCGACGGCCATTTCGGCCCGCCCTACGACCATCTGGCGCTGCGGGTGGATCTGGCGGGCCAGGCCTGGCTGGTGGACGTCGGTTTCGGCGATTCCTTCCTGACGCCGCTCAAAATCGTCGTTGCCGAGCCGCAACCGCAGGCCAGCGGCACCTTCCACCTGGAGCGGGAAGGCGAATATTACCTGCTGGAACGCCGCAACGGCGACCAGCGCTCGCATGCCAAAACCCTGTATCGCTTTACCGTTCAGCCGCGCGAACCGCATGAATTCGATGAGATGTGCCACTTCCACAGCACCTCGCCGCAGTCGCACTTCACCCAGCGCCTGGTGTGTTCACGGCCGACCGAACAGGGCCGGGTGACCCTCAGCGACATGAAGCTGATCGTGACCGAAGATCACCAACGCCACGAAACGACGCTGCATTCGGAAGAGGAACGGCGAGCCGCGCTGTGGCGGCATTTCGCCATCGATGTGGATCGTTGACGGCGCGGGCGGCGTCCTTTTATTACGATTCTGTTACATCGATTGCATAACCGCGCTTGGCTGATTGCCAGCATCGCGGCGGCAGGCATCATAGGATCATGATTCGGCAACAGAGTGCGAAAAATGATCCGTGTGATACTGGTCGATGACCATGTGGTGGTGCGCTCCGGCTTTGCGCAATTGCTCAGCCTCGAAGCAGACATCGACGTGGCGGGGCAATACAGCAGCGCGGCGGCGGCCTGGCCGGCGCTGCTGCGCGACGACGTCAGCGTCGCGGTGATGGACATCGCCATGCCGGATGAAAACGGCCTGAGCCTGTTGAAACGCCTGCGGGCGCAGAAGCCGCAGTTTCGCGCGATCATACTCAGCATTTATGACTCCCCCACCTTCGTGCAGAGCGCGCTGGATGCCGGTGCCAGCGGTTATCTGACTAAACGCTGCGGGCCGGAAGAGCTGGTGCAGGCGGTGCGCTCCGTCGATATGGGCGGCCATTACCTGTGCGCCGACGCGCTGCGGGCGCTGCGCGGCGGCGAGCAGCCGGCCACGGCGCTGGAAGTGCTGACCCCGCGCGAGCGCGAAATCTTCGAGCTGCTGGTCAAAGGCGACAGCGTAAAGGAGATCGCTTTCAAGCTCGATCTCAGCCATAAAACGGTACACGTACATCGCGCCAACGTCCTGGGCAAGCTGCAGTGCAACAGCACCATCGAGCTGGTGCATTTCGCCCTCGATCATCAGCTGCTGGCGGGGCATTGATGTCACTCCGCTCACGGCGCTGGGTTATCTCGCTGTTTATCCTGTTGGCCTGGGGCAGCGGCTGGCTGATGCTGTGGACGCTCGGTTTCTATCTGACCCACAACGGCAATCAGGCGGCGCTGTTTCTGTCTCACGGTGTCTATCTCGCGCTGCTGATCTTGCTGGCGCGCCGCTATTGGCCCGCCCTGATAATACCGCCGGTGCTGCTGCTGTTCTGGCTGCACGGCGAACGCCTGCTGAGCGGCTATGGCCTGCTGGCCGCGCCGTTCATCACCCTGCTCCCGGCCGCGCTCGCGCAGCGATTCTGGCGCCGTTTTCCGCTCTACTGGCAACGGCTGACGCTGCTGCTGGCCGCAGTGACCGCCGCCTCGCTGCTCAATACCGCCCTGCTGTCGCCTTTCGCGCAGAGCCCGGCGATGCTGCTCGGCCTGGCGTCGTTTACCGGCGGTGTTTTGTTGACCCCGTTCGTCTACCTGATCTTTGAATTTCTGCGCCAGCAGCACCGCTACCATCTGCTGGGGCTGGACACCGCCAACCCGCCGCTGCGCGCGTCCTTAATCATCTGGTGCAGCCTGTTTTTCGTTATCGGCATCGGTACGCAGATGGTGCTGTCGCCGGAAATCGAGCGCCTGCTGCTGATCGTGGTGTTTTTGCCGAACGTGGTGATGGCGTGGAAGTTCGGTTGGCAGGGCGGCGTGCTGTCCGGCCTGCTCGGCAGCATGATGATCACTATCGCGCGGCAGGTCGGCGTGGGGTTCGGCAATCTGGTCGAGCTGGAAATCTTTCTGGCGACGCAGGCGTTGCTCGGCATCGGTCTGGGCATCGCCATCAGCCGTCAGCAGCACCTGGCGCAAAACCTGCACCACTATCGCCGACGCCTGGAAGAAGAGTTGGCGGCGCGGCGGGCGTTGACCGAAAAACTGATCCACACCGAAGAAGACACGCGAAAGAACCTGGCGCGCGAGCTGCATGATGAAATCGGCCAGAACATCACCGCCATTCAAATTCAGTCGCAGCTGGTCAAGCGGGCGCGCGATCCGGCGCAAACCCAGGCCGCCGCGAACCAGATAGGCGATCTCGCCCGGCGCATTCATCACTCCACGCGCCAGCTGCTGCGCCAACTTCGCCCGCCCGCGCTGGACGAGCTGGCGTTCAAAGACGCGCTTCACCACCTGCTGAGCGAATTCGCCTTTAGCGAACGGGGCATCCGTTGCCGTTTCGACTACCGCCTGACCGACACGCCCGCCGGCGAGACGGTGCGCTTCACCCTCTACCGGCTGCTGCAAGAGCTGCTCAACAACGTGTGCAAACACGCCGAGGCCAGCGAAGTCGCCATCGTTTTGTATCAGCAAGGCGCCATGTTGCACCTCGAGGTACGGGACAACGGCGTCGGCATCCATGCGGGCAACGCGCCGGGCTTCGGCATTCAGGGAATGCGCGAACGGGTCAGCGCGCTCGGCGGCGAACTGACGCTGGAAACGCAGCGCGGCACCCGGGTAATTGTTAACCTGCCCACAAATTTGCAACAAACCGCCGACTAACTAGGAAAAAGTCTTAGCCACTCCGGACTTTATCTCATCCCCTTTCCTTTTCACCTTCTTATAGTCAGCACCAGGGAGGCGGCTATGCAAGCACGCTCAGCATCTGAAATCGATCATCGTTACCGCGCGCTGCGCCCGCGGCTGCTGCTGTACATGGTCATCGGGTACGCCGCCTTTTACCTGACGCGCAAAAGCGTGAATTACGTGCTGCCGGCGCTGCAAACGGATTTGGGGCTGGATAAAGGAGACATCGGCCTGCTCGGCTCGCTGTTTTATCTGAGCTACGGCCTGTCGAAATTCGTCGCCGGGTTGTGGCACGACGGCCATGGGCAGCGCGGGTTTATGGGGATCGGCCTGTTCGCCACCGGTTTGCTGAACGTGGCGTTCGCCTTCGGCGAATCGCTGACGCTGCTGCTGGCGGTCTGGGCGCTGAACGGCTTCTTTCAGGGCTGGGGCTGGCCGCCCTGCGCGCGGCTGCTGACCCACTGGTATTCGCGCAACGAGCGCGGCTTCTGGTGGGGCTGCTGGAATATGTCGATCAACCTCGGCGGCGCGATTGTGCCGCTGATCAGCGCCTTCGCCGCCCAGCGCTGGGGCTGGCAGGCGGCGATGTTGATCCCGGGGGCCGTCAGCATGGTGCTGGGCATCTGGCTCACGCGGCAGCTGACAGGCACGCCGCAGGAAGAAGGCCTGCCGTCGGTCGGCCAGTGGCGCCACGATCCGCTGGAGCTGCGCCAGGAACAGCAAAGCCCGCCGATGGGGCTGTGGCGAATGTTGCGCACCACGATGCTGAAGAACCCGATGATCTGGTTGCTCGGCGTCTCTTACGTGCTGGTCTACCTGATCCGCATTGCGTTGAACGACTGGGGCAACCTGTGGCTGACGGAAAGCCACGGCGTCAACCTGCTCAGCGCCAATGCGACAGTGATGCTGTTCGAGATAGGCGGCCTGCTCGGCGCGCTGTTCGCCGGCTGGGGCTCGGATGTGCTGTTCGGCGGGCAGCGCGCGCCGATGATTTTGCTGTTCACGCTCGGGCTGATGGTTTCCGTCGCCGCGCTGTGGCTGGCGCCGGTGCATCACTACGCGCTGCTGGCGGGCTGTTTCTTTACGGTGGGC
Source organism: Serratia sp. EWG9 (assembly GCF_019913725.1). Lineage (NCBI taxonomy): Bacteria > Pseudomonadati > Pseudomonadota > Gammaproteobacteria > Enterobacterales > Yersiniaceae > Serratia > Serratia sp. EWG9. The sequence continues at coordinate 66,345 of NZ_JADNRO010000003.1, forward strand.
TTTTTTGTCTTCGGCCCACAGATGCTGATTGGCCTCGCCGCCGTGGAATGCGGGCACAAAGGCGCTGCGGGCTCCATCACCGGCTTTCTCGGCCTGTTCGCCTATCTGGGGGCGGCGCTGGCGGGCTGGCCGCTGTCGCGGGTCATCGAAGGCTACGGCTGGTCAGGCATGTTCAGTTTGCTGTCGATCGCCGCTGTTCTTATGGGTTTATTGCTGATGCCGCTGCTGATGGCGAGCGTTACCACCTCTACCGAGAGAAGGATAAAACAATGAAAAAAACGTGGGTCACTACCCTGATAGCGTCCGGCATCGCGCTGGCGACCCTGAGCGGCGCCGCGTACGCCAAGGGCCGCCTGGTGGTCTACTGCAGCGCCACCAATGAAATGTGCGAAGCGGAAACCAAAGCCTTCGGCGAGAAATATGACGTGAAAACCGCGTTCATCCGCAACGGTTCCGGCAGTACGCTGGCGAAAGTGGACGCCGAGAAGAAGAACCCGCAGGCGGACGTCTGGTACGGCGGTACGCTCGATCCGCAATCCCAGGCCGGTGAAATGGGGCTGCTGCAGCCGTACAAATCGCCGAATCTCGACCAGGTGATGACGCAATTCCGCGATCCGGCCAAGCTGAAAGGCAACTACTCCTCGGCGGTCTACGTCGGCATTCTCGGCTTTGGCGTCAATACCCAGCGCCTGAAAGAGAAAAACCTGCCGGTGCCCAAGTGCTGGAAAGACCTGACCAAGCCGGAATACAAAGGCGAGATTCAAATCGCCGATCCGCAAAGCTCCGGCACCGCCTACACCGCGCTGGCGACCTTTGCCCAGCTGTGGGGAGACGATCAGGCGTTCGCTTACCTCAAACAGCTGAACGCCAACGTCTCGCAGTACACCAAATCCGGCATAGCCCCGGCGCGCAACGCCGCCCGCGGCGAAACGGCGATCGGCATCGGTTTCCTGCATGACTACTCGCTCGAAAAGGAACAGGGCGCGCCGCTTGAGCTGATCTCGCCGTGTGAAGGCACCGGCTACGAAATCGGCGGCGTCAGCATCCTCAAAGGCGCGCGCAACCTCGACAACGCCAAATTGTTCGTGGATTGGGTGCTGTCGAAAGAGGCGCAGGAGCTGGCGTGGAAGCAAGGCAAGTCCTATCAGATCCTGACCAACACCACCGCCGATACCTCGCCGAACTCGCTGAAGCTCGACGACCTGAAGCTGATCAACTACGACATGGACAAGTACGGTTCGACCGAGGTCCGCAAGGCGCTGATCAATAAATGGGTCAGCGAAGTCAAGATGGGTAAATAAGCCCACATTCTGCGCCTGTTGCCGGGTAAGCCTCACGGCTTGCCCGGCCTGAACATCCGGGAAACTTATGTCACATACACATGCACTCCATCTCGTGAAAAAACGAGATGCGATATCCCTTTGGGTTTTGCTTGGCTGGCTGGCGTTCGCCCTGCTGCCGAGCTGGAGCCTGGATTACGGCCTGCTGGAGTCCACCGGCGAAGAGATCCTCGCGGCCTACGGCTGGTCACACCGCAATATCAGCTGGTTTTGGTGCCTGCTGCCGAGCCTGCTGCTGCTGCGCCCTTACGCTGCGGCGGGCCGTGAGCAGCGGCGCCGCCACGCGTTCGATGCCGGCTGGGCGCTGCTGTGCATGGCCTTTATCGTTGTCAGCGCCACGGTGGCGGGACGCGGTTTAGGCTACGCCACCCTGGTGCAGTTGACCGCGCTGGGCGCCATCATGACGCTGGCGCTGACCCGCCTCGACTGGCTGGGCGGCGACCGTTTCGTTATCGGCGCGCTGGTCACCATCGTGGCGCTGATCGGCGTCTTCATCGTCTGGCCGAGCATCGCGATTTTCATTCCAATGTTCACCGACCAGACGGGCGCGTTCGCGCCGCTGGCCTTTATGAACGTGCTGACGCAGGCGCATATCATTCAGGTGATCCTCAACTCCATCGCCCTGTCGATCGCGGTGGGCGCCGGCTGCACCTTTTTCGGCCTGGTGCTGGCGATTTACACTACCCGCATCGCCAGGCGCAGCGCCATTATCGGCCGCATCTTCTCCATCTTGCCCATCGTCACGCCGCCGTTCGTCGTCGGCCTGGGCGTCACGCTGATGATGGGGCGCTCCGGCTACGTCACCGAGTGGATGGTGGCCTGGTTCGGTTTGACCAACACCAACTGGCTGTACGGCTTTACCGGCATCTGGCTGGCGCAGGTGCTGGCGTTCACCCCGATGGCGTTCATGATCCTCGACGGCGCGATCAAGACCATTCATCCTTCGCTGGAAGAAGCCTCCTACACCCTGCGCGCCAGCCGCTGGCAAACCTTTAACGGCGTGTTCGTGCCGCTGCTGAAACCGGCGCTGGCCAACGCGTTTTTGATCGTGGTGGTGCAATCGCTGGCTGATTTCAGCAACCCGCTGGTGCTCGGCGGCAACTTCGACGTGCTGGCGACGCAAATCTATTTTTACATCACCGGTTCGCAGCTCGATTATCAGGCCGCCAGCACCCTCGGCGCCTTCCTGCTGCTGTTCTCACTGCTGGTGTTCTGCATCCAGTATATGTGGATCGGCAAACGTTCCTACGTCACCGTGTCCGGCAAATCGTATCGCGGCGACGTGCAGCCGCTGCCGGTCACGCTGGTGTGGGGCGTGATCGCGCTGCTGGCGGTGTGGGTAGCCTTTAACGCCCTGCTTTACGGCAGCATTTTCTACGGCAGCTTCACCGTCAACTGGGGAGTGGATTACACGCTGACGCTGGATAACTTCATCAAACTGTTCGGCCAGGGCATGAGCGACGGCGCGTGGCCTTCGCTGCTCGACACGCTGCTGTACGCCGGGATCGCCGCGCCGATCACCGCCGCGTTCGGCCTGCTGATCGCCTGGATCGTGGTGCGCCAACAGTTCAAGGGCAAAAAGACCATCGAGTTCACCACCATGCTGTGCTTTGCGGTGCCGGGTACCGTGGCCGGCGTCTCTTACATTCTCGCCTTTAACGGCGCGCCGGTGTACCTCACCGGGACGGCCGCCATCGTGATTATTTCGATGGTGATGCGCAACGTGCCGGTGGGCATTCGCGCCGGGATCGCCGGGCTGGGCCAGATAGACAAATCGCTGGACGAAGCCTCGCTCAGCCTGCGCGCCGGCTCGCTGCGCACCATCACGCACATCCTGCTGCCGCTGCTGCGCCCGGCGATCCTGTCGGCGCTGATCTACAGCTTCGTGCGCGCCATCACCACCGTCAGCGCCATCGTCTTCCTGGTCACCCCCGATACCCGCGTGGCCACCGCCTACATCCTCAATCGCGTGGAAGACGGCGAATACGGCGTGGCGATCGCCTACGGTTCAATTCTGATCGTGGTGATGCTGGCGATTATTTTCCTCTTTGACTGGCTGATCGGCGAGGCACGCATCTCCCGTTCAAAAGCCAAAAACCAGGCGTAATGGAGCCCATGATGAGCCAGAAAAATTTCGTTGAACTGCGTAACGTCTCCAAACGGTTCGGCAGCAACACGGTAATCGATAACATCACGCTCACCATCCCACGGGGGCAAATGGTGACGCTGCTCGGCCCTTCCGGCTGCGGCAAGACCACCATTTTGCGCCTGGTCGCCGGGCTGGAAAAACCGAGCGACGGGCAGATATTCATTGATGGTGAAGACGTCACCCATCGTTCCATCCAGCAGCGTGACATCTGCATGGTATTCCAGTCTTATGCCCTGTTCCCGCACATGTCGCTGGGGGAGAACGTCGGCTATGGCCTGAAGATGCTCGGCATTCCGCGCGCCGAAGTGAAAGCGCGCGTGCAGGAAGCGCTGGCGATGGTGGACTTGGCGGGGTTCGACGATCGCTATGTCGATCAGATCTCCGGCGGCCAACAGCAGCGCGTGGCGCTGGCGCGCGCGCTGATCCTCAAGCCGAAAGTGCTGCTGTTCGACGAGCCGTTGAGCAACCTCGACGCCAACCTGCGCCGCAGCATGCGCGAAAAGATCCGCGAGCTGCAAAAGCAGTTTGATATCACGTCGCTGTACGTCACCCACGATCAGAGCGAGGCTTTTGCAGTCTCCGACACCGTACTGGTGATGAACAAGGGGCATATCATGCAGATGGGCTCACCGCAGGATCTCTATCGGCAGCCCGCCTCGCGCTTTATGGCGAGCTTTATGGGGGACGCCAACCTGTTCCCGGCCAGCTTCAGCGCCGATCATGTCGATATCAGCGGCTATCGCCTGCCGCGCCCGGCGCATTTTGCCGCCCAGGGCGCCGGCACGGTGGGCGTGCGGCCGGAAGCGATCACGCTGAGCGAGCATGGCGATGAAAGCCAACGCTGCGAGATCCAGCATGTCGCCTACATGGGGCCGCAGTATGAGGTGACGGTGGCGTGGCACGGGCAACAGATCTTGCTGCAGGTTAACGCCACCCGCCTGCAACCGAACGTCGGCGAGCAGTATTATCTGGAAATTCACCCCTACGGCATGTTTATGCTGGCGGACGCGGCATAGTCGGCCTCACGCTTAAGGGGTAGAATAACGGCCATCCCGAACGGGATGGCCGAAAATAATCGCCAAAAACACCGTATTTATCTATTTTTACAATTCCACCCAAGTCCTTGTTCAGCCGAACAATAAATATAGCCACACCCACTCAAAAATAACCACCCAGACCACTCAGGGTGATATTTTTATTTAAATAGGGTAAGCTTGATCCCGCAGTCGAAATTATTTAACGGCCAACTCAAGGAGAAATTCATGAGCAACAATGCAAATGCACAGGCGCAGCTGGATAATTTACGCAATGTCGCTTCCCAGCTGAAGGAAATGCGCCACTACGCGCAGTCGAATATCGAGACGCTCTCCGCACACTGGCTGGCCTTCGATCAGGGGGAATGCAAAAATAAGGCATTCGCCGAAGCCATTAACGACCTATTGAATAAACAAGGCGCCTGTCTGGAAGGGCTGGAAAAAACCATTCAGGATATCGAGATAGAATTAAACCGTCTTGATAAAGCCGCCTGATAATGCCGATTTAAATAAACCCGCCACGCGCGGGTTTATTTTCAGCTGCGGCAGATGACGCGCGCAATATCCCCGGACGTCGTCAGCGCGCGGATTTCGCTGAACAGTTCAGTTGCTTCATCATATTCTTTACGCAAATAACCCAGCCACTGTTTAATGCGCGCCACGTGATATAGGCCGGTGTCGCCCTGCTTTTCCAGATGGACGTATTTTTGCAGCAGCTCAACCACCTGCGGCCAGGGCATGCGCGGTTCGTTATATTTCACCACCCGGCTCAGGTTCGGCACGTTGAGCGCGCCGCGCCCCAGCATGATGGCGTCGCAGCCGGTCGTCTGCAGGCAATCCTGCGCGCTCTGGTAATCCCAGATCTCGCCGTTGGCGACAACCGGGATGCTCAGCCGCTGACGGATCTCGCCGATCGCCGCCCAGTTGATGCGATCCGCCTTGTAGCCGTCCTCTTTGGTGCGGCCGTGCACCGTCAGTTCGCTGGCGCCCGCCTGCTGCACCGCATCGGCGATTTCAAAGCTGCGATTGGAAGAGTCCCAGCCCAGGCGCACCTTCACCGTGACCGGCAGATGGGCCGGCACCGCCGCGCGCATCGCTTTGGCGCCCTGGTAGATCAATTCCGGATCTTTGAGCAGCGTCGCCCCGCCGCCGCTGCCGTTCACCAGCTTGGACGGGCAGCCGCAGTTGAGATCGACGCCGTAAGAGCCCAATTCCACCGCGCGCGCGGCGTTCTCCGCCAGCCACTGCGGGTACTGCCCCAGCAGCTGTACCCGCACCAGCGTGCCCGACGGCGTGCGGCTGGCGTGACGCAGCTCCGGGCACAGCCGGTAGAACGACTTGGCCGGCAGCAGCTGATCGACCACGCGCAAAAATTCGGTGATGCACAGATCGTAGTCGTTCACTTCGGTGAGTAACTCACGCACCAAAGAGTCGAGAACGCCCTCCATCGGAGCCAATAATACGCGCATGACCAATCCCAGCTAAAAAAAGACCCGCAATGATACGGGTGAATGCCCGCGCCAGACAAGCCTCTGCGGGCATTAAAAACGCCATCAGCCCAGCCGACGGATCGGTTGACCGGCGAGAAACGCCGCAATGTCCTCGACCGCCTCGGTGAAGTAGGCGCGGTAGTTGTCGTCCGCCACGTAACCCACATGCGGCGTCGCCAGCACGTTGGGCAGTTGACGAAACACATCGTCGGCCGGCAGCGGCTCCGTCTCGAACACGTCCAGCCCGGCGCCGGCAATCTTCCGCTGTTGCAGCACGTCCACCAGCGCCGCCCGATCGACGATCCCCGCGCGCGAGGTGTTGATCAGGTAAGCGGTGGGTTTCATCGCCGTCAATTCGTCCCGCCCTACCAGCCCGCGGCTGCGATCGCTCAGCACCAGGTGAATGGAGACAAAATCGCTCTGCTCGAACAGCGCCCGTTTGGACGGCGCCAGCAGGGCGCCCTCCTGCGCTGCCCGTTCCGCCGTCAGGTTCTGGCTCCAGGCCAACACCCGCATGCCGAACGCCTGTGCCACCCTAGCCATTTGGCCGCCGATCTTGCCCAGCCCCAGCAGCCCCAGCGTCTTCCCCTGCAGCGTGACGCCCAAGCCCAGCTGCCACGGGCCGTTGTTCCGCAGCCCGGCGCTTTCCGGCACGATATGCTTGGCCAGCCCGAGCAGCAGCGCCCAGGTCAACTCCATCGGCGCCGCCGACCCGCTGCGGGTGCCGCACACCACCACGCCGCGCTCGGCGGCGGCGGCCAAATCGATAGCGGCATTGCGCATGCCGGAGGTGATCAGCAGCTTCAGCTGCGGCAACCGCGCCAGCAGCGAGGCGGTTATCGGCGTGCGCTCGCGCATGATGACCAGAATGTCGCATTCCTGCAGATGCACCGCCAGCTCCGCCTCATCGGTAAAGTGCGCGCTGATGGCGGACACCTCCACCCGATCGGCCAGCGCTGACCAATCCGCCATGTTGAGCGCCACCTGCTGGTAATCATCAAGAATTGCGCACTTCAATTTCATCTCCGTCTCCTGGAATGTAGGGATAGCCACCGTCCAGCCTAGTACGAAAATGCCGTTCCGCCAGGCAAAAAAAAGCCGCCCATACAGGCGGCTTGCTTTTGCGCAATCGGGCTTATTCGGCCGGTTTGCGGTTGCGCGGGCGACGCGAGGCCGGCGCGCCGGAACGGCGCTGGCCGTCACCCTGCGGGCGAGCGTTGCCGTTACCGTTGCCACGGTTTTCACGCTGGCCGCCGTTGGCGTTACCGCTGCGCTGACCGCCGCCGTTACCGGAACGCTGGCCACCGCCGTTGCCGCGCGGCGCGCCGCGTCCGCCACCCTGGCGGCCGTTGATGATCGGCTCGGCCTTGATGGTCGGATCCGGCTCGTAGCCCGGCAGAGCAATGCGCGGAATTTCACGCTTCAGCAGACGCTCGATGTCGCGCAGCAGCTTGTGTTCATCCACGCACACCAGCGAGATGGCTTCGCCGGTACGCTCCGCGCGGCCGGTGCGGCCGATGCGGTGCACGTAGTCTTCCGGCACGTTAGGCAGCTCGTAGTTCACCACGTGCGGCAACTGGTCGATATCCAGACCGCGCGCCGCAATGTCGGTCGCCACCAGCACGCGGATGCGGCCGTCTTTAAAATCGGCCAGCGCACGGGTACGGGCGCCCTGGCTCTTGTTGCCGTGGATCGCCGCGGCGGTGATGCCGTCTTTGTTCAGCTGTTCCGCCAGGTGGTTGGCGCCATGCTTGGTGCGGGTAAAGACCAGCACCTGTTTCCAGTCGCCTTCGCCGATCATCTGCGACAGCAGTTCCCGCTTACGCTTCTTGTCGACGAAGTGCACGCTCTGCTCGATCTGCTCGGACGCGGTATTGCGGCGAGCCACTTCCACCGAGGCCGGGTTATGCAGCAGTTTGTTGGCCAGCGCCTTGATGTCGTCGGAGAAGGTGGCGGAGAACAGCAGGTTCTGGCGCTTGGCCGGCAGCTTGGCCAGCACGCGGCGGATGTCGTGGATAAAGCCCATGTCCAACATGCGGTCCGCTTCGTCCAGCACCAGAATTTCGATTTTGGATAGGTCAACCGCGTTCTGATGTTCCAGATCCAGCAGACGACCCGGCGTCGCCACCAGGATATCGACGCCGCCGCGCAGCTTCATCATCTGCGGGTTGATGCTCACGCCGCCAAACACCACCAGCGAACGCAGGCGCAGGTGTTTGCTGTAGGCATCGACGTTTTCGCCGATCTGCGCCGCCAGCTCACGGGTTGGCGTCAGGATCAGCGCGCGCACCGGGCGACGGCCTTTGACCGGATGGTCATGCTTGCTCAGCAGCTGCAACAGCGGCAGGGTAAAACCGGCGGTTTTACCGGTGCCGGTCTGGGCGCTGGCCATCAGGTCACGACCTTCCAGCACGACAGGGATAGCCTGACGCTGAATTGGCGTCGGTTCGCGATAGCCCTGTTCTTCAACAGCGCGCACAATTTCAGCACTTAAGCCGAGGGTTTCAAATGACATAAAGAGAAAAACTCCAGATCCCCCCTAACCTAACAGTGTTCGGTGCAGTTTCCTGGGAGGATGATCAGACGGGGCATTAAGCATGACCACGAGGGATTGGCACAAACTGCAGTGCACCAGGCGGCGATTGTAACAGAAGTCGCGCAATAAAAAGCACTTTTACGTGCAGAGAGCACAATCTGCCGTAAATTCAGCATTATCTGAAGTCGGTCACATAACTCATTGTGGTTAGCGGTTGCGTTTTAAACAATCTGGCATAAAGTTAATCATATGATTGATTAACTTTGAGCGTGACCTATGCCAGCTTCCGTCCCTCATCAGGCCGCCGGCCGGGCGCGCGGCGAGCAAACGCGTCGGCAACTGCTCGCCGCGGCGACCGACCTGTTCGGTGAATACGGCCTGCAGGGCGCCACCACCCGCGATATCGCCCAGCGCGCCGGCCAGAATATCGCCGCCATCACCTACTACTTCAGCTCCAAAGAGGGGCTGTATCTGGCCGTGGCGCAGTCGCTCGCCGATTTCATCCAGCAGGCGTTCGCCCCGCTGGCCGAAGAGGTCGATCGCTTTGGGCAGCAGCCTGCCGCACAGCGATCGCCCGACGCGGCGCTGCGTTTGCTGCAGCGTGGCCTGCTGGCCTTCAGCGAGCTGATGACCCAGCCGCACACGCTGAATCTGAGCAAAATCATGTCGCGCGAACAGCTTGCCCCAACCGACGCCTACCCGCTGATCCACCGCCAGGTGATCGCGCCGATGCACGAACGGCTGTGCCGCCTGCTGTCGGCCGCCACCGGCATCGACGAACGCGCTGCCCGCCTCGTGTTGCATACCCATGCGCTGATCGGCGAGGTGCTGTCGTTCCGCGTAGCGCGGGAGACCATCCGCCGTCAGGCCGGCTGGCAAGAGATTGGTGAGGGCGAAGCGGCGCAAATCGCGGCGGTGCTGAGCGAGCATATCGAGATTTTAGTTATTGGGCTGCGCCAACGTCACGGCGCGTAAATTCAGGCAGGGAGTGTTATGAACAAAAAACGCAGTGCCTTGATCGTGTTGTTGATTCTGCTGATCGCGGCCGTCGCTTACGGGGTATGGCATTACCAACAGCAGCAGGAGCGGCCGCTGACGCTGTACGGCAACGTCGATATCCGCACGGTCAACCTCGGCTTTCGCGTCGACGGCCGCCTGGCGTCGCTGACGGTGGATGAAGGCGATACCGTTCAGCCGGGCCAGCTGCTCGGCAAACTGGACGATGCTCCCTACCGCAACGCGCTGCAACAGGCCGAAGCCAACGTCGGCAGCGCGCGCGCCAAACTGTCGCTGCTGCAGGCTGGCTATCGCAGCGAAGAGATAGCCCAGGTGCAGTCAGAAATGGCGCAGCGCCAGTCCGCTTTCGCCTACGCCGACAGTTTCCTGAAGCGCCAGCAAGGGCTGTGGGCGAAAAACGCCACCTCCGCCGACGCGCTGGAAGATGCGCGCACCGCCCGCAACCAGGCGCAGGCCAACCTGCAAGCGGCGAAAGACAAACTGTCGCAATACCGCAGCGGCAACCGCCCGCAAGAGATTGAACAGGCCAAGGCCGAGGTGGCGCAAAGCGAAGCGGCGTTGGCGCAGGCGCAATTGAACCTGCAAGACGCCACGCTGCTCTCCCCTTCCGCCGGCACGGTGCTGACCCGTGCGGTAGAGCCGGGCACCATGCTCGGCGCCGGCGGCACGGTGTTCACCCTGTCGTTGACCCGGCCGGTGTGGGTGCGCGCCTACGTCAACGAAACCAGCCTGAACCAGGCGGTGCCCGGCACCGAGCTGGAGATCTACACCGACGGCCGCCCCGGCAAGCCTTACCACGGCAAGATCGGTTTCGTCTCGCCGACCGCGGAATTCACGCCGAAAAGCGTTGAAACGCCGGATCTGCGCACCGATCTGGTGTATCGCCTGCGGGTGATCGTCACCGACGCCGACGATGCGCTGCGTCAGGGCATGCCGGTCACCCTGCGCTTCGCCAAACCCTGAGGCCGGCCATGGAACAGGCGCACACCATCGAGTTGGAAGGGCTGGAAAAGCGCTTCCCGTCGCTTGAGAAACCGGCGGTCGCCAGCCTGACCACCACCCTGCGCAGCGGCGCGGTCATCGGGCTGGTCGGCCCGGACGGCGCCGGCAAAACCACCCTGCTGCGCATGCTGGCCGGGCTGCTGAAGCCAAGCAGCGGCAAACTGCGGGTCGCCGGGCTGGATCCGATCGGCCAGGATCGCCAACTGCATGCGATCCTCGGCTACATGCCGCAGAAGTTCGGGCTGTATGAGGATCTGACGGTGATGGAGAACCTGACGCTGTACGCCGATCTGCGCGGCGTCACCGGCGATCTTCGCCGCCAGACCTTCGAACGGCTGCTGAAATTCACCGATCTGACCCGCTTCACCGGGCGTCTGGCGGGCAAGCTGTCCGGCGGCATGAAGCAAAAACTGGGACTGGCCTGCACGCTGGTGGGCGAACCCCAGGTGCTGCTGCTGGACGAACCGGGCGTCGGCGTCGATCCGATCTCGCGCCGCGAGCTGTGGCGCATGGTGCACGAGCTGGCCAATGACGGCATGTTGATCCTGTGGAGCACCTCTTATCTCGACGAGGCCGAGCAGTGTCGCGAAGTGCTGCTGCTCAACGAGGGCGAGCTGCTGTTCAGCGGCGCGCCGCAGGATCTGACCCAGCGCATGGCCGGACGCACGGTATTGATCGCCGCGCCGCCCGGCAGCCATCGATCGTTGCTGCAGCGGGCGATCTGCCTGCCGGCGGTCACCGACGGCGTGATCCAGGGCAAGTACCTGCGCCTGATCCTGAAAGAAGGCGAAGATCATCGGCAGCTGCTGCAGACGCTGGATCTGCCGGACGCCGAACTGGACGAAGCGGATCCGCGCTTCGAGGATGCGTTTATCGATCTGCTCGGCGGCGGCCCCAACCATCGCTCGGCGCTGGCGGAGATCATGCCGACCGTTGACGGAGAAAGCGGTGAAACGGTGATCGAAGCGGTGCAACTGACCAAGAAATTCGGCGATTTCGCCGCCACCGATCACGTCGATTTTCAGGTGCGGCGCGGCGAAATCTTCGGCCTGCTCGGCCCGAACGGCGCCGGCAAGTCCACCACCTTCAAAATGATGTGCGGCCTGCTGGTGCCATCCGGCGGCAAGGCGCTGGTGCTGGGGATGGATCTGAAGACCAGTTCCGGCAAGGCGCGCCAACGCCTCGGCTACATGGCGCAAAAATTCTCGCTGTACGGCAACCTGACGGTGGCGCAGAACCTGAAGTTCTTCTCCGGCGTCTACGGCCTGAGCGGCAAGGCGCAGCGCGACAAAATCGACGAGATGTCCCGCGCCTTCAACTTCGCGCCGATCCTCGATCAGACGCCGGATGCCCTGCCGCTCGGCTTCAAGCAACGCCTGGCGCTGGCCTGCGCGCTGATGCACGAACCGGATATTCTGTTCCTCGACGAACCGACCTCCGGTGTCGATCCGCTGACGCGGCGCGAGTTCTGGCTGCACATCAACGGCATGGTCGACAAGGGCGTCACGGTGATGGTGACCACCCACTTTATGGACGAGGCGGAATACTGCGACCGCATCGGCCTGGTGTATCGCGGCAAGATCATCGCCGCCGGCACGCCGGACGATCTCAAACAACAGGTAGCGCGCGACGACAACCCCAACCCCTCGATGGAACAGGCGTTTATCGAACTGGTGCAGGGCTACGACGAGGAGGAACCACGGTGAGCGACAACCGAGCCCCAATCGACGACGGCGGTTTCTCCTGGCGCCGACTGCGCGCGCTGTGCCTGAAGGAGACGCGGCAAATACTGCGCGATCCCAGCAGCGGCCTGATCGCCTTCGTTATCCCGCTGATGCTGCTGTTTATCTTCGGCTACGGCATCAACCTGGACTCCAGCAAGCTGCATCTGGGCATTCTGATGGAGCAACAGAGCGAAGACGCGCGCGATCTGGCCCAGGCGTTCGCCGGTTCGCCCTATATCGAACCGACCATCAGCGACAACCGCCGGCAGTTGATCCAGCAGATGCAGGCCGGCACGATCCGCGGCCTGGTGGTGATCCCGGTGGATTTCGACCAGCGCATGGCGCGCCCGCACGACAGCGCCCCCATCCAGGTGATCACCGACGGCAGCGAGCCGAACACCGCCAACTTCGTGCAGGGCTATGCCCAGGGCGTATGGCAAGTTTGGCAGCAGCAGCGCGCCGCCGATCGGGGGAGCAACGACAAGCCGCTGATTGACGTGCAGATGCGCTACTGGTTCAACCCGGCGGCCATCAGCCGGCACTACATCATTCCCGGCGCCATCACCATCATCATGACGGTGATCGGCGCCATTCTCACCTCGCTGGTGATCGCCCGCGAATGGGAGCGCGGCACCATGGAAGCCCTGCTCTCCACCCAGGTGACGCGCAGCGAGCTGCTGCTCTCCAAGCTGATCCCGTATTACTTCCTCGGCATGATCGCCATGGCGCTGTGCATGGCGGTGGCGGTCTGGGTGCTCGGCGTGCCCTATCGCGGTTCGCTGCCGATCCTGCTGCTGATCAGCAGCCTGTTCCTCGCCAGCACCCTCGGCATGGGCCTGCTGATCTCCACCCTCACCCGCAACCAGTTCAATGCGGCGATGGTGGCGCTGAACGCCGCCTTCCTGCCGTCGATCATGCTGTCCGGCTTCATCTTCCAGATCGACAGCATGCCGGCCATCGTACGCGCGGTGACCTACATCATTCCCGCGCGTTACTTCGTCAGCACGCTGCAAACGCTGTTCCTGGCGGGCAACGTCGGCACCGTGCTGGCGATCAATCTGCTGTTCCTGATCGCTTCCGCCGTGGTGTTCATCGGCCTGACGGCCTGGAAAACCCAGCGCCGGCTGGATTGAGGAGAAAGAGTGATGTTTCACCGTCTGTTGACGCTCATCATCAAGGAAATGCAGGCGCTGCTGCGCGATCCGCAAACCCGCGCTATCCTGATCATGCCGGTGATCCTGCAGGTGCTGCTGTTCCCGTTCGCCGCGACGCTGGAAGTCACCAACGCCACCATCGCGGTCTACAGCGAGGACAGCGGCCAGGCCTCGGTGGAGCTGACCCAGCGCTTCGCCAAGGCCAAAGCCTTCTCCCATGTCCTGCTGCTGCGCAATCCGCAGGAGATAAAGACCACCATCGACAACCAGCGGGCGCTGCTGCTGATCCGCTTCCCGGCGCAGTTCTCGCGCGATATCGCCACCGGCAACACCGCGCCGCTGCAGCTGCTGCTCGACGGGCGCAACTCCAACAGCGCGCAGATCGCCGCCAACTACGTGCAGCAGATCGTGCAGGAATATCAGAACGAGCTGCTCGGCAAGCGCGCGAAACCCAACAACAGCGAACTGGTGGTGCGCAACTGGTATAACCCGAATCTGGACTACAAATGGTTCGTGGTGCCGTCGCTGATCGCCATGATCACCACCATCGGCGTGCTGATCGTCACCTCGCTGTCGGTGGCGCGCGAACGTGAACAGGGCACGCTGGAACAGCTGCTGGTCTCGCCGCTCACCACCTGGCAGATCTTTATCGGCAAGGCGGTGCCGGCGCTGATCGTCGCCAGCTTCCAGGCCAGCATCGTGCTGTTGATCGGCATCTTCCTGTATCAGATCCCGTTCGCCGGATCGCTGCTGCTGTTCTACGCCACCATGTTGATCTACGGGCTGTCGCTGGTCGGTTTCGGCCTGCTGATCTCGTCGCTGTGCGCCACTCAGCAGCAGGCGTTTATCGGCGTGTTCGTGTTCATGATGCCGGCGATCCTGCTCTCGGGGTATGTCTCGCCGGTGGAGAATATGCCGGTGTGGCTGCAGGATCTGACCTGGGTGAATCCGATACGCCACTTCACCGACATCACCAAGCAGATCTACCTGAAGGACGCCAGCTTCAGCATTATCTGGCGCAGCCTGTGGCCGCTGCTGGTGATCACCGCCACCACCGGCAGCGCCGCCTACGCGCTGTTCCGCCGCAAGATCGCATAAAAAAAGCTCTGCATGTCACATGCGGAGCTTTTTGATCGCCAAATACCCTAAGGCATGAAAGACGACGGATTTAGCGGCGGTTGCCGAAAATGCGCAGCAACATCAGGAACAGGTTGATGAAGTCGAGATACAGCGTCAGCGCGCCAACGATGGCGTACTTGCGGAAGCCGTCTTTATCATCGGCGTTCAGCTGCTCGCCCATCGCCTTGAGTTTCTGCGTGTCGTACGCGGTCAGGCCGACGAACACCACCACCCCGATGTAGGTAATCGCCCACATCAGCGCGGTGCTTTTCAGCCAGATGTTCACCAGCGAAGCCAGCACGATGCCGATCAGCGCCATGAACAACATGCTGCCGAAGCCGCTCAGATCGCGCTTGGTGGTGTAGCCGTACAGGCTCATCGCGCCGAACATGCCGGCGGTGACTACGAAAGTGCTGGCGATCGAGCTGTAGGTGTACGCGATAAAGATGCTCGACAGCGTCAGCCCGGTCAGCGCCGAGTACAGCATGAACAACGAGGTGGCCACCGCGCCGCTCAGGCGGTTGACCATGCCGGAAATCACGAACACCAGCGCCAACTGGGCGATGATCAGACCGAAGAAGGTGATCTGGCTGGAGAAGATGAAGTTGAGGATCGCGGGCGTATTGGCCGCATACCAGGAAACGAACGCCGTCAGCAGCAGACCGCAGGTCATCCAGCCGTAAACCTGCGCCATGTAGGCCTGAATGCCGCTGTTGGCACGTTCGACGATTGAACCATTAGAGCGTGGATATCGGTCCATGACGGTTACCTTTTGCGTTGTAAACAAGATTCCGAAGCCCCGTAAACGGGGCTTCGCCTGCTATAAGCGTACCACAGAATAGGCCGCGCGAAAGCGGCAAAGGTCTTGATTTGTTTCCGCTGTTGAGGCGTTATTTAGCCGCGTCATGCCAGCGCTGCGCGGCCTGACGATCGCTGTCGCGAGCGTCCACCCAACGATCGCCCTGGCCGGTCGCTTCGCGCTTCCAGAACGGCGCGCGGGTCTTCAGGTAGTCCATGATGAACTCGCTGGCGGCGAACGCCATGCCGCGGTGCGCGCCGGTCACGCCGACGAACACGATCTCGTCGCCGGGATACAGCGCGCCGACGCGGTGGATCACCGTCACGCGCTCCAGCGGCCAACGGCTGCGCGCCTCGGCCACGATCTCCGCCAGCGCCTTCTCGGTCATGCCGGGGTAGTGTTCCAGCGTCAGCGCGCTGACGTCGTCCCCGAGGTTATGGTTGCGCACCTTGCCGGTGAAGGTCACCACCGCGCCGTCGGCGTCGCACTGCGCCAGCCACTGATACTCGTCGCCGACGTTGAACGGCGCTTCGCCCACGCGAATGCGGGTGTTTTCCATGCTTACCCCCCGGTAACCGGCGGGAAGAAGGCCACTTCATCGCCGGCGCGCAGCGGGTGATCCGCCGCCACCAGCGACTGATTGACCGCCGCCAGCAGTTTGCCGGACTCCAGCGCCAGCGCCCAGCGATCGCCGCGCGCGCACAGCGCCTGGCGCAGCGCCTCGACGGTCGGGTAATCCGCCGGCATCGACAGCGCGCCGGTGCCCACCAGTTCGCGCACCTGCGCGAAGAAAAGAATATCGATCATGCGTTCACCTTAAAATCGCCGGATTTGCCGCCGCTTTTCGCCAGCAGGCGCACCGGGCCGATCACCATGTCTTTCTGTACCGCTTTGCACATGTCATAGATGGTCAATGCCGCCACCGAGGCGGCGGTCAGCGCTTCCATCTCGACGCCGGTTTTGCCGGTCAGCCGGCAGCAGGTTTCAATACGCACCCGGCTGTGCTCCGTTTGCGCCTCCAGCTGCACTTCGACCTTGCTCAACATCAGCGGGTGGCACAGCGGGATCAGTTCCCAGGTGCGTTTGGCCGCCTGAATGCCGGCGATGCGCGCCGTGGCGAACACGTCGCCCTTGTGATGGCTGCCGTCGACGATCATCGCCAGCGTGGCGGGCAACATGTCGACGAAGGCTTCGGCGCGCGCCTCGCGCACCGTTTCGGCCTTGGCGGAAACGTCGACCATATGGGCTTCGCCGGCGGCGTTAATGTGGGTTAGCTGTGTCATGACTCAGGGCTTCTTCAAATGGGGCTGGAAGTTGCACGGGCGATGGCGCGCGTCCAACTGCTCTTCGATAATCCGCTCCCAGGCGGTGCGGCAGGCGCGGGTGGAGCCCGGCATGGCGAAAATCACCGTGCGGTTGGCCAGGCCGGCCAGCGCGCGCGACTGGATCGTCGCGGTGCCGATCTCTTCGTACGACACCATGCGGAACAGTTCGCCGAACCCTTCCACCTCTCTGTCAAACAGCGGCAACAGCGCTTCCGGCGTGTTGTCGCGCGCGGTAAAACCGGTGCCGCCGGTGATCAGCACCGCCTGCACGTTGTCATCGGCGATCCACGCGGAAACCCGTGCGCGGATCTGGTAAATGTCATCTTTGACGATGGCGCGATCCACCACCTGATGGCCGGCTTCCTGCGCCGCTTCCTGCAGATATTGGCCGGAGGTGTCTTCCGCCGCGCCGCGGCTGTCGGACACGGTCAGGATGGCGATATGCGCCGGAATAAACTCGCTGCTCGCATGGCTCATGGTTCAATAAGCTCCTATTGGCTGTCAGCCGCCGATAAACGACAGGTTCTGGGTGATCCCACTGTTACCCTGATGCAGGAAATGGGTCTGCTTCTTGCTCAGCAGCCCGCTCTGAATGCGCGCCTTCAGCGCGTCGAGCTGGCCGTCGTCCGCCAGCAGATCGCGCAGGGGCACCCCCTGCTCGCCGAACAGGCACAGATGCAGATTGCCGATGGAAGAAACGCGCAGCCGGTTGCAGCTGGCGCAGAAGTCTTTTTCATACGGCATGATAAGACCCACCTCACCCTGGTAGTCCGGATGGCTGAACACCTGCGCCGGGCCGTCGCTGCGGCCGCGCGCCTGGCGCTGCCAACCCTGCTGCTCCAGCTGCAGGCGAATCACTTCGCCGGAAACGTGGTGTTTGCGAAACAGTTCGCCCCCCTCGCCGGTTTCCATCAGTTCGATAAAGCGCAGCTGGATCGGCCGATCCTTGATCCAGGCGAGAAACGCGCCGAGTTGCTGGTGATTGACGTCGCGCATCAGCACGGCGTTGACCTTGACCTTGCTGAAACCGGCGCTGAAGGCGGCGTCGATGCCGTCCATCACCTGGCGGAACTTGTCCTGACCGGTAATGGCGTGAAACTGGCGGGGATCCAGACTGTCGATGCTGACGTTGATCGCCGTCAGACCGGCGTCACGCCAGGCGGCGACGTCGCGCGCCAGACGGTAGCCGTTGGTGGTGACCGCCAGCGTGCGAATGGCCGGATTTTCCCGCACGGCGGCGATGATCTCGGTAAAGTCGCGGCGCAGCGAAGGCTCGCCGCCGGTCAGGCGCACCTTTTCGGTGCCCAGTTCGGCGAACGCGCGGCTGACGCGGCGGATTTCATCCAGCGACAGGAAGCTTTTCGGGCTGCCGCTCGGCTTGTAGCCGTCGGGCAGACAGTAGGTGCAACGAAAGTTGCACACGTCGGTGATCGACAAGCGCAGGTAATAGAACTTGCGCTCATAAGCATCAATGAGTTGCGGTACCATAACACCTTTCCAAAGTCGGGAGATGCGAGCGTTTCCCCTCTGCACCCTGGTGGCTGACTTCGCCACGGCCCAGGCGCCATATCGTTCCGGATGAACAACGTAGGCGCAGGGGCTAGGAGTTTGATTTCTCTTCCCGCTACCTTGAGTAGCCGGAATGAAACCGTGGTTTTCAGCAGAATTCTAGCGCTAATCGGCAACGATAGCCAACGCGTTAATTCGCTATATAACTGTCTATACAGCGTTTTTAGACGCCGCGTAATCGGGTAAACCATGATAAACATCGCTTACGAGGGCGAATTGACCAGAATCACGCAAATGGCACTCTTTATCCCCTAAATAATGGGCGTCGCCTCCCGACGGCAAGCGCGTTCACCCCAGAGGCAACGTCAAGGATAACGGGTATATCGCGTTTTTACGCCGGATCCGCTACCTTATGCGGGCAGTTCAGCCCCTTTGTAAGGAAATTTATGCGTAATCGTACCCTGGCCGATCTCGACCGCGTGGTGGCGTTGGGCGGCGGACACGGCCTGGGCCGTGTGATGTCGGCCCTGTCGTCCTTAGGCTCCCGCCTGACCGGCATCGTTACCACCACCGACAACGGCGGTTCCACCGGCCGCATCCGCCGTTCGGAAGGCGGTATAGCCTGGGGCGATACCCGCAACTGTCTCAACCAGCTGATCACCGAGCCGAGCGTCGCCTCGGCGATGTTCGAATACCGCTTCAGCGGCAACGGCGAACTGGCCGGCCATAACCTCGGCAACCTGATGTTGAAAGCGCTGGATCATCTGAGCGTGCGCCCGCTGGAAGCGATCAACCTGGTGCGCAGCCTGTTGAAGGTGGACGCGGCGTTGATTCCGATGTCGGAACAGCCGGTGGATTTGATGGCGCACGATCACGAAGGCAACCATGTTTACGGTGAAGTGAATGTTGACCAACTGACTCATATGCCGCAGGAGCTGATGCTGTCTCCCCCGGTCAACGCCACGCGCGAAGCGCTGGACGCCATCGCGCAGGCCGACGTGATCCTGATTGGGCCGGGCAGTTTTCTCACCAGCCTGATGCCGCTGCTGCTGCTCGACGATCTCACCCAGGCGCTGCGCCGCAGCAGCGCCAGCATGATCTATATCGGCAACCTCGGCCGCGAGCTGAGCGTGGCCGCCGCGGCGCTGTCGTTAAAGGATAAGCTGACGTTGATGGAAGAGAAGATCGGCCGCCGGATGATCGATGCGCTGATCGTCGGCCCGGCGGTGGACGCCAGTGAAGTGCAGGATCGGGTGGTGATTCAGCAACCGCTGGAAGCGAGCGACATCCCTTATCGCCACGATCGCCAGCTGCTGCGCCAGGCGCTGGATCAAGCGCTGGTGGAGCTGGCCGACCGCCGCTAACCGAATTTAACCGTCTCGCCCGCGCAGCCAGGGATTATCGCTGGCTGGGGCGGGATGGCTGACCATATCGATATACAGATCTTCCACCTCTTTACGCGCCCAGGGCGTGCGACGCAAAAATTTCAGACTGGACTTGATGCTCGGATCGCTGCGGAAGCAGTTGATACGAATGCGCGCGCCCAGCTCGGACCAACCGTAGTGATCCACCAGTTTATTCAGCAGTTGCTCCAGCGTCACGCCGTGCAGCGGGTCTTTAGACTGGTGTTGGCTCATGTTCGGTACTCTTCGTGGTCAAATCGGGCCGCACACCATAACAGCTTTGACGCGGCCGACAAGGAATTTTGACGCCCACAGCGCGGGCGCCGTCCAACGGTCAGGAAATCGCGATGAACTGCTCGCGCAGCTGGTGGATCTCGTCGCGCAGCGCAGCCGCCTGCTCGAACTCCAGGTTTTGCGCATGGGTATACATCTGCGCTTCCAGATCGCGGATTTTCTGATCCAGCGCTTTCGGCGTGAGGTTCTGCAGCTGAGCGCCGCTGTCCGCCGCCTTGCCCCTGCCTTTACCCTTGGCGCGGTTGACCGGCTGGCCAATCTGCAGAATGTCGCCGATCTTCTTGTTCAGCCCCTGCGGCACGATGCCGTTGGCTTCGTTGTAAGCCTGCTGCTTGGCGCGCCGCCGCTCGGTTTCACCGATCGCTTTGGCCATCGAATCGGTGATGCGATCGCCATACAGGATCGCCTTGCCGTTCAGGTTACGCGCCGCGCGGCCGATGGTCTGGATCAGCGAACGTTCGGAACGCAGGAAGCCTTCCTTGTCGGCGTCCAGAATCGCCACCAGCGACACCTCAGGCATGTCGAGCCCCTCACGCAGCAGGTTGATGCCCACCAGCACGTCAAACTCGCCCAGACGCAGGTCACGAATGATTTCGACGCGTTCCACGGTGTCGATATCCGAGTGCAGGTAGCGCACGCGCTCGCCATGCTCTTCCAGGTATTCGGTCAGGTCTTCCGCCATGCGTTTGGTCAGGGTGGTCACCAGCACGCGCTCGTTGATCGCCGCACGCTTGCGGATCTCGGAGAGCAAATCGTCCACCTGAGTGGCGACCGGCCGCACTTCCACGATCGGATCCAGCAGCCCGGTCGGGCGCACCACCTGGTCGATCAGATCGCCGCCGGATTTCTCCAGCTCATATTTGCCCGGCGTGGCGGAGACATAGATGGTCTGCGGCGCCAGCGCCTCGAACTCCTCGAAGCGCAGCGGGCGGTTGTCCAGCGCCGACGGCAGGCGGAAACCGTACTCCACCAGCGTTTCCTTGCGCGCGCGGTCGCCCTTGAACATCGCGCCGATTTGCGGAATGGTGACGTGGGATTCGTCGACCACCAGCAGGCCGTCCGCCGGCAGGTAATCGAACAGCGTCGGCGGCGGCTCGCCCTCGGCGCGCCCGGAAAGGTAGCGCGAGTAGTTTTCGATGCCCGAGCAGTAACCCAGCTCGTTCATCATCTCCAGATCGAACTGGGTGCGCTGCGTCAGGCGCTGCTCTTCCAGCAGCTTGTTGTTGGCCAACAGCACCTTGCGGCGGTCCGCCAGATCGACCTTGATCTCTTCCATCGCCTGAATGATCCGCTCGCGCGGCGTCACGTAGTGCGACTTCGGGTAGATGGTAAAACGCGGCACCACCTGCTCAATCTGCCCGGTCAGCGGATCGAACAGCGACAGCCGCTCCACTTCGTCGTCGAACAGCTCGACGCGCAGCGCCAGCTCGTCCGACTCCGCCGGGAAGATGTCGATCACCTCGCCGCGCACGCGGAAGGTGGCGCGCTGGAAAGCCTGATCGTTGCGGGAATACTGCAGCTCCGCCAGCCGGCGCAAAATGGAGCGCTGATCGATGATCATGCCCTTGGTCAGATGCAGCATCATCTTCAGGTAAAGATCCGGATCGCCCAGGCCGTAGATCGCCGACACCGACGCCACCACCACCACGTCGCGCCGCTCGAGCAGCGCCTTGGTGGCGGAAAGGCGCATCTGCTCGATGTGCTCATTCACCGAAGCGTCTTTTTCAATGAAGGTGTCGGAGCTGGGCACGTAGGCTTCCGGCTGGTAGTAGTCGTAGTAAGAGACGAAGTACTCCACCGCATTCTCCGGGAAAAACTCTTTCATCTCGCCATACAGCTGCGCCGCCAACGTCTTGTTCGGCGCCAGCACCATGGTCGGCCGATTCAGATCGGCTATCACGTTGGCGATGGTGAACGTTTTGCCCGAGCCGGTTACCCCCAGCAGCGTCTGGTGCGCCAGGCCGTCTTCCAACCCCTCTTCCAGTTTGCGGATGGCTTCCGGCTGATCGCCGGCCGGTTTGAAATCAGAATGCAGTTTGAAAAGTTTACTCATTGCTCGGCTACCCTGTGGAGATGCGCGCGCTCAGGCGGCCAGCCGGCTCTGCGCCGGACGTGGCCCCTAATTATGGAAAGTGTCGGCGATTTGCGCCAGTGCCCATGATACTGGATATAAAACCAGCTTCAAGCGGATTCGTCGCTGCGCCCGGCAGCGCGGCAACGCCGTTGCACCGTGAGGTTACAGCGGGGTGACATTTTTATTGTCAATAACAGATTTATCCCCAGAACTTGCCGAAAATTAACTTATTGATAGCACCGCGGCGAAAAATTACACATAGAAACCCGATCAATGCCCTGGCGTCTTGATTTTAGTTAATTTATTGATAATTAATAGTTTTAATAAAAAGACGAGATTGCGGACAAAGCGAACAGAACCCGCGTCGGCTCTCGCTTTACAGCGTTTTTCTAAATCTAATGCACAAGGTTATCCACAGGAATAGTGGATAACTCTCACCGCCCCGCCCGTGGCGGGAGTTACAGAAAGAAAGCTTTTCGCCCTTTACACTCGCCAAAATGGCTTTTTTAGTTATTTTTTCATAAAAATATCGCTTTGTTTATGCCGATTAATACTAAAAATCCCCATTGCCAAAATCGCATTGCCCCCTTTCACGCCGATCGCGCTTGACGGCGGCGCAACGCCTTGCACCACGCCCACGCCGGAGAGCACCACAAGAGTGCAAAAAACGTCCGGGTTAACTTCCCGGCGTATTTTCAGGCCGCCGCGGCAGAGCGCGTCGGGCCTGACAGGCGGTTAACAAAGCGATAACACTCCCTCTTTTCGGCCAGTGGCAAAACTGGCCTGGGAGTTGCTTTATCTTCCCGCGTGCGAACGAGGCGCGACAGCATAATGCGCTGCCGAATGCGGCGTGCAACCGCTGCCTGGCTATGCCTCGTAAAAGCGCGAGAACGACACCAAGTCGTCATAAACGTCGTTTTTCACGACATATTGACTGTCTTTCCGTCCACCGCAGACATTGCTCAGGTGAATCGGAGGGACGGCATTTTGTTCCGGACATTGCCACACTCGGGAAATCAACCGCCAATGCGGCCTTTGCAGCACCCCACCAACGAGTGGAACGGGCGCCTATGTCTATGAGGAGAATGCCACATGCTGAGTCTGAGATCGGTCAATCAATTTTACGGGCAAAATCATACCCTGTGGGACATCAACCTGGAGCTGCCGCGCGGCCAGTGCACCGTGCTGCTCGGGCGCAACGGCGTGGGCAAGACCACGCTGGTCAACTGCATCATGGGGCATTTGCCGGTGGTGAGCGGCAGCATGACCTGGCAGCCGGCGGATCAGCCGCCGCAAAACCTGCTGCTGCAACCGATGGAGCGCCGCGCCGCACTCGGCATCAGCCACGTCCCGCAAGGGCGGCAACTCTTCTCGCAGCTGAGCGTGGAAGAGAATCTGCAAGTGGCGCAGATGGCCGTGCGCGGCGCCCCTTACCGCATTCCGCCGCTGATCTACAGCCTGTTTCCCAATTTGCGCCAGATGCGCACCCGCCGCGCCGGCGATCTGTGCGAAGGCGCTCAGCGCCAGTTGGCGATTGGTCGTGCTCTGGCGCAGGAGCCGGCGCTGCTGATCCTCGACGAACCGACAACGGGCGTACCGCCCTCGATCGCCGCCGACATCGGCAACGTGATCCGCAGGCTCAACTATGAGTTGGGCATGACCATTTTGCTGGTAGAGCATCAGCTGCCGTTCGTGCGCCGGGTGGCGGATCGTTTTTGTCTGCTCGATAGCGGGCGCACCGTGGCGCACGGCGCGCTGGCGCAGCTGGATGAGGCGCTGATCGGCGCCGGGCTGGCGGGATCGGAAGGAGAATGAGGGAGAGGCCCCCCTCATGGGAATTTATAGCAGGCTGATATCCAGATACTGCCCCAGCGGCGCCCGTTCGGCCTGCGGCAGGTGCGGGATTTCGCCCAGCAGCGGCGCGGGCAGCATACGGCGCAGCGTAGCCAGGTATTCCTGATGCCGCCGCCCCGGCGGCACCACGTCGTTGGCGATCCAACCGGCCAGCGTCAGCCCGGCCTGTTGCACCGCCTGGGCCGTCAGCACCGCGTGGTTGATGCAGCCCAGCTTGATGCCCACCACCAGGATCACCGGCAGTTGCTCTTGCCGCACCCAGTCGGCGAAGGTGTACTCCGCCGACAACGGGGTAAACCACCCGCCGGCCCCCTCGACCAGCACCCAGTCGGCGCGCTGCTCCAGCCGGCGCAGGCCGTCGGACAGCCGCGCCGCGTCGATCGGCCGGCCTTCATCGGCGCTGACGATATGCGGCGAGGTCGGTTCGGCAAATACGTAAGGGTTCACTTCGTCGTAATCCAGCGCCACACCGCTGTTGGCCTGCAGCGCCAGCGCGTCGCCGTTGCGCAGCCCCTCGGCGGTCATCTCGCTGCCGGAGGCCACCGGCTTATAGCCGGCGCTGCGGTAGCCCGCCCGGTTGGCGGCCTGCAGCAAGGCGCTGCTGGCGACGGTTTTCCCCACTTCGGTGTCGGTGCCGGTCACGAACCAACGTTTACTCACGATAAATCACTCCATAAGCCAGATGATAGCTGAGCGGGAACTGCCCCTGCCGACACGGGTAAGCCGCCTGCAGCGCGGCTAAGCGGCCGCGCGACATCAGGCCGCCCTCACGCCCCTGATGCAAATGCGTCGCCCCGATGCCCTTGAGCGAACGCATCAGCGTCATCACGTCCGGGTAGTTCAGGGTGCGCAACTCCGTCACCAGCTCGTGTCGATAGGCGGCGCAGGCGGTGCGGATCTGCGTTAACGGCAAAAAGGCGTTCACGTGACGTTCGCCGTCCACCTGTTGCCAGGCGTCCCCCAATTCCTGCAGCGAGCCCGCCGCCAGCGTGGAAAACAGGATCACGCCGCCGGGACGGGTCACGCGATACAGCTCTGCCAGCGCGGCAGGCAGATCGCTGCACCACTGCACCACCAGGCTGCTGAAGCAGATGTCCATCGCCGCATCGGGCAGCGGCACCTGTTCGATATCGCCCAGCAGATAATGATGCGCCGCCTGCCGTTGGCGGGCGACCTCCAGCATGCCCGGCGCCAAATCGAGCGCGGTCACCCGTTTGCCGCGCTCACGCCACATTCGGCTGAAATAGCCGGTGCCGCAGCCGGCGTCCAGCAGCTGTTCGCCCGGGTGGGAACTCCCCATCCCCAGTAAGCGCTCGCCAACGTCACGCTGCAGCTCGGCGGCGGCGTCGTAGCTGCCGGCCGCGCGGCTGAAGGCCGAGGCGACCGCCTGTTTGTTCACAGTGTCATTGGCTGACGTCATTCAGCACCTCCAGCAGGCGATCGATGTCCTGCGGCTGATGCGCCGCCGTCAGGGTAATGCGCAGCCGCGCGCCGCCCGGCGGCACCGTCGGTGGGCGGATGGCGCTCACCCACAGGCCGCACTCGCGCAGGCGGGTCGCCAGATCGAGCGCGCGCTGATTATCCCCCACCAGCAGCGGCTGGATGGCGGTGTCGGAATCCGTCAGGGTCAGCGCCAACGGCGCCGCGCCCTGGCGGAAACGCCGGATGTTGTCCTGCAGCCGGGCGCGCAGATCATCGCCCTCTCGAATACGGGCCAGCGCCGCCTGCAGCGCGCAGGCCTGCGCCGGCGGCATCGCGGTGCTGTAGATCAGATGGCGGGCGAACTGCAGCAGATACTCGGCGGTCGCCTCATCGCACAGCACCGCCGCGCCGCTGACGCCGAACGCCTTGCCGAAGGTCACCACCAGCAGTTCAGGGCGCACGCCCTGCTGCCAGCAGCTGCCGCGGCCTTGTTCGCCGCGCACGCCGATGCCGTGGGCGTCGTCCACCATAAGCCAGGCGCCCGCCGCACGGGTTAAGCGATGCAGCTCTGCCAACGGCGCGCCGTCGCCATCCATGCTGAACACCCCTTCGGTGACCGCCAGCCGCTGCCCGTCGCAGGGTTTGGCCAGCAGATCCGCCAAGGCCTGCGGTTGATTATGCTGGAACCGGCGCAGCTCGGCCGGCGACTGCGCCGCCGCCTCCAGCAGCGAGGCGTGACTGAGACGATCGGCCAAAATGCGGTCGCCCTTTTGCATCAACGCCGCCAGCACCGCCTGGTTGGCGGCGTAGCCGGAGATGAACAGCAGCGCGCGCGGATAGCCGAGCCACGCCGCCAGTTGCTCTTCCAGCGCCTGATGCGCCGCGCTAAAACCGGTCACGTGGCCCGAACCGCCGCTGCCGACGCCGTAACGCTGCGCGCCCTGCTGCCAGGCGGCGATCACCCGCGTATCCTGGCTCAGCCCCAGGTAGTCGTTGCCCGAGAAGTTCAGATAGAGACGATCGCCGAGCCGGATCTGGCGGCCATTGCCGCCCTCGGTGGTCTGTCGCCGGCGGTAGGCGGCGTTCAGGCGCCGCTCAGCCAGCGCCTGCTCGATGCGTTGCTGCCAGCTCATCACGGCGCCGCGTTGTAAAACTCGGCGGTATCGGCGTTCAGCAGTTGCTTGGCCAGCACCTGCTGTTGCTGGTTGTCGCCGTGTTCGGTTGCGGTCTGCTGCGGGTTGAGCCCCAGCTTGCGGAACAGCTGCAGGTCTTTGTCTTCTTCCGGATTCGGCGTGGTCAGCAGCTTGCAACCGTAGAAGATCGAGTTGGCGCCGGCCATGAAGCACATCGCCTGCGTCTGTTCGTTCATCTGTTCGCGGCCTGCGGAGAGACGGACATAAGAAGATGGCATCATGATGCGCGCCACCGCGATGGTGCGGATGAAATCAAACGGATCGACGTCATCGTTATCCGCCAGCGGCGTGCCTTTCACCTTCACCAACATGTTGATCGGCACGCTCTCCGGTGGTTTTGGCAGGTTGGCCAGCTGCACCAGCAACCCGGCGCGATCGCGCACCGTTTCACCCAGCCCGACGATGCCGCCGGAGCACACTTTGATGCCGGCGTCGCGCACCTTGTCGAGCGTATCCAGGCGCTCCTGGTAGCTGCGGGTGGTGATGATGTTGCCGTAGAACTCCGGCGAGGTGTCGAGGTTATGGTTGTAGTAATCCAGCCCGGCCTCCGCCAGCCGCTCGGCCTGGGTGCCGTCCAGCGTGCCCAGCGTCATGCAGGTTTCCATGCCCATCGCTTTCACACCCTGCACCATTTGCTGCAGATAAGGCATATCGCGCTCGTGCGGGTTCTTCCACGCCGCGCCCATGCAAAAACGGGTCGAACCGTTCGCCTTGGCCTTGCGCGCCGATTCCAGCACCTGCTCGACCTGCATCAGCCGCTCCGACTCCAGGCCGGTCTTGTAGCGTGAGCTCTGCGGGCAGTATTTGCAGTCTTCCGGGCAAGCGCCGGTCTTGATCGACAGCAGCGTGCTGACCTGCACCTGACGCGGGTCAAAGTGCTGGCGGTGTACGGTTTGCGCTTCGAACAGCAGTTCCAGCAGCGGTTTATCAAACAGGGCCTGGGCTTGCCCTACTGTCCAGTGAATGCGGTCGGCCATCATGGCGTCTCCAAAACGAAAAAGTGTCGCCAGTTTAAATATTGTGGATATACTGTCAACCAATCTTAATCCAATTTGGTTTACAACAATGTCTGTCACCGCTTCCGACCTGGCGTTTGACCAACGCCATATCTGGCACCCCTACACCTCCATGAGCCGCCCGTTACCCTGTTACCCGATCGAATCGGCCAGCGGCGTCGAACTGCAGCTGGCGGACGGCCGGAGTCTGGTGGACGGCATGTCCTCCTGGTGGGCGGCGATCCACGGTTACAACCATCCGCGCCTGAATCAGGCCGCCAGCCAGCAGTTGGAGAAGATGTCGCACGTGATGTTCGGCGGCATTACCCATCCGGCCGCCATCTCGTTGTGCCGTCGGCTGGTGGAAATGACGCCGGAAGCGCTGCAGTGCGTGTTCCTGGCGGACTCTGGTTCGGTGGCGGTAGAAGTGTCGCTGAAAATGGCGCTGCAGTACTGGCAGGCGCGCGGCGAGCGCCGGCAGCGCATCCTGACGCTGCGCCACGGCTATCACGGCGATACCTTCGGCGCGATGTCGGTCTGCGATCCGGACAATTCGATGCACAGCCTTTATCAGGGGTATTTGGCGCCGCACCTGTTCGCCACCGCGCCGCAGTGCCGCTTCGACGAGGAATGGCGTGAAGAGGATATCGCGCCGTTCGCCGCGCTGCTGGAGCAGCACGCCGGTGAAGTGGCGGCGGTGATCCTGGAACCGGTGGTGCAAGGCGCCGGCGGCATGCGCATCTACCATCCGACCTACCTCAAGCGGGTGCGCGAGCTGTGCGATCGCCATCAGGTGCTGCTGATCGCCGACGAGATCGCCACCGGTTTCGGCCGCACCGGCAAGCTGTTCGCCTGCGAGCACGCGCAGGTGGTGCCGGACATTCTCTGTCTGGGCAAGGCGCTGACCGGCGGCTATATGACCCTTTCCGCCACCTTGACTACCCGCCATGTGGCGGAGACCATCAGCAACGGCGCGGCCGGCTGCTTTATGCACGGGCCGACCTTTATGGGCAATCCGCTAGCCTGCGCCGTGGCGGACGCCAGTCTGGCGCTGCTGGCGGAAAATCGCTGGCAGGCGCAGGTGAGCGCCATCGAAACCCAGTTGAAGCGGGAACTGTTGCCGTTGGCGGCGCTGCCGAAAGTGGCCGACGTGCGGGTGCTGGGCGCGATTGGGGTGGTGGAGATGCACGAACCGGTGGATGTCGCCGAGCTGCAGCGCGGGTTCGTCGAGCGCGGGGTATGGATCCGGCCGTTCGGCAAGCTGATTTACCTGATGCCGCCTTACATCATCGAAGCGGACCAGCTCAGCCGCCTGACCGCCGCCGTCGCCGCCGCCGCGCGTTAATGCCTTACCAATGCTGGTCCAGATAGCGGGCCAGCAATCCCAAACACAGCAGCCACAGTAAAATGATCATCGCCGCCGCCATGCGGCCGGTGGGATTATCGACGCGCTTTTGCGCCTTCTCGCGCAGCTCGGCCATCAGCGGTTTGGGGATCAGCCGCACCGCCAACATGATGCCCAACGGCACGATGATCACATCGTCCAGATAGCCCAGCACCGGAATAAAATCCGGGATCAGATCGATCGGTGAGATCGCATAGCCGGCCACCAGCAGCGCGATCAGCTTGGCGTACCACGGGGTGCGCTTATCACGGGCGGCCAGCCACAGCGCGTAGATATCGCGCTTGATGCCTTTGGCCCAACGGCGCAGCCAGCCGAACCACGGCGTGCGTTTTTTCAGTGAAATCATGATTACTTCATATAAGAACGTAAAACGGTCATCAATTGCTCGATGTCCTGCTCGCGCTGCTGCGGCGTAGCGTCCGCGGCAGCCAGATGTTCGCGCACATGCCCTTCCAGCACCTGCGCCATCAGGCCGTTGACCGCACCGCGCACCGCCGCGATCTGCTGCAGAACAGCCGAACATTCGCCGCCGCTCTCCAGCGCGCGTTCCAGCGCTTCGGCCTGCCCTTTAATGCGGCGCACCCGCGCCAACAGCTTCTTTTGATCTCTGTGGGTATGGCTCATCATTTCCGCCTGATTGTTATTTACTATACTGGGGTATAGTATATTTCAGCACACTATCTTTTGCTGAGGAACTTCACCATGACGTCTCACGCGCCCGTTTTGCACCGCGAGCACAGCCACGTTTTTGACGATGGTAACCCATTGGCCGAAAGAAACACCAGATGGGCGGTGATACTCACCGCCAGTATGATGGCTATCGAGATCGCCGGCGGCTGGCTGTTTAACTCGATGGCGCTGCTGGCCGACGGCTGGCACATGAGTTCGCACGCGCTGGCCCTGGGCCTGTCGGTGCTGGCTTACGGCGCCGCACGCCGGCTGGCCAAGGATCGCCGCTTTAGCCTCGGCACCTGGAAGATCGAAGTGCTGGCCGGTTACACCAGCGCGGTGTTGTTGGTGCTGGTGGCGGCGCTGATGCTGTTTCAGTCTGGGCAGCGGCTGCTGAATCCCAGCCCGATTCATTACAACGAAGCCATCGCCATCGGCGCGATCGGGCTGGCCGTCAACCTGCTCTGCGCCTGGCTGTTGCGCGGTGGCGGCCACCATCATCATCACGGGGATGACCACGACGACACTCATCATGACCTCAACCTGCGTTCCGCCTATGTTCACGTGCTCGCCGACGCCGCCACCTCGGTGCTGGCGCTCGTCGCGCTGTTCGGCGGCAAGCTTTGGGGCGCCGCCTGGCTCGATCCGCTGATGGGCATCGTCGGCGCGGCGATGGTGGCCGCCTGGGCCTATAGCCTGATGCGCGATAGCGGAAAGATTTTGCTGGATGCCGAAATGGACGCCCCGGTGGCGCAAGAGATCCGCCAGGCCCTGGCCGCTTCCGGCCACGCGCTCACGCTGACCGATTTGCATGTAGGCCGCATCGGCAAAGGAAAATATCATTGTGTCCTCGCCCTGAGCAGCGCCGATCGCGCCCTCACCGCCGATCGGGTGCGCCAACTGTTGGCCGCGCATCCCGAACTGGTGCATGTCACCGTCGAGATCAACCGTCCGCCGCTGGCGCAAGGGGTTGTATTGTTCCACCGAAAAGATCTAGCTTAAGGGTCCGCGTTTATCGACAACTGGGAGTCATTATGGCTTTTCGTTTGTACAGCAACGATCTGCAGGACGGCGGCACAATGCCGCAGACGCAGGTCTTCAACGGCATGGGCTACCGCGGCGATAACCTGTCGCCGCACCTGGCCTGGGACGGCGTGCCCGCCGGCACCAAAAGCTTCGTCATCACCCTGTACGATCCCGATGCCCCGACCGGCTCCGGCTGGTGGCACTGGGTGGTGGCCAATATTCCGGCCGACGTGCGCGAGCTGCCGCAGGGCGCAGGCTCCGGCAAAGCGCCGCTGCCGAGCGCCGCGCTGCAAACCCGTACCGACTTCGGCTCGGCCGGTTACGGCGGCGCCGCGCCGCCGAATGGCGAACGCCACCGCTATCAGTTCACCGTGCATGCGCTGGACGTGGAGAGCATTGAGGTGGATGAAGGCTCCAGCGGCGCGTTGGTGGGCTTTAACGTGCATTTCCACAGCCTCGGCAGCGCCACGCTGACGGTGATGTTCAACTGATTGATCTCCGCCCATAAAAAAGCGCGGCTCAACCGAACCGCGCTTTTCTGCTCTGCCCGCCGAATTACTTCGCCAGCACGCTTACCCACATCGGGCCTTTGCCCACCGGATAACGCGCCAACATAGTCAGCTGACCGCTGGCCTGATCAATTTCATGCACCGCGATGTGATCGGACTTCTGGCCGGACGAAATCACGAAGCGGCCGCTGTGATCGATATTGAAACCGCGCGGTTGCGCTTCGGTCGGATAATAGCCGACCACGCTCAACGTGCCGCCGTCTTCGGAGACGCTGAAGAGGGTCAGAATGCTGGCGGTGCGATCGCTGGTGTACAGGAAGCGGCCGTTCGGCGTGATATGAATGTCCGCCGCCCAGCGGGTGCCGTCGAAATCGTCCGGCATGATATCCAGCGTTTGCGTCACGGTGTATTTGCCGCCGTTTTCCGAAATGGCCAGCACGTCCACCGTGCCGTTCAGCTCGTTGACGCAATAAGCGAACTTGTCGTTGTGGTGGAACGCCATATGGCGCGGACCGGCGCCGGCGGCGATATCCACCGCGTCCTGCGCGTGCGGCGTCAGCTGGCCCGCCAGGCTCAGGTTGAATAGACGGATGCGGTCTTCTTTCAGACACGGCACCAGCACCAGCTGGTTGGTCGGATCGATGTTGGCGGAGTGCGGCGCGCTCAGGCCGTCGATCTGTTGGATCGGCGCCGTGACCACGCCGTCGTGGCCGATCGGGCTGATGCTGGCGCAGTTGCCGCTGTAGGAAGCGGAGAACAGGTAACGCCCCTGCAAATCGGTGGAGATATGGGTCGGGCTGCCCGGCAGCGGCGCCATACCGGCCTGCTGCAGCGTGCCGTCCGCCTCGATGCGGTAGCTGACGATGCCGAACGCCGGACGCACGCCGACGTACAGGTGAGTCTTGTCCGGATGAAGGGTCATCGGCTGCACCTGGCCCGGCACGTCAACGGTTTGCAGCAGCGTCAGCGCGCCGGCGTCGTCCAACTGCCAGACGTGGATCTGCTGGCTCTCCGGGCTGGCGACATAAACGATTTGCTTCATGTGTTCTCCTTGCAAAGGGTAAAAGAGGAACCGGTTTCAGGCCGTTCGATTGTCCCTAGCTTACCGCACATCCGTCGCATGGCAACCCTGCTTAGCACCGGAAGCTCACGCGGTTTTCTCCATTGGCTATCCGGTGTACCATCGGATTAATTTTATGGCTAACGATAACGAGAACCCTATGAGCTACCGCGTCATCGCCCTCGATCTTGACGGCACCCTGCTGGACAATCAAAAACGCATCTTACCGCAGTCGCTGGAAGCGCTGGCGCAGGCGCGCGCCGCCGGCGTCCAGGTGGTGGTGGTCACCGGCCGCCATCACGTCGCCATCCATCCGTTCTACCAGGCGCTGCAGATTGACACCCCGGCCATCTGTTGCAACGGCACTTACCTGTATGATTTTCAGCAGAAAAAGGTGCTGGCCGCCGATCCCTTGGCGAAGGAGCAGGCCAAACAGGTGCTGCGGATGCTCAAACAGACCGACATTCACGGGCTGATGTACGTTGACGACGCCATGCTGTATCAGGAACCGAGCGGCCACGTGACTCGCTCGCTGGCCTGGGCCGAAACCCTGCCTGCGGCGCAGCGCCCGACGCTGCTGCAGGTCGGCAGCCTGGCGCAGGCGGCCGACGACGCGCAGGCGATCTGGAAATTCGCCACCTCGCACGCCGATATTCCGGCGCTGCGCAAGTTTGCCGACACGGTGGAAAAAGAGCTGGGGTTGGCGTGCGAATGGTCCTGGCACGATCAGGTGGATATCGCCAAAGGCGGCAACAGCAAAGGCAAGCGCCTGCGCCAATGGGTGGAATCGCAGGGACTGAGCATGGATCAGGTGGTGGCGTTCGGCGACAACTACAATGATATCAGCATGCTGGAAGCGGTCGGTTTGGGCGTGGCGATGGGCAACGCCGATGACGCGATCAAGGAACGCGCCGATCTGGTGATCGCCGATAACCTGCAGCCGGGCATCGCCGAGGTGATCCGCACCCGCGTACTCTAGTCTTTTCGCCCTCCCGCCGGGAGGGCCCGCCTTAACGGCTCTCGCGGCTGATCGACACGCTCTTCACCTGCGCGTACAGCCACTGCCCGGGGCGGATCGCCAGTTCGTCTCGCGCCCAAGGCGTGATGCGCGCCCACAGCACGTGTTCCCCGACCGCCAGCTTCACTTCCACCTGCCCGCCCACGTCCAGACACTCGCTGACCTTGGCCGGCAACACGTTGCGAATGCTGCTGTTGACCGGCGGCTGCAGCACCAGCGAGACGTCGGCGGCATTGATGCGAATGCGCAGCTGAGTGCCCAACTCGGCGTCGATGCCGCTGACCCACAGCCGCTGATCGCCGAGCGCCAGCGCGGTCATGGCATAACGTTGATGATGCTCAATCACGCTGACGCGCAGCACGCTGCTCTGATCTTCACGTTGCAGCCACGGCCGCAGCGCGCTGCTGGCCCAGACGGCTTCCAGCCCGCCGAACGCGCGCACCTCGCCGCGATCCAGCACCAACACCTGCTCGGCCAGGCGCAGGATCTCGTCCAGGCTGTGGCTGACATAGAGGATGGGGATGTTCACGTCCTGCGCCAACCGCTCCAGATACGGCAGCAGCTCGCGTTTGCGCGGCAGATCGAGCGAGGCCAGCGGTTCGTCCATCAGCAGCAGTTCCGGCGCCGTCAGCAGCGCGCGGCCGATCGCCACCCGCTGTTTTTCACCGCCGGAGAGCGTCAGGGGCAGCCGATTAAGCAGCGGCCCGATGCCCAGCAGCTCGACGATGGTGTTGAACTGCGCACGCATGCCGGCCGCCATGCCGTACTGCAGGTTGCCGCGCACCCGATAGTGCGGGAACAGGCGCGCTTCCTGAAACACATAGCCGATACGGCGCTTTTCCGGCGGCAGGCAGAGGCCCGCGGCGGTATCCACCAGCGTGCGGCCATTGAGCGCGATGCGCCCCTGCTGCAAACGGGTCAGGCCGCCGATGGCGTTGATCAATGAAGTTTTGCCCGCGCCGGACAGGCCGAAAATCGCGGTGATGCCCTGCGCCGGCAAATCGGCGCGGACGTTGAGATTGAGGTCGCCCAGCTGCTGCGAGAAATCCAGCTCCAGCATTTACACCCCCATCCGTTTGCGGCCCCAGCGGGCCAGCCATTCGGACACCATCAGCGAAGCCAGCGACAGCACGATGGCGATCACGCACAGACGCGCGGCGGCGGCCTCCGCCCCCGGCGTTTCAATCAGCGTATACATCGCCAGCGGAATGGTGCGGGTTTCACCGGGAATGTTGGAGACGAAGGTAATGGTGGCGCCAAACTCCCCCAGCGAACGGGCGAAGGCCAGCACCACGCCGACAATGACGCCGGGCAGCGACAGCGGCAGCGTGATGGTGAAAAACACCCGCCACGGATTGGCGCCCAGCGTGCGCGCCGCCTGTTCCAGCCGGGTATCCACTGCCTCCAGCGCCAGCCGAATGGCGCGCACCATCAGCGGAAACGCCACCACCGCCGACGCCAGCGCGGCGCCGCGCCAGCTAAAGCTGAAGCTGAAGCCGAACCAATCGTACAGCCGCTCGCCGATGACGCCGCGCCGCCCCATGGCGATCAGCAGCAAATAACCGACCACCACCGGCGGCAGCACCAGCGGCAGGTGAATGACGCCATCGAGCAGCGCCTTGCCGGGAAAACGGCAGCGCACCAGCACCCAGGCCATCAGAATGCCGAACGGCAGGCTGCAGACTACCGCCAAACCGGAAACTTTCAGGCTCAGCTCAACCGCCTGCCACTCGTACTCGCTCAGAATCATTTACGCGGGGTGAATCCATAATGTTCGAAAATAGCGGCCGCTTCCGGGCTCTTCAAATAGGTATAGAAAGCGCTGACCGTCGGATTTTGACGATCTTTCACAATCGCCATCGGATATTCAACCGGTTTGTGGCTGTCTTCCGGGAACACGCCCACCACTTTCACCTTGTCGCTGGCGACCGCGTCGGAACCGTAGACGATGCCGAGCGGCGCTTCACCGCGCTCCACCAACGCCATCGCGCTGCGTACATTGTTGGCGCGCGCCAGTTTAGGCTCCAGCGCGCGCCAGGCGCCCAGATGCTCCAGCGCCTCTTTGGCGTAGATGCCGGCCGGCACGTGATCCGGATCGCCCACCGCCAGGCGGCCGCCGTTCAGCAGTTTGGCCCAATCGGTCTGCTTGTCGATGGCGATCTTGTCTTGTTTATCGTTCTTGGCGGCGATCAGCACCAGTTCGTTGCCCAGCAGCGTGTAGCGGGTGTCTTTCACCATCTGCTGCTTGTCGATGGCGTAATCCATCCACTGTTGATCGGCGGAGATAAACAGATCGGCCGGGGCGCCCTGCTCAATTTGGCGCGCCAGCGTCGAGGACGACGCGAAGGAGGAAACCACCTGCACGTCCTTGCCTTTTTGATACTGGGTGGCGATGTCCTGCAGCGCGTTGGTCAGCGACGCGGCGGCGAACACGGTGATCTTTTCCGCCGCCGAGGCCTGAGTCACCAGGCCCGATGCCAACACGATCCCGCCAACCCATTGGGTCCATTGCTGTTTCATTGTTTTTCTCCGCAAGTTAACGTGCATTATCACTCTTCGTTATATAAAAAATAATATAACGTTGCGCGAAAGCTTGTCATGCGGTTTATCGGCAAAGCGTGAGATAACTTGAGGAATGCCCGCCGGGCGATGCCGACGGGTATCGGGATGGGGAACGGTCAGTGCTGGGTGCGGTTTTCTTTCGAACGGCCCACTTTGGAGAAGACGTTGAACACTTCGCCAAAACCGTAGATCAAGCCGAGAATGAGCGCCATGACCACCGGCACCATCACCACGGCGAATAACAGACTTTTCAATAATTCCAACATGATAGCCTCGCTTAACTGCCCATTGAGCGGCAAATGCCTTTCACCGCATATCGGGTTATTCTAACCCAAAAAATCGCTAAAACCGGAGTTATTTTAGCCAGCGAGGCGAAATTGTGATCGGCCAAACGTGCCCTTTGGCGCTTTGCCGCCAAATCGGCGACAATACGATTTTTGCCGCCGACAGGATGCGCTATGCAGGCCGAAATTCTTCTGACTCTCAAACTCCAGCAAAAGCTGTTCGCCGATCCGCGCCGCATCGCGCTGCTGAAACAGGTGCAGCACACCGGCTCCATCAGCCAGGGCGCCAAACTGGCGGGCATCAGCTACAAAAGCGCCTGGGACGCCATCAATGAGATGAACCAACTGGCGGAACAAACGGTGGTGGAACGCGCCACCGGCGGCAAAGGCGGCGGGGGCGCGCATCTGACGCACTACGGCCAACGGCTGATCCAGCTGTACGATCTGCTGGGCCAGGTGCAGCAAAAAGCCTTCGACGTGCTGCAGCAGGACGATCTGCCGCTCGACAGCCTGCTGGCGGCCATCTCGCGCTTCTCGCTGCAAACCAGCGCACGCAATCAGTTTTTCGGCACCGTGATCGAACGCGACCACCAGCAGGTACAGCAGCATCTGGCGATCCTGCTGAACGACGGCAGCACTCGCCTGACGGCGGCCATTACCCAGCAAAGCGCCGATCGGCTGCAGCTGACGCCCGGCAAAGAGGTGCTGGCGCTGATCAAGGCGCCCTGGGTGCGTCTGAGCGTCGATGCGGCCGATAACGCCGACGCGGATAATGCGCTGGCGGGCGTGGTGGCCGGCATTCAGCCGGGCGCCGAACACAGCGAGGTGCTGGTGACGCTGGCGGGCGGCGAAACCCTGTGCGCCACCCTGACGACGGCGGAGCTGCAGCGCCTGCAGCTGAGCGTCGGCGACGCCGTACACGCCCTGTTCAACGCCGATCGGGTGATTGTCGCCACGTTGTGTTAAGCGCAACGTGATGTTGCGTTTTTGTTGATTGACATCACCCGGCAATGCGCCTATTTCTAAGGCAAATAATTGCAAAAAAAGGAACAGGTGATGTCGTCGTTGCACATTTCGCAAGGTTCATTCCGCTTGAGCGATACCCGCACCCTGACGCTGGAAGCGCTGGCGATCCAGGCCGGTGAAAGCTGGGCCTTCGTCGGCGCCAACGGCAGCGGCAAATCCGCCCTGGCGCGCGCGCTGGCCGACGAACTGGTTCTGCTGCGCGGCGAACGCCGCAACGACTTTCAGCATGCGGTGCGCATCTCCTTCGAACAGTTGCAAAAGATGGTCAGCGACGAGTGGCAACGCAACAATACCGATCTGCTCAGCGCGGACGAAGACGACACCGGCCGTACCGCGGCGGAGATCATTCAGGAAGAGGTGAAAGACGTCGCGCGCTGTGAGCGACTGGCCGCGCAATTCGGCATTACCGCCCTGCTGACGCGCCGCTTCAAATACCTGTCTACCGGCGAAACGCGTAAAACCCTGCTGTGCCGCGCGCTGATGCCACAACCCGACCTGCTGATCCTCGATGAACCTTTCGACGGGCTGGACGTGCACTCGCGCGCGCAGCTCGCCGCGCTGCTGAGCGAGCTTTCCGCCCAGGGACAGACCGTGGTGCTGGTGCTCAACCGTTTCGACGAAATACCGGATTTTGTCCGGCAGGTGGGCGTGCTGGCGGACTGCACCCTGACCAACCGCGGGCCGCGCAGCCAGGTGATGGCGGACGCGCTGGTGGCGCAGCTGGCGCACAGCGAAAATCTCAGCGGGCTGGCGCTGCCGGAAACGGAGGATCCGACGCAAAAAGAGGCCCTGCCGGCGGATCGTCCGCTGATCGTCCTGCGTGACGGCGTGGTCAGTTATAACGATCGGCCGATCCTCAATCATCTCGACTGGCAGGTGAACCCCGGTGAACACTGGCAGATCGTCGGCCCGAACGGCGCCGGCAAATCCACCCTGCTCAGTTTGATCACCGGCGATCACCCGCAGGGCTACAGCAACGATCTGACGCTGTTCGGCCGCCGCCGCGGCAGCGGGGAAACCATCTGGGAAATCAAACGCCATATCGGCTACGTCAGCAGCAGCCTGCATCTGGATTATCGCGTCAACACCAGCGTGCGCAACGTGGTGCTGTCGGGGTTCTTCGATTCGATCGGCATTTATCAGGCGGTCTCGGATCGCCAGCGGCAGCTGACCGAGCAATGGCTGGCGCTGCTCGGGCTCGACGGCGCACGCGGTGACGCCCCGTTCCACAGCCTTTCCTGGGGCCAACAGCGGTTGGCGCTGATCGCCCGCGCGCTGGTGAAGCACCCGGCGCTGCTGATCCTCGACGAGCCGCTGCAAGGGTTGGATCCGCTCAATCGCCAGCTGGTGCGCCGCTTCATCGACGTGCTGATCGGCCAGGGCGCCACGCAGCTGCTGTTCGTTTCGCACCATGCCGAAGATGCGCCGCAGTGCATCACCCACCGCCTCAGCTTCGTGCCCGACGGCGAGGGCGGCTACGGC
Source organism: Serratia sp. EWG9 (assembly GCF_019913725.1). NCBI lineage: Bacteria > Pseudomonadati > Pseudomonadota > Gammaproteobacteria > Enterobacterales > Yersiniaceae > Serratia > Serratia sp. EWG9. The sequence continues at coordinate 104,819 of NZ_JADNRO010000003.1, forward strand.
TATCAACACCAGCGGCTGGAGGCGGCCTCCGTCTGAAACGCGGCGTAAACATATCCGGCAACACTTCACCGCAGCACATCACATTTGGCCTTTTATCATAGAAAGAAAGAAAGCCATTTTCTGGAGACGCCATGTCCGCTGCGTTGATTATCATCGACCTGATCGAGGATCTTATCGGGCCCAAAGGCCGCGCCAACCACTGCCGTGAACAGGTGGCGGCGACCCACCTGCTCGCCAACGTCAATGCCGCCGCGGCCTATGCGCGGGTGCGAAAAATCCCGGTAATTTGGGTGCGGGTGGGATTCGCCGACGATTATCATGACATCCCGCCTCACTCGCCGCTGTTCAACCATCTCAAGCAGATCGGCGCGCTGCGGCTAAACGGCCCGGGATGCCGCTGGGTGCCCGAGCTGCACCGGGAAGAGACCGATCTGCAGTTTGAAAAAACGGCGGTTAGCGCCTTCTCCGGTAACAATTTGTTAGCCTGGCTGCGGCAACATCGGTGCCACCATTTGCTGCTGGCGGGCATCAGCACGCCGCTCGCCATCGAAAGCACCGCGCGTCAGGCGCACGACGCCGGCTTTCAGGTGACCGTATTGCACGATCTGTGCGCAGCCCCTACGCAGGAGATCCACCAGCAGAGTCTGGATACCCTGCAAAATCTGGCCGAAATCACCCGTTCGCAGGCCTGGATGAGAGGCTAACCCGCATCGCCGCCGGTTGTGTCGGCCGGCATAATGCACGAATGCATCACTGCCCCGACCTTTAGCGTCATTCTGGTGTGCTACTATCCGCTTTAGCGCTCAATTTCGCCATCATCGCACGCCGCAAAGGCGCTGAGCGCCGTGTACATATTTAAGGGATATATTATGTGGGGCGTACTGGCTGCTTCGTTATTTTTCTTGCCGTTTAACCGGCTGATAGCCTGGGTGATCCTGGCCGCCTCGGCGGGCATGGGGCTTTATCATGGGGTGCTGACGCCACTCAGCCTGGGTTGCCTGTTGGCCATCGTGGCGCTGGCGGGGCTGCGTCATCATTTTCGCGCGCAGCGTAATCTGGCGATCGCGCTCGAAGGGTTGGTGATCGCCGGCTGCGTGGCGCTGTTCTTGCATCTGGTGCCGGGCATCCACAACCAGCTGATGATCGACGGCGAAAAGGCCGGCCCGCTCAGCGCGCCGTTCACCATGTATTACAACTTCGACAAGGCGATGGTGCCGTTCCTGCTGTTCGCCTGCTTGCCCACATTGTTTTCCGCCGAACGCGGCGGCAACGGCGGCAAGGCGGGCTGGATTGCGCTGCTGCTGGCCGTCCCGGCGCTGTTGCTGCTGGCGGTGGCGCTGGGCGGCTTAAAAATCGAGCTGCATGCGCCCGCCTGGATCCTGCCCTTCGTCATGGCGAACCTGTTCTTCGTCTGCATGGCCGAAGAAGCGCTGTTTCGCGGCTACCTGCAGCAGCGCCTCAGCCAGTGGCTGGGGGCCTGGCCGGCGCTGATCGTCGCCTCCCTGGTGTTCGGCGCCGCGCATCTGGCGGGCGGTACGTTGATGGTGATCTTCGCGACCCTCGCCGGGGTGATCTACGGCCTGGCGTGGATGTGGAGCGGCCGTCTGTGGGTGCCGATTCTGTTCCATTTCGGACTGAACCTGACCCATCTGCTGTTCTTCACCTACCCGCTGTATCAGCATCCCTAACGTCTGACACCGGCAGAGAGCGCTTCTCTGCCGGTGGCTGGATGAAAACGCTATCACAAGCGCCTCACCGCCCCGCCATCAACCGCTTTGCATGCTGCTTTACGCCGCCTGTCCGGCGCTTTTCACTGAAGTGTAAACGATTCCATTTTTCGCGTTGGATCACCTTTTTATCGCTGTAGCCATGCTATCTTTTTGCGCATTGACCACTCCCTGTTCAGCAATGGGCGTATCAAGACGGTAATTGGAAGCGATTACACCCTCGTCGACGCCAAGAAAGGAACCGTATGACGGAATTTAACCCTATCGACCATCCGCACCGCCGCTTTAACCCGCTGAGCGGCCAGTGGGTGCTGGTCTCACCGCACCGCGCCAAGCGCCCCTGGCAGGGCCAACAGGAGAGCGTCCCCACGGCAACGCTGCCGACGCACGATCCCGACTGTTTCCTGTGCCCGGGCAATGCGCGCGTCACCGGCGATCGCAATCCGGAATATCGCGGCACCTATGTCTTTACCAACGATTTCGCCGCGCTGATGAGCGATACGCCGCCGGCGCCCGACAGCCACGATCCGCTGATGCGCAGCCAGAGCGCGCGCGGCGTCAGCCGGGTTATCTGTTTCTCTCCCGATCACAGCAAGACCCTGCCCGAACTGACGCTGCCGGCGCTGGAGCAGGTGATCGCCGCCTGGCAGGCGCAAACCGAGGAGCTGGGCAAGCACTACCCCTGGGTGCAACTGTTCGAAAACAAAGGCGCGGCGATGGGCTGCTCCAACCCGCACCCGCACGGACAGGTCTGGGCCAACAGTTTTCTGCCGAACGAGGCCGAACGCGAAGATCGCCTGCAACACGACTATTTCCGGGAACATGCCTCCCCGCTGCTGCTGGACTATGCGCAGCGCGAGCTGGCCGCAGGCGAACGCATCGTGGTGAACACCGAACACTGGCTGGCGGTGGTGCCCTACTGGGCCGCCTGGCCGTTTGAAACGCTGCTGCTGCCGAAAACGGCGGTGCAGCGCATCACCGATCTCAGCGCGGCGCAAAGCCGCGATCTGGCGCTGGCGCTGAAGAAGCTGACCAGCCGCTACGACAACCTGTTCCAGTGCTCGTTCCCCTATTCGATGGGATGGCACGGCGCGCCGTTCAACGGCGCCGACAACCGGCACTGGCAGCTGCACGCCCATTTCTATCCACCGCTGCTGCGTTCAGCCAGCGTGCGCAAATTTATGGTCGGTTACGAGATGCTGGCGGAAACCCAGCGTGACCTGACCGCCGAACAGGCCGCAGAGCGTCTGCGCGCCGTCAGCGATATTCATTACCGTGAAGCCGGAGCCCAAGCATGAGCCTGAAACCGCTTACCCATTCCCTGTTTACCGAACACTTCGGCTATGCGCCGGCGTTGACCATCCAGGCGCCGGGGCGGGTGAACCTGATCGGCGAGCATACCGATTACAATGACGGCTTCGTGCTGCCCTGCGCCATTGATTACCAAACCGTTATCGCCTGCGCCAAGCGCGACGACCGCCAGATCCGCGTGCTGGCCGCCGATTATCAGAATCAGCAGGATCAATTCTCGCTCGACGATCCGATCGTCAGCCATCCCGACCAGCGCTGGTCCGACTATGTCCGCGGCGTGGTGAAGCACCTTCAGCGCCGTAACGCCGATTTCGGCGGCGCGGATCTGGTGATCGCCGGCAATGTGCCGCAGGGCGCGGGGCTCAGCTCCTCCGCCGCGCTGGAAGTGGCGGTGGGCCAGGCGCTGCAGGCGCTCTATCAGCTGCCGCTGGACGGCGTGGCGCTGGCGCTGAACGGCCAGGAGGCGGAGAACCAATTCGTCGGTTGCAACTGCGGCATCATGGACCAGCTGATCTCCGCGCTCGGCCGGCGCGACAGCGCTCTGCTGATCGACTGCCGCTCGCTGGAGACTCGCGCGGTGCCGATGCCGGACAGCGTGGCGGTGGTGATCATCAACTCCAATGTGCAACGCGGGCTGGTGGACAGCGAATACAACACCCGCCGCAAACAGTGCGAAGAAGCGGCGCGTTTCTTCGGCGTCAAGGCGCTGCGCGACGTCAGCCCCGAACAGTTTGCAGCGCGTCAACATGAGTTGGATCCGTTGGTGGCCAAACGCGCGCGCCATGTCATCAGCGAGAATGCCCGCACGCTGGCGGCGGCCGATGCGCTGGCGGCCGGCGATCTGCAACGCATGGGCCGGCTGATGGCGGAGTCCCACGCCTCGATGCGTGACGACTTCGAAATCACCGTGCCGCCAATCGATCGGTTGGTCGAGATTGTCAAAGCGACCCTCGGCCCGCGCGGCGGCGTGCGCATGACCGGAGGCGGCTTTGGCGGCTGCATCGTCGCACTGATGCCGCAGGACCTCGTGGAAACGGTGCGCGCCGCCGTGGCGCACGAGTATCCGCTGCAAACCGGCGGATTGCGGGAAACGTTTTACGTCTGCCAGGCTTCGCAGGGGGCCGGCACATGCTGACGGTGAGCACGGAAGCGGCGCCCGATGGGCAGCCTTACCAGCTGACGCGGCTGCAAAACGCCGGCGGCATGACCGTCACCCTGATGGACTGGGGCGCCACCTGGTTGTCCGCGGTATTGCCGCTCACATCCGGCGAAAAACGCGAGCTGCTGCTCGGCTGCCGCAGCGCCGCAGACTATCAACGTCAGGGCGCCTATCTGGGCGCCACCGTTGGCCGTTACGCCAACCGCATCGCCAACGCCAGCCTGCCCATCGACGGTAAATCCCATGCGCTGCTCGCCAATCAGGGCGCGCACCAGTTGCACGGCGGCCCCGACGGTTTTCATACCCGCCGCTGGCGCCGGGTACAGCAGGATGCGCACCAGGTCTGCTATGCGCTGCATTCAGCGGATGGCGATCAGGGCTTCCCCGGCAATCTCAACGTGCAGGTTTGCTACCGCCTGACCCCCGATAATCGTATGGAAATCAGCTATCTGGCGCAGGTCGATCGCCCCTGCCCGGTCAACCTGACCAACCACGCCTATTTCAATCTGGACGGCCCCGGCACCGACGCCCGCGCCCAACGGCTGCAGCTGTTCGCCGATCGCTATCTGCCCGTCGACGCCGAGGGCATTCCCTGCGCCGAGCTGACGCCGGTGGACGGCAGCGGCATGGATTTTCGTCAACCGAAAACGCTGCTGCAGGATTTCCTGCGCGATCGCGACCAACAGCGGGTCAACGGCTACGATCACGCCTTTCTGTTGCACCGCATCTGCGGCGCGCTGGAAAGCCCGGCGGCCCATTTATGGTCCGCCGACGGGCAGGTGCAAATGAGCGTGTTCACCGACGCACCTGCGCTGCAACTCTACAGCGGCAATTTTCTGGCCGGCACGCCGGCGCGCGACGGCGGCAGCTATGCCAACCATGCCGGCGTGGCGCTGGAAAGCGAGTTTTTGCCGGACAGCCCGCACCATCCCGAGTGGCCGCAGCCGGATTGCTGGCTGCAGCCGGGGAGCCGCTACCGCAGCGCCACGCATTATCAGTTTTATCCTATCTAACCCGCCATGCCCCTCGCCGTGCGGCCGGGGGCGATTTGTTATAAATGCTTACCTTTTAGCCCTATCCCCCCGCCGGGCCCACCTTCCCTTATTCCAAAGCGCGCACTACACTCAGGCTACCGTGATAAGCACAACGCCTTGTGCAACGTCACAATTTTCGGCCGATGGCGGCCAATCAATAGCTGAAGGAACACCTATGCGTCTGATTACTGCACTTCCATTGCTGGCGGGCTTAATGCTGAGCACCAATCTGATGGCGGCCGACGCGACGACGGCGACAAAAACGCCTTCGCCGGCGCAGGCGGCCCAACAGAAACGCATGACCGATTGCAACCAGCAGGCATCCACCAAGTCGCTGAAAGGCGCGGATCGCTCCACCTTTATGAGCACCTGTCTGAAATCCGAAGGCGCCGCTGCGACGGGCAAAACCCTGACGCCGCAGCAGCAGAAGATGAAAACCTGCAACGCCGACGCCAAGACCAAGAATCTGAAGGGCGACGCGCGTAAAACCTTCATGAGCAACTGCCTGAAAAAATCGGCCTGATTTTCCCTCTGCCACGGCGCGTCCGAAGCGATTCCGACGCGCCGTTTCTCACCCTTCCGCCTCAGGCTGAACGATTCAGCTTTTTCCTTTCTCCAGCCCTTACTTTGCGGCAAGAAATTGGCTATGGTTAGACACTATCGATTGCCGAGCCCCGGCCCGCGGCAATATAATGATTTTCGTTATCATTGAAATGTCAGATTATTAAGGAGTTAAGCTATGGCTGTAACTAAGCTGGTTCTGGTGCGTCACGGCGAAAGCCAGTGGAACCAAGAAAACCGCTTCACCGGTTGGTATGATGTTGATCTGTCCGACAAGGGCCGCACCGAAGCGAAAGCAGCAGGCAAGCTGTTGAAAGAAGAAGGTTTCACTTTCGACTTCGCTTACACCTCCGTACTGAAGCGCGCGATCCACACCCTGTGGAACATCCTCGACGAGCTGGATCAGGCCTGGTTGCCAACCGAAAAATCCTGGAAGCTGAACGAACGTCACTACGGCGCGCTGCAGGGTCTGAACAAAGCCGAAACCGCTGAAAAATACGGCGACGAGCAGGTGAAACAATGGCGTCGCGGCTTCGCGGTGACCCCGCCGGAGCTGACCAAAGAAGACGAACGTTACCCTGGCCACGATCCGCGTTACGCCTCGCTGAGCGAGCAAGAGCTGCCGCTGACCGAAAGCCTGGCGCTGACCATCGATCGCGTTATCCCTTACTGGGACGAAGAGATCCTGCCACGCATCAAGAGCGGCGAACGCGTGATCGTTGCGGCGCACGGCAACTCGCTGCGCGCGCTGGTGAAATACCTGGATAACCTGAGCGAAGACGAAATCCTCGAGCTGAACATCCCAACCGGCGTGCCGTTGGTGTATGAGTTCGACGAGAACTTCAAACCAACCAAACGTTACTACCTGGGTAACGCCGATGAGATCGCTGCAAAAGCGGCGGCCGTGGCGAATCAGGGTAAAGCGAAGTAATTTCGCCGGTTCACGAAAAAGCCCCCGGTTTTCACCGGGGGCTTTTTTATTTCTGCTGCGCCATCGCCTCATTCACCGCATCCAGCCGTTCCTGCATCGCCGGATGAGTGCTGAGCCAGGCAGGCAGCGCCCAGTCATCGGTCTTTTCTCGTTCAGGCGCCTGTGCCAACGCGCGGTAGATCGCCGCCATTTCCGCCAGCGAACGCCCCTGGCGCTGCATTTCCGCTATCGCAAACGCATCCGCCTCACGCTCCATCCCGCGAGAAAACTGCATCTCATTTACGAAGGATGCGGACTGCAGCAACGTGTCGCCGATGCCGCTGACGTCACCCGTCATCCACATCAGCGTCAACGCCACCAGTGACGAACGCACCAACATGCGCATCGGATGGCGATAAGCGTGATGCCCCATTTCGTGCAGCATCACCGCCGCCAAGCCATCGTCGTTTTTCGACAAGGTGACCAGGCTATCGCTGAGCACCAGCGTGCCGTCCGGCAACATAAAGGCGTTCGGCGCACCGGGCGCCGCCATCAACTTCAGCGAGAGCGGCGTGCGCTCTTGGCGCATGTCGGCCGGCATCACCTGCCGGAACAGCTGCTGCAGCGCCCGTTGCCGCTCGGCCGGCAGTGCCGAGGGCGCGAAGCCACTCTGCTCCAAGAACGTCTGCGTATGTTCGCCCAGCTTCTGTTCCACCGAGGTGGGGATGCGCATGGCGATCTCGCTGCTCGCCCACGGCAGCACCACGTAAACGTAAGCCACTACCGCCAACAGCGTCATCAGCAGCGCCAGGGCGACGCCGCGTTTATGGCGTTCCAGGCGATGCACCCACCCCGGCGAACGGCGCTGATAGAACCAGCGGCGAAAGGCCGCGTCGTCGTCGGGCACAAAGCGCCCGCCCCCCTTGAAGGTGAGCGTCAGCGGAATATTGCCCAGCGCGGCAGAAACGGTGATGTCCGTCAGCGGGATGTAACGCTGTTCATCCTGCCGCTGCAACGTCACGCCTTCGCCGCTTTCGTTCACCAGCAGACGAGCCGCCTCACGTGCGGCCCGCCCCGGCAACTGATAAGCGCCTTCAAGGATCATCGGCGCCTCAGAAGCTGCCGCCCAGATCCAGCGCCTGCACCGCTTCTTCGGCCACCGCGCTGTTGGCGGTTTCCTGATGCGCCGTAATATCCAGCAGCGCCAGATCGCCTTCAACCGCCGTGCACGCCGCCAGATAACGGGCATGACGCACTTCCGCCACCGGCGCCGCCAAACCGAGCGAGAACAGGGTAATCAGGGTATTGGTGATCAACAATCCCATGTACGGCAGCGTTTTCATTGAGGAATGCAGCTTGATGTCGCCGTTCAGCCTTGCCTGATTAAACAGATAGTTGCGTTGGGCGACAACCTGGTAGCTGCTGGCCACCAGGGCGCCGATCAGCAGCACCACCATCATCAGCAGAAGGCTGCTGATATTGTCCAGCACCAGCACATCGATGGCTTCGTTGGTCAACAGGCCCATCAACACCATCTGATAGAGGGTAAAGAAGAACGAACCGATGCACACCAGCGCGACCAACATGAACGGCAGGAATATGAGCAGGCCGATCAAGGCAAATTTGATAAAGGCCGATTTCTTCAGTTCGGCAATAAACGGCGTGTTCCCGAAAAACAGGTTATTAACGTACAAATCATGCTGCAGTGCGCTAATAATGCCGTTTACCGCCGCAAATGCCGGTACGGCCAAAATCAGCGTCAGCACCAGCATAAATGCGATGGCGTTGACGCTGCCAAGACCGCTGCCAATGCCGAGCAAGACGATCAGACCGACATACAGTCCGATAATCAGCAATAATGGGCAGAACAGCAAAGCCCAATAGGCGCGCCCGGTGCGGCAGACATAATTAAAGCGCACGCCGCGATAGCTCGACATAATCGCATTGTAGCGCCAGCTGCGGATAACAATCCACGGCAACAGGGCAAGCAATACCAGCAGCGCCAACAGCCCCAGCAATGGCGTCACCGCCAGCAGGAAATAAAATACGATGATGCCGCCGATCACCAACAGCCGTCCTTTCAGAATTTGCAGCGGCTGCGCATGATAATCGAAACGATCGCCGTCCAATTCCGTGTTGCCGTAAAAATAGCGGCGACGACGCACCGTCGCCCAGGCGGAATAGATGCCAAGGGTCAGAGCCGTCAATAACGCGTTGACTAACCAAATAGCGAAGTACTCACCACCTTTCCCATGGAATTTAATCCGGTGCAGCCCCAGCGGCTGCGAGGTATTGTTTGTCATAATTCTTTCATCCTGAAAGGAATAAGGTCATACCACGCCCCACTTATTAGGCCTGCGGGGTTTATGGAATAAAAAAGCGTCTTATATAAGCACAATGCCGAGAGCGGTGACAATTATTCTTTTATTAAATCGGAATAATGCGAATACGGCCGCTTAAAGATTTAATAAGCCTATTGACTGTAGGCCTTAAATTGACAGGAGATATACAATTTTAAGGTAAATAGAAAAAGGGCCCGCTGGCGAGCCCCTCTTTACGCGATTAACCGCGGCGCGCTTTCACCGCCGCCGCCAGATCGCGCAGCACGGTTTCGGTATCCTGCCAACCGATGCAGCCGTCGGTGACGCTCTTGCCGTAAACCAGCGGCTCGCCGCTTTCGAGGCTCTGGTTGCCTTCCACCAGGTGGCTTTCGATCATTACACCGATAATCGCTTTTTCACCGCCGCCAATTTGCCCGCAAACATCGGCGCTCACGTCCATCTGTTTTTTGAACTGTTTGCTGCTGTTGGCATGGCTGAAGTCGATCATCACCTGCGCCGGCAGCCCCGCTTTGCTCAGACCGGCTTTGACGTCCTTCACATGCGCCGCGCTGTAGTTTGGCTCTTTGCCGCCGCGCAGGATAATGTGGCAGTCACCGTTGCCGCTGGTGTTAACGATCGCCGAGTGTCCCCATTTGGTCACCGACAGGAAGCAGTGCGGCGCGCCGGCGGCGTTGATGGCGTCGATCGCCACCTTGATGGTGCCATCGGTGCCGTTCTTGAAGCCGACCGGGCAAGAGAGACCGGAGGCCAGTTCACGGTGCACCTGCGATTCCGTGGTGCGCGCGCCGATGGCGCCCCAGCTCATCAAATCCGCCAGGTACTGCGGCGTGATCATGTCGAGGAATTCGCCGGCGGCCGGCAACCCGCTGTCGTTGATCTCCACCAGCAGCTTGCGCGCCAGGCGCAGGCCGTCGTTGATGTTGAAGCTGTTGTCCATTTGCGGATCGTTGATCAGGCCTTTCCAGCCCACGGTGGTGCGCGGTTTTTCGAAGTACACGCGCATCACCACTTCCAGCTCGCCGCTCAGTTCTTCACGCAGCGCCAGCAGGCGCCCCGCGTACTCTTTGGCGGCTTGGGTATCATGGATGGAGCAAGGGCCAATTACCACCAGCAGGCGATCGTCGCTGCCGCGGAGGATATTGTGAATTGCGCTGCGGGCCTGGGACACCGTCTTTGCCGCGCGTTCAGTGGCCGGAAATTTCTCCAGCAAAGCCACCGGCGGCAGGAGTTCCTTAATATCATTAATGCGTAAATCGTCGTTTTGGTAATTCATAGCTTTTCCATTCGGTATCGTGGGGTATTTCGCAGTGCGTAACGGTGTAGATCCCAACAATCTAGCCTGTGAGAATGGCGCTGTAAATCACCTTTGCCCCCCGCCGCTGGAACCGCCAAATTAACAGCAGATTGTGCTGTTTCATCTGGCGAGCGCAGAGCCTCCTTTTTCGCTATGCTAGCGATCAGAATATAAAGTGACCCGAGTTGAACATGCCCTCTCTGCTATTAGTTGATGACCACCCGGTGGTTCATGTCGCACTGGAAGCGGCGCTAATGAAATCATCCCGCCCCTACCGCCTGCAGGCGGCGCAGGATGACGTACAGGCGCTGGCCCTGCTGGCCGAGGCCGCTTTCGGCCTGGTGATCCTGGATATCGGCCTGCCGCAGGTCGACGGGCTGCAGCTGTTGAAAAAAATCCGCCGACGCTATCCGCAACAAAAGATCCTGATCTACACCGCGCAGGAAGCCGATGTCTATGCGCGCATGGCGCATGCCGCCGGCGCCGACGGTTTCGTCAATAAAGGCAGCTCGCTGGCGGAGTTGGTGCAGGCGATCGAACAGGTGCTGGACGGTGAAATCAGCTTCCCCGCCGCTGCGCTGGCCGAAGAGGCGCCGACGGCGGACGGCGGGCTGCTCACCCCTAAGGAGCTCGAGGTGCTGGGCTTGCTGAGCCAGGGGCTGTCCAACCTGCAGATCGCCGACCGGCTGCACATCAGCAACAAGACTGTCAGCACGCACAAAAAAAACATCCAGCGCAAAACCGGCGCCGGCAACCTGCTGGAGCTGGTGGCGGTGTTTAAAGAGCTGGCGCCATGATGCGCCGCGCCCTGCTGCTGCTGATCCTGTGGTGCGGCCTGGCGCAGGCGGCGGAGCCGGTGCGCTATCAGCTGGTCAGCAACCTGAATACCCCCGAGAATATGCTGATCGTCGGCGAGAAAAATCCCTGGCGCGATCGCACGCTGCGCGTCGGCATCATCAGTGAGAACACCAGCCCGTACAACATCATCGTGGACGACGATCTGTATGGGCTGAACGCCGACTACCTCGGCTATATCCAGCAGGTGACCGGCATCCGCTTCGCCATTTACGGCTTCGCCGATCTGACCCAGCTGGAACAGGCGCTGCACGACGGCAAGGTCGATCTGCTGTACGGCATCCCGCAGAGCGAAGCGCTGCACGGGCTGGAGATCTCCCAGCCTTACTACATCAGCAACCTGCGCGTATTGCGCGATCGCAGCAACGATAGGCCGGTGATGCTCAATTCCGCCAACGCCCGCGTCGCGATCGGCGCGCTGACCGACATGCAGTCCGGCGGCGCCCTGCAGGCGGTGGCGTCGCAGATCCAGCGCTACGACAACAACCTGCAGGCGGTCTATTCGCTGCTCAACGGCAGCAGCGACTACTTTATCGCCGACGAGGCCAGCGCCAGCTTTATCATCGACCAACTGCAGCTCGGCCAGCTCTATCAAATTGAAAGCAACGAGAACCTGGGCAACCTCTCCTTCGTGTTCGCCGCCGCCGACCCGCGCCTGATAGACACGCTGGACACCGCCATCGCCGACGCGCCGATGGAACTGATGAATGCCCTGCAGAGCCGCTGGAGCAAAAAGATCCCCAGCTACCTCGATACCGGCAATGCCGATCTGACGACGATGGAGAAGAATTGGGTGGCGAGCCACCGCGTGGTTTACTATGCCGCCATCGAGAACAACTTCCCGTTCGCCTACCGCGGTTCCGACGGCCAGCCGCGCGGCTACGCCATCGATATTCTCAACATCATCGCGCAAAACACCGGGCTGCGTTTCGCGCCGCTGTGGGCGCGCAACGCCGAGCAGGCCGATCAGCTGGTGCAATCCGGCCAGGCCAGCTTCCGCGCCGCCCTGCCGCTGGCGCGCGGCGTCAAGGCGCGCTATGGCGCCAGCATGCCGATCCACCGTTCGCTGTGGGGCGTTTACGTCGGCCAGTATGCCAACGGCGTCTCGACCTGGAGCGATCTGGCCGGCAAGCGCATCGGCGTGCTGCAGGGCGATTTGGCTCAGGGGCTGGTGCCGGAGCAGGAACAGACCGTCAGCTTCGCCGACAGCAAGTCGATGTACGACGCGCTGGCCAACGGCCAGTTGGATGCGCTGGTGGATAACGTCATTTCCGCCAACTTTTTGGCGCTGTCGCGCTATTCCGGCGCGATAAAACTGGCCTTCGCCGCCAACAACATCCCCTATCCGGTAGCCTTCGGCGTACGCCGCGATCAGCCGCTGCTGCTGGCGATCCTCGATAAGAACCTGATGCAGATCCCGGCGGATACCCTGCAATCGCTGCGCGACGAGTGGATCGTCGACCGCAGCAACCTTATCGACGCGGTGAACGACAACCGCATGCCGCCGCAGACCACCTGGCTGCTGGCGCTGTTGGCCGCCGCCACCGTGCTGCTGTTGGCGCTGACGCTGCGCCGTTTCATGCTGCAGCGCCGTGAAAAACGCGAACGCGAAGAGCTCGAGCAGGCGCGCCGCCGCGCCGAAGCGGAAAACCGCATGAAGAGCAAATTCCTCGCCACCGTCAGCCATGAACTGCGCACGCCGATGCACGCCATCCTTGGCCTGCTGGAACTGGAACTCAAACGCCAACCTGCGCCGGAAGGCCTGCCGGTGATTTACAGTTCGGCCTCATCGCTGCTCAACCTGCTCAACGACCTGCAGGATCACGCCCGACTGGAAACCGGGTCGTTGACGTTGGCGCCAAAACCGGTGGCGCTGCGCCCCTGGGTCGCTCGCATTGACGCCCTTTACCGGCCGCTTATCGGCGAACGGCCGTTGACGTTGAAGGTGACGGCAGATCCGGCGCTGCCGGAGGCGGTGGTCATTGATGGTGAGCGTTTACTTCAGGTGGCTAACAACCTGATAAACAATGCGATAAAGTTCACGACGCGCGGAACCATTCAGGTCGAGGTCGGCTGGCGCGCGCAGGATGAACGACGGGGAGAGTTGCAGTTAACGGTGAACGACAGCGGCTGCGGCATCGCCGCCGATGAGGTAGGCAAGCTGTTTCAACCGTTTTACCGCGCGCGCGGCGCGCAACGCATCTCGGTGCAAGGCACCGGTTTGGGCCTGTCTATCTGCAAAGAAATCGTCGAACAGATGGGCGGCCGCATAGAGCTGCACTCGCAGCCGGGCGTCGGCACCCGCGTCGAGGTAGTGATACCGGTCGAGCTGAGCGGCGACGCGCCGGCTGGCGTTCAGGAGGAGCACACCTTTGCTCTGCCGTCTTCCGCCTTGCGTACCGCGCTGATCGACGATCATCCCACCAATTTGTTGCTGCTGGAACGCCAACTGCGCCACTTCGGGCAGCAACCCGCCCGCTTCGAACAAGGCTATGCGCTGCTGAAGGCCCAGCGCCGGCAGCCGTTTGACCTGCTGTTTATCGACTATAACATGCCGCGCCCGGACGGCCTGACGCTGGCCAGGCTGATCCGGCGCGACGAACAGCGGCTGCAGCGCCCGCCTTGCCGCATCGTGCTCTGTTCGGCGGACGTGCAGGAGTTTACCCGCATCCCGCCGGGGCTGGTGGCGATCGATCACTTCCTGACCAAGCCGATTTCGCTGACGGCGATCGGCCAGGTATTGGCTCAGCAACCGCAGGCTCAGGAAGAAAAGTCAGTCCTTACTGACCTACGGCAAACGCTGGCCGAAATGGCGGGCGGCGATCGCGCCATGCTGCAGCGGCTGGCGCAGACGCTCGGCGATACGCTGCGGCAAGACCGGCAGCGGCTGGCGGACGCCGTCGCCGCGAACGACTGGCCTCGCCTGGAGCAGGCGGCACACCGCATCAAGGGCAGCCTGCTGATGCTGCAGCTGCCGGAAGCCGCGCAGCTGTGCCAACAGCTGGTGGATACCGCACGTCGGGGCGAGCTTGCCGCCGCCGCTTATACTAAATTAAAGGCGTTAGTGGCGCAGATAGAACCGGAGCTGGACGCTCTGCTCGCCGCCGCCCCCTCTTTCGCTATGCATAAGGATGAATAATGTCGGACACTCCACACGTACACCTGCCGAAAGACAGTAACAGTAATAGTAAACGCCTACTGACCGCTTTTTTAGTCACCGCCGTCTTTATGGTGGCCGAGGTGGTCGGCGGCCTGTTGTCCGGCTCGCTGGCGCTGTTGGCCGACGCCGGCCATATGTTGACCGACGCCGCCGCGCTGCTGGTGGCGCTGATGGCGGTGCACTTCTCCCAGCGCAAACCCAACGCGCGCCACACCTTCGGCTACCTGCGCCTGACCACGCTGGCGGCCTTCCTCAACGCCGCGGCGCTGCTGGTGATCGTGGTATTCATCCTGTGGGAGGCGATACGGCGTTTCTTCGAACCGCAGCCGGTGATGGGTACCCCGATGCTGATCATCGCCATAGCGGGGCTGCTGGCGAACCTGTTCGCCTTCTGGCTGCTGCATCGCGGCAGCGAAGAGAAAAATATCAACGTGCGCGCCGCCGCGCTGCATGTGCTGGGCGACCTGCTCGGCTCGGTGGGCGCTATCGTCGCGGCCATCGTTATTCTCGCCACCGGCTGGACGCCGATTGACCCGATCCTGTCGGTGTTGGTCTCCTGTCTGGTGCTGCGCAGCGCCTGGCGGCTGCTGAAGGAGAGCTTCCACGAGCTGCTGGAAGGCACGCCGCAGGAGGTCGATATCGCCAAGCTGCAAAAAGACCTGTGCCTGAACATCCCGGAAGTGCGCAATATCCACCACGTACACGTCTGGCAGATCGGCGAACAGAAGCTGATGACGCTGCATGCGCAGGTGATCCCGCCACATGACCACGATGGGCTGTTGCAACGCATCCAGGCTTATCTGTTGCAACACTACAAGATCGGCCACGTGACCATTCAGATGGAGTACCGGCACTGCGAGACGCCGGACTGCGGTATCAATCGGGCGCCGGAGCCGAGTGAACACTCACATGCCGAGGCGCATTCGCACCTGGGGCATCGCCACTAAGCCAAGAGGGCGCCATCACGGCGCCCTCTGCGTTGTTACGGAGCGGAAGATAACGGATTGGAATGGTTGCGCCCGGCGCTCTTGATCCACAGCCAGGAGCCGTTCAGCGCGATCAACGTCAGAATGACGTACTCCAGCGCCATCGCGTAAACGCCCTGGTAAGCGAAGATCGCCACGCTGATGACATCGATCACCACCCACAGCAGCCAGTTTTCCACGTACTTGCGCGTCATCAGGATCATCGCCACGATGGACAGCACCATCATCGCCGAATCCCAGAACGGGAAGGCGTCCGGCTGCAGCGTCGGCATCTGTACGTTCAGCCCCAGCCCTTGCATCACCGCCACCGCAATCTGCGTCAGCCAGGCGAACACGCGGTCGATGTTAAAGGTCATCAGGCCAATGCCGATGACGCACACCGCCGCCCAAGCCAGCGCTTTCGGCAGCGGCAGCCAGCGGATCTGCAGCTCAGCCTGATTATCCTGCGTCTGGCGGCTCCAGGCATACCAACCGTAAATATTGGCGCCGAAGAAAAACAGCTGCAGCAGCAGGCTGGCGTACAGCTGGATCTGGAAGAAAATCACCGCGAACAGCGTGACGTTGATCAGGCCGAACAGGTAGTTGACGATTTTTTCCTTGCTGGCGTACCAGATGCACAGCAATCCGAACAGCGTGCCGATGGCTTCGATCCACGACAGATCGTAACCGCCCGCGCCAAGCGGAATGTGCACCAGAATATTGCTGGTACTGAAGAAGCTCATGAGGTCATCCTTTTAAACGGTTAAGCGTTGCCTTTAACCTGCATCTTAAGCTGAGCGGCGAAATCCAGCATGCGGTTCAGCGGCACCAGCGCCTTTTCACGCAGCGCGGCGTCCACGTGGATCTCATGCTGTGCGCCCCCCTGCTCCAGACCTTCGGCAATCGCCTTCAGGCCATTCATCGCCATCCACGGGCAATGCGCGCAGCTGCGGCAGGTCGCGCCTTCTCCGGCGGTCGGCGCTTCGAACAGCTCCTTGTCCGGACAGGCCTGCTGCATCTTGTAAAAGATACCGCGATCGGTAGCGACGATCAGCTGTTGATGCGGCAATGTTTTCGCCGCCTGAATCAACTGGCTGGTAGACCCCACCGCATCCGCCAGCTCGACCACCGCCTGAGGCGATTCGGGATGCACCAGGATAGCCGCCTGCGGATAGAGCGCCTTCATGCGCCGCAGCGCCTGGGTCTTGAACTCGTCATGGACAATGCAGGCGCCTTGCCAGCACAGCACGTCAGCGCCGGTCTGCTTCTGCACGTAGCTGCCGAGATGGCGATCCGGCGCCCAGATAATTTTCTCGCCCAGACTATCCAGATGCTCGATCAGTTCGACGGCGATGCTGGAGGTCACCACCCAGTCGGCGCGCGCTTTGACCGCCGCCGAGGTGTTCGCATAGACCACCACGGTGCGATCGGGATGGCTATCGCAAAACGCATGGAACTCCTCTTCCGGGCAACCCAGGTCAAGCGAACATTCGGCAAACAGGGTCGGCATCAGCACCTGTTTTTCCGGGCTGAGGATCTTGGCGGTCTCCCCCATGAAGCGCACGCCGGCCACCAACAACGTGGAAGCCGGATGGGCGCTGCCGAAGCGCGCCATTTCCAGCGAATCCGCCACGCAGCCACCGGTTTCTTCCGCCAGCGCCTGGATTTCCGGATCGGTATAGTAGTGGGCGACCATCACCGCATTGCGCTGCTTGAGCAAGGTTTTGATCTTTTCGCGATAAAAGGCTTTTTCCGCTACGTCCAGCGGTACCGGTTTGGGCGGGAAAGGATACACCGCCGCGTTGACATCAAACATTTCACTCATCGCTGCAATCTCATGCTAGGCTGGGCGCCTGCCATTTGAATATCGCCTGCCGCAACGCCCTTGGTTTTATATACTAAACAAAATACCTAAAATTGCGCGAAAAGTCCGCTGATATTTTCAAATTTGCGCACTTAGTGTTTAATGGATTAAAAATACTGGAATGAGCCGCGCAGAACACTGCGGATAATGGCCTGGCGAAGACGCATAACGCCCAGGGAAGACCCGGATGCCGATTAGCGCAGAGTTGAAACGAGAAAGCAGGGATTCAGGTTGGGGTGCTGCAGAGGCGAAAAAAGCGCCAAAAGGCGCTTTTTTCTGAATTGGTGGGTCGTGCAGGATTGATTCGGCCTGTGGCCTCACCCTGTGGGCAACGCTGCGCGTTGTCGTATCGCTGCGCGATGCTCGAACCTCTACGGTTCTCATCCTGCACAACTCGGTAAACTCTGTTGGCAAGAGGATAAGTCAGGTTTGGGTGTTACAGAAACGAAAAAAGCGCCAAAAGGCGCTTTTTTCTGAATTGGTGGGTCGTGCAGGATTCGAACCTGCGACCAATTGATTAAAAGTCAACTGCTCTACCAACTGAGCTAACGACCCGCAGTGTGGTGGGTGATGACGGGCTCGAACCGCCGACCCCCTCCGTGTAAAGGAGATGCTCTACCAACTGAGCTAATCACCCACTGCTGTGGTACTGCTATTTTTCACATCCTGCTCTATCAAAGAGTGGTGGGTCGTGCAGGATAACTCGGCCTTTGGCCTCGCCCTTGCGGGCCATCACCGGGGTGATGTTGTCTCGCTTCGCGAGACTCGAACCTCTACGGTTCTCATCCTGACGATTTAACACCTTGCTCTATCAAAGAGTGGTGGGTCGTGCAGGATTCGAACCTGCGACCAATTGATTAAAAGTCAACTGCTCTACCAACTGAGCTAACGACCCACTGATGTGGTTTACTGCTGATGGCGAATAGGCTACAAAAACCGACTCGCGGAAAACAAGGATGGGGATGTTCAGGACAACTCGACGGGTACTCGACTCGGACCTTTACTTTGCCACATCAAACCGATTCTGAAGCTGCCATTCTCGAAGAATGGTGGGTCGTGCAGGATAACTCGGCCTTTGGCCTCGCCCTTGCGGGCCATCACCGGAGTGATGTTGTCTCGCTTCGCGAGACTCGAACCTTTACGGTTCTCATCCTTTACGATTCTCTATCGCAGCCATTCTCGAAGAATGGTGGGTCGTGCAGGATTCGAACCTGCGACCAATTGATTAAAAGTCAACTGCTCTACCAACTGAGCTAACGACCCATAACAGTGGTGGGTGATGACGGGCTCGAACCGCCGACCCCCTCCGTGTAAAGGAGATGCTCTACCAACTGAGCTAATCACCCACTGTTGTGGTTACTGCTACTTCAGAAATTGGTGGGTCGTGCAGGATTCGAACCTGCGACCAATTGATTAAAAGTCAACTGCTCTACCAACTGAGCTAACGACCCAATTTCCCTGCCGCTTTAACATCTTGCAAGATGTCTTGGCAACGGCGGCATATATTACTAATTTATCTTGGCAGCGCAACCTAAATTTTTTACCGATGCGTTCAACTGCTTGTTCTTCACGCGAATGAGCCCAGAAATCGGTCAAATCGACTAACTTCTGGGCTCATTTTTCTAACCGTTAACCGCCTACGCGACTTTTCGCCTGCTTGGCCGCCGCACTGGTTGGGTATTGTTTAATCACCTGCTGGAACACGGCCTTGGCTTTATCGGCCTGCCCTTTTTCCTGCATGATGATACCCACCTTGTACATGGCGTCCGGCGCCTTCGGTGATTTAGCGTAATTCTTCACCACCACCGCAAAATAATAGGCCGCATCGTCTTTTTTACCCTTGTTGTAGAACAACTGGCCCAGCCAATAGTTGGCGTTGGGCTGGTAAGTAGACTTCGGGTACTGTTTTACGAAGGACTGAAAGGCGGAAATCGCCTGGTCATACTGTTTTTTTTCCAGCGCCAGAGAAACAGCGGCGTTGTAGTCGCTGTTCTCATCACCGCCGCTCGGCGTTGCAGAAGCGGCTGCAGGCGCGCTGCTGCCCGCATCGGAAGATGCGCCTGCGGCTGCCCCGCCGGCAGCGCCCGCTGCCGCAGAGGCGCTCTGAGCGCCGCCCTGGCTGAGGCTATCCATCTGTTGATAGATTTGCTTCTGGCGTTCAACGACCTGATTCAACTGATACTGGCTTTCCTGGATTTGCCCACGGAGAGAATCAATGTCGCGTTGATTGTCAGAGAGTTGTTGCTGGAGTTGGTTTAAAAGCTGGCCTTGAGCATTGCTGATGCGCTCAAGCGAGGTGACGCGGTCTTCGACCGAGCCGGAGCCGACATTACTGATTGGCGCTTGGGCAGTAGCGGCCCAAGGGGCCGCTACGCCAACCAGTAACGACAGACTCAACAGGTGACGTCTGAAGTTACTGTTCATGCGATTCTCTTAGTAAACCAGAACGGCACGACGGTTTTTAGCATAAGCCGCTTCGTCGTGGCCCAGTACTGCTGGTTTTTCTTTACCGTAAGAAACGATAGAGATCTGGTCAGCGGAAACGCCTTTACCCTGCAGGTACATTTTAACGGCGTTAGCACGACGCTCACCCAGAGCGATGTTGTATTCCGGCGTGCCGCGTTCGTCAGCGTGGCCTTCAACGGTCACTTTGTAAGACGGGTTGTTACGCAGGAATGCAGCGTGCGCGTCCAGCATCTGAGCGAATTCGGAGCTTACGTCATACTTGTCCAGGCCGAAGTAAACGATGTTGTTCTTCTGCAGTTCTTGCATCTGCAGACGAGCTTGTTCTTCGGAAGACAGGTTGCTGCTGCCGTTTTCCATACCAGTGCCGGCGCCAGCGCCCATACCAGATTGGTCGTTGTTCGCGCTTTTGTTAGAACTACAAGCTGCTACAGCCAGAACTGGCAGTGCCAGCAGAAGCCCTTTCAGCACTTTGTTCAGTTGCATTTCTTTGATCCTTTTATAGTTTGCCATACATATTTACACATGCATCACAGATACGGCGACCAGGCAGGGAATTTGACCTGTCCATCAGTTGCCGGAAGACGCGCTTTGAAACGCCCATCAGTTGACACCAACTGCAGCACGGAGCCCATACCTTGCGTGGAGCTATAGATCACCATGGTGCCGTTTGGCGCAATACTAGGCGTTTCATCCAGGAAGGTGCCGGTCAAAACCTGAACGGCGCCTGATCCAAGATCTTGTTTGGCGATGTGTTGTGCACCACTGTTGGTGCTGACCATCACCAGGAATTTACCATCGGAGCTGACTTCAGAATCCTGGTTCTGAGAGCCTTCCCACGTCAGACGCTGTGCGGCACCGCCGCTGGCGCTGATTTTATAAATCTGCGGACGCCCGCCCTGGTCGGAGGTAAACGCCAGAGACTGGCCATCCGGGAACCAGGTCGGTTCGGTGTTGTTGTTGCGGCCATCGGTCAGTTGCGTGATCTGGCCGGAGCCGAGGTTCATCACGTACAGGTTCAGGCTGCCGCTCTTGGACAGCGCGAAGGCCAGCTTGCTGCCGTCCGGCGAGAACGCCGGCGCACCGTTGTGGCGCGGGAACGAAGCGATCTGGCGGATGGCGCCGTTAGCCAGGGTTTGCACCACCAGCGCGGAACGGCCGCTCTCGAAGGTCACGTAAGCCAGTTTGCTGCCGTCCGGCGACCAGGCCGGCGACATCAGCGGCTCAGGCGAACGGTGCACCGTGAACTGGTTGTAACCGTCGTAATCCGCTACGCGCAGCTCGTACGGGAATTTCCCGCCGTTGGTCTGCACCACGTAGGCGATACGGGTGCGGAACGCGCCCTTGATGCCGGTCAGCTTCTCGAACACTTCGTCGCTGGCGGTATGGGCGGAATAACGCAACCACTGTTTGGTCACTTTATACTGGTTCTGCGCCAATACGGTGCCCGGCGAACCCGAAGTATCCACCAACTGGTAGGAGATCAGGTAGCTGCCGTCGGCGCCAGGTTGAACCTGACCGACCACTACGGCGTCGATGCCCAATGCAGTCCAGGCCGCCGGCGTCACTTCAGACGCGGAGGTCGGTTGCTGCGGCATGCGCGCCACGTCGATAGGGTTGAATTTGCCGCTGTTGCGCAGATCCGCGCCGACAATCTTGCCGATATCTTCCGGCGGCGTGCCTGGGCCCGCCCATTTAAACGGCACCACGCCAATCGGACGAGCGGAGTCGACCCCTTGGGTGATTTCAATGCGAACTTCCGCGTGCAACACGGACGCCCACAGAATTAAAAAACCTAGCGCTACTCGAAATGCCTGCTTCATCTCATCTCCCTTATCCAGGCGGGATGCCTGCGATAAATTAGCAGAATTTTAACAAACCAACTCACGTAAAACTACATAATCCCTGTTGGTTACCTTAGTACATCCCTGTGATATTACTCAGCTCAAACAACCATTATTGCGGCTTGAACGTAAGGGGAGCATTCTTAAACACCTCATACACCGCCTGGCTTGGCGGTTTAGGGATCTTCGCCTGTTTCGCCGCGGCTATCGCCGCCTGACACAGGGCCGGATCGCCCCCTTCAGATTTTACGTCTACCAGAAAACCGTCCGGCGCCAGCTTGATTCGCAGGTCACATTTACGGCCCTTGTACAGATCCGCATCGTAGAACTTGCTTTGAATCGCAGCGGTAATCTGGCCAAGATAGCCATTGATTTCCGCCCCGCTGGCCCCAGCCGCTTTGGCATTGCCCTGGCCAGCCGGTTTACCGTCACCCTTCTGCTTGCCACCACCTTTCGGCGCGTTCTTGCCGTCCGCCAGGCCACCAAACAGGTCATCAACTTCCGCCGATTGCTTCGCAGCCTCGGCGGCGGCTTTTTTCTTCTCTGCAGCCGCTTTCTTGGCTGCCGCAGCTTTCTCAGCGGCGGCCGCTTTCTTCTCTGCCTCGGCGGCAGCCTTCTTCTCGGCTTCCGCTGCGGCTTTTTTCTCGGCTTCAGCAGCCGCTTTCTTCTCCGCGGCCTCTGCAGCTTTTTGCTCTGCGGCAGCGGCGGCGGCTTTCTTCGCCTCTTCCGCCTGTTTCTTGGCGGCGGCAGCGGCGGCCGCTTCTTTCTTGGCTTCCGCTTCGGCTTTCTTCTGCGCGTCCGCCTGCGCCTTGGCGACCTTGTCCGCTTCGGCCTTCGCCTTGGCGGCGGCGGCTTCGGCGACCTTCTGTTGCTCTTTGGCTTTCGCTGCGGCGGCTTCCGCCGCTTTTTGCTGCTCGGCGGCCTGCTTCTGCTGCTCCGCCGCCTTCTGCTGTTGCTCAGCCTGCGCCTTGGCGTTCTGCGCGGCTTTCTCCTGCGCCGCCAAACGCTCTTTCTCCAGCTCTTTCAGGCGCTGCTGCTGCTCCGCCTGCTTCTGCTGAAGCTCTTCGGCCTGTTGCTCCGCTTTTTTCTGGCGCTGCTTCTCGGCACGCTGCGCATCGTTGCTCTGCTGCTGCTGGCGGTTGTACTGCTCCACCACCGCGCCGGGATCGACCATCACCGCGCCCACTACAGAACCATCGCCGCCGCCGCCGGCGCTCATGTCGACCTTTTCCTGCAGCGATCCCCAAATCAGCAGGGCAATCAGTATGAAGTGCAGAACGACCGAAACAATAACGGCGCGGTTCAGCTTATCGTTTTGCTCAGTTGCCTTTACCAAAATAGATTCCCAAAAACTGGTGTTGCTTATACGGGGTTCCTGGGCCGCAGCGCAGGAACCGGGTTGCCGTTCGCCTTACGGTCAGATCGGCTGGGTCATCAGCCCCACGGAAGCCACGCCCGCCTGATGGAGAATATTCAATGCCTTGATAATCTCATCGTAAGGGACTTCCTTCGCACCGCCGATCAAAAAGACCGTTTTCGGGTTAGCCGCCAAACGCGACTTGGCTTCGGCCGCGACTTGTTCAGGCGGCAGCAGCTCCATACGGTTGTGATCCACCACCAGGGTGTATTGACCTACGCCGGAAACCTCGAGGATCACCGGCGGATTGTCATCGCTGGACACCGTTTTGGAATCGGTGGCGTCCGGCAGGTCAACCTCCACGCTCTGCGTGATGATTGGCGCAGTTGCCATAAAGATCAGCAGCAGCACCAGCAACACGTCGAGCAGCGGAACGATGTTAATTTCGGACTTCAGCTCGCGCCGACTACGTCCACGTACTCTCGCCATGCTACCTCCTACTTATTTGCTGTCGCTGGAGAAGGCCTGACGATGCAGAATAGCGGTGAACTCTTCCATAAAGTTGTCGTAATTCTGCTCAAGCTTGTTGACGCGCTGGTTGAGACGGTTATAGGCCATTACCGCCGGGATGGCGGCGAACAGACCGATCGCGGTGGCGATCAGCGCTTCGGCGATACCCGGCGCCACCATCTGCAGCGTGGCTTGCTTCACCGCGCCCAGCGCGATAAAGGCGTGCATGATCCCCCACACGGTGCCGAACAGGCCGATGTACGGACTGATCGAACCGACGGTGCCGAGGAACGGAATATGGGTTTCCAGCGTTTCCAGCTCGCGGTTCATCGAAATGCGCATCGCACGCGACGCCCCTTCGATCACCGACTCCGGCGCATGGTTGTTGGCGCGGTGCAGGCGGGCGAACTCTTTGAAGCCGGAATGGAAGATCTGCTCGGAACCGGTCAGGCTATCGCGACGCGCCTGACTTTCCTGGTACAGACGGGAAAGCTCGATACCGGACCAGAATTTGTCTTCAAAGGCTTCGGCGTCACGCGTCGCCGCATTGAGGATGCGGGTGCGCTGAATGATGATCGCCCAAGAGGCTACCGAGAAGCATATCAAAATCAACATGATAAGCTTAACCAGCAGGCTCGCCTTCAAGAATAAATCTAGGATGTTCATGTCAGTCACTGCTTAAACTCCGCGACAATAGACTTAGGAAGCGCTCTTGGCTTCATTTGGTGTGGATCAATACAGGCAATCAGGACATCTGCCTGGCTCAGTAGGGCCCCGTCAGAATTGACAATGCGTTGAGCAAACGTGAGAGAAGCCCCGCGCAGAGAGGTGATTTCACTCTGGACCTCCAGTTGCTCGTCGAGACGAGCCGGAGCCAGATAATCCACCGTCATGCGCCGGACGACAAAAGCGACTTGTTCACTGAGCAGCTGCTGTTGATGAAAGTTGTGCTGACGCAGCATCTCTGTGCGCGCTCTTTCAAAAAAGGCGACGTAGCGGGCGTGATAGACCACACCACTGGCATCGGTATCCTCGTAGTAAACGCGAACCGGCCATCGAAACAACGTATTACTCACTCTACTTCCCAGCAATGCAATTTAACGCTGCTACTATACGCAAGACAGATCGGGTTGGGAATGGGTTACAAGATGGGA
The DNA here is from genome assembly GCF_019913725.1 of Serratia sp. EWG9. Classification (NCBI taxonomy): domain Bacteria; kingdom Pseudomonadati; phylum Pseudomonadota; class Gammaproteobacteria; order Enterobacterales; family Yersiniaceae; genus Serratia; species Serratia sp. EWG9. The sequence goes on from NZ_JADNRO010000003.1 coordinate 129,329, forward strand.
ATGAAAATAATTATGGGCCGTGAGGGCCCATAACGTGGGGACATCGGGGAGATTATAAAGAAACGTAAAGTAATCCTGCGCACAAGATCACAATTGCAGGAAGCGGCGCGAAAAAAGCGCGCCAGACGCTGCGCTGCGGGCGGAATCCGAAGCCGTGGATCACTCCGGCGCAGACGGCCCAAATCAGCAACAGCCCTTCCCAAATCTCCAGCGAGCTGGTTTTGGCGGCGAAACGCGTCGGATCCCAGAACACGCACCCCGCCAAAATCAACGCCAGCGCCAGGGAAAGGGCCCGAACCGGGCCCTTGTCGGTGACAGCGTACAGCTTGTCAATCACGGACGAGCTCATTACTTACCGTCTTGCTGAGCTTTGGTCGCTTCGCTCTGCTCAAGCGCCAGCGCCGTGATGATGCCGAAGGCGCAGGCAAGAAGCGTTCCGAGAATCCAGGCAAAATACCACATGGTTTAGCTCCTTATCCTTAGTACAGCGAATGCTTGTTGTTTTCGATGTAGTTCTTGTCGAGACGACCGAACATTTTGTAGTACGACCAGCTGGTGTACGCCAAAACGATAGGCACGAAAATCGCCGCCACGACGGTCATCACTTTCAGCGTCAACAGGCTCGACGTCGCGTCCCACATGGTCAGGCTGACGTTAGGCACGGTGCTGGACGGCATCACGAACGGGAACATGGTGACCCCGGCGGTGAGGATGACGCAGGCGATGGTCAGCGACGAGGTGACGAACGCCAGCGCGCCTTTCTCCAGGCGCGAGAACAGGATGGTGAACAACGGCAGCACTACGCCCAGTGCAGGCAAAGCCCACAGCAGCGGATACTTGTTGAAGTTGATCAGCCATGCGCCGGCCTGATGCGCCACTTCTTTACGCAGCGGGTTGGATTCCGCCATGGTGTCCAGCGCCGAAGTGATCACGTAGCCGTCAATGCCTTTCACCAGCCACACGCCCGCCAGCAGGAAGCATACCGCCATGATCAGCGTCGCGATCTGCGCTGCGGCGCGTGACCGCAGGTGGATCTCGCCGGTGGTGCGCATCTGCAGATAGGTCGCGCCCTGAGTGACCAGCATGGTCAGACTGACCACGCCCGCCAACAGACCGAACGGATTCAGCAGCTGGAAGAAGTTGCCGGTGTAGAACAGACGCAGGTACTCGTCCACATGGAACGGCACGCCCTGCAGCAGGTTGCCGAACGCCACGCCGAACACCAACGCAGGCACGAAGGAACCGATGAAGATGCCCCAGTCCCACATGTTGCGCCAGCGGCTGCTCTCCAGTTTGGAACGGTAGTCAAAACCGACCGGGCGGAAGAACAACGCCGCCAGCACCAGGATCATGGCGACGTAGAAGCCCGAGAAGGCCGCTGCGTAGACCATCGGCCAGGCGGCGAACAGCGCGCCGCCGGCGGTGATCAGCCACACCTGGTTACCGTCCCAGTGAGGGGCGATGGAGTTGATCATCACCCGGCGCTCGGTATCGGTTTTACCGATGATGCGCACGAGGATGCCGACGCCCATGTCGAAACCGTCGGTGACGGCGAAGCCGATCAGCAGTACGCCAACCAGCACCCACCAGATAAATCGCAGTACTTCATAGTCAAACATACGTGGACTCCTGTTTAGCGCGCTTCCTGCACGGCGGCAGTCGGTTGTTCAAAGTGGTAGCGGCCGGTTTTCAGGCTGCTTGGACCCAGACGCGCAAACTTGAACATCAGGTACATTTCAGCCACCAGGAACAGGGTGTACAAGCCGCAAATCAGCCCCATCGAGAACAGAATGTCGCCCGCGGTCAGCGAAGAGTTGGCGACTGCGGTCGGCAGCACCTCACCAATCGCCCACGGTTGACGGCCGTATTCCGCCACGAACCAGCCGGCTTCCACCGCGATCCACGGCAGCGGCAAGCCATACAGCGCCGCACGCAACAGCCATTTTTTCTGGCCGATGCGGCCGCGCACCACGCTCAGGAAGGACAGACCGATAATCAGCAGCATCAGCACGCCACAGGCCACCATGATGCGGAAGGCGAAGTACAGCGGCGCCACGCGTGGAATGGAGTCCTTGGTCGCCTGCTGGATCTGCGCTTCCGTCGCGTCGCTGACGTTCGGGGTATAACGCTTCAGCAGCATGCCGTAGCCCAGGTCTTGCTTGGTTTTGTTGAATTCCGCACGCACCGCAGGATCGGTATTGCCGCCGCGCAGCTCTTCCAGCAGCTGGTAGGCTTTCATGCCGTTGCGGATGCGCACTTCATGTTGCGCCAGCAGATCTTTCAGGCCGGTGACCTGAGTGTCGGTGGAACGCGTGGCGATCAGGCCAAGCGCATACGGGATCTGAATAGAGAAGGAGTTTTCCATCTTGTCCTGATCGGGGATGCCGAACAGGGTGAAGGACGCCGGCGCCGGCTGGGTATCCCACTCCGCTTCGATGGCGGCCAGTTTGGTTTTCTGTACGTCGCCCATTTCGTAACCGGATTCGTCACCCAGCACGATCACCGACAGCACCGCAGCCATGCCGAAGCTGGCGGCGATGGCGAAGGAGCGTTTGGCGAAAGCGATGTCGCGGCCCTTCAGCAGGTAGTAAGCGCTGATGCCCAGCACGAACATGGCGCCGGTGGTGTAGCCTGCGGCCACGGTGTGAACGAATTTCACCTGCGCAACCGGGTTAAGCACCAACTCGGAGAAGCTGACCATCTCCATGCGCATGGTTTCGAAGTTGAAATCCGACGCGATCGGGTTCTGCATCCAGCCGTTGGCGACCAGGATCCACAGCGCGGACAGGTTGGAGCCGAGGGCCACGAACCAGGTTACCGCCATGTGCTGCACCTTGCTCAGACGATCCCAGCCGAAGAAGAACAGGCCGACCAGCGTCGATTCAAGGAAGAACGCCATCAGACCTTCGATAGCCAGTGGGGCCCCGAAGATATCGCCGACGTAATGAGAGAAATATGACCAGTTAGTCCCGAACTGGAACTCCATGGTCAAACCGGTGGCCACACCCAGAGCAAAGTTAATCGCAAATAACTTTCCCCAGAATTTGGTCATGTCTTTATAGATTTGTTTGCCAGACAGGACATATACCGTTTCCATAATTGCCAGCAAGAACGCCATACCGAGCGTTAATGGGACAAATAAGAAATGGTACATCGCCGTTAAAGCAAACTGTAAGCGCGACAGTTCGACAATATCAAACATCTTGACTCCTTGCTCCTCGCAGGAAGACTCCGACACGCGGTTATCGGCACGCTTCTTTCAAAGCCGCCAGTAACGCCCCGCAGTGAATGCCCTTAAACACAACAAATTTGATCCAGCTTCTCCGCTTTCAACCGCACACTCGGCCAATAGCCCGCACGGGCCGTCGACAAGCACGCCACTGAAAACCGACAACGGGTAACAAATGCAACAAGATCAACCATCCATAATCACAACATGGATGATACTCGCCCAATCCCACACAATAAATAGGTTTTTACGTGACGTGGGTTGGACTTTTGGTTACAGGTCAAATCTTAGCCGAAAGAGGTACTTCGGCCTAATTTGATCTGAGACAATTTAAGCCTATCCGCATATTATTTCCATATTCATCAGCACATTTCGCATAATTTTCTTAGGGTCATGTTGCGCAATGGTTTAATTGTTTTTTAATGATATTTTTGTGTTAAATAAATGTAATTCAAAAGAGCCGCCATTGTATTATTACGCACTTATTATGCGACATAATTAACCTTTTATTTCCAATAAGCCGTGACAGTGATAGCAGTCACAAAACAACAAATCTCTCTCCAATATTAGTCTATTTCTCGCAATGGGATCGTAAAGGTTGCGATTTTGTAGCAAAATGACCACTTATGTTAAAATTGCATTGAGTGACAATAACTTATGAAAAAAATCATCTTTGCCTCTGTCTTGGGACTCTCGGGAAACGCCATGGCCGCCGAAACGGTAAATATCACCCTGTTGGGCACCTCCGATCTGCACGGCACTTTCGTGCCCTGGGACTACGCCAGTGACACGGAAAACCTGGCGGGCAGCCTGAGCCAGATAGCCACCCAGGTCAAAAAGGTGCGTGCCGAACAGCCCAACCTGATTCTGGTGGACGCCGGCGACACCATCCAGGGCAACTTCGTCGAAACCTTCAAACAGGAGGCCATCAGCCCGATGATGCTGGGCCTCAACGCGCTTGACTACGACGTTTGGGTGATGGGCAACCACGAATTCGACTTCGGTCTGCCGGCGCTGGCCACGTCGCTCAAACAGTTTAAAGGCGCGGCGCTGGCGGGCAACATCGTCTGGGACAGCGGCAAACCTTATCTGCCGGCCTATACCATCCTCGAACGCCAGGGCGTGAAGATCGGCATCATCGGCATGGACACGCCGATGACTGCAGAATTCGCCAAGGGCACCGATCGCATCAAAGGGCTGAACTTCACCGATCCGGTACAGGCGGTGAAACAGGTCATCAGGCAGATCGACGGCCAGGTCGACGCGATCGTGCTGGTCGCGCATATGGGCATCGACAACGAGAACCAGCGCCCCGGCACCGGCGTGGCGGACATCGCCAACGCCAACCCGGAGCTGGCGGCGATCGTCGCCGGCCACATGCATGTGAAAATCGACAAAGCGGTGGTGAACGGCGTCATCATCACGGAGCCGGATAAGTACGGTCGCGCGCTGTCACGCATTGACCTGCAATTTGAACGCCGCGATGGCAAATTCACGCTGATCGACAAAAACAGCTACACCTATTCCATCAAGGGGCTGGCGCCGGACAGCGCCATGCAGGCTCTCTACCAGCCGTATCATGACATTTTGCGCGCCAACGCCAACCGAGTCGTGGCGAAGCTGAGCGGCAGCGATCTGGTGCCTGCCGACGAGTTCCGCGGCATTCCTCAGGTACACGTTCAGGATACCGGCATCAGTGAGTTATTTCAGCAGGCCGCCCGTCACTATGCACCGCTGGCGCAGGTGATCGCCCTGCAGATCGACAACGATCGCGCCAAACTGGATGTCGGCGACATCAAGGCCAAGGATATCGCCTTTAACTACCAATACGCCGGCGGCGAGATCACCGTTTATCAGCTCAACGGCAAAGCGCTTAAACGCTACATGGAGTGGTCTGCCGATTATTTCAATCAGCTGCAGCCGGGCGACGTCACCTACAGCTTTAACCCGGCGCGGCGCTCGTCCAAATATTCCACCAACGATTTCTTCGACGGCGTCACTTACACTATCGATCTGCGTCAACCGGCCGGTTCACGCATCATCAGTCTGCGCCTGGCAGACGGCACGCCGGTCACCGATGACATGCCGATCCGCCTGGGCATGAACAGTTACCGTATGGGCCATCTGACGCAGAAGGGCGGCGCGCTGGAGGGGCAATCCTTCCCGGTGCTGTTCGACAGCAAAGCGCAATACGGTGAAGAAGAAGGCACCATTCGCAACCTGACTCTGCGCTACCTGACGGAAGTGAAACACGGCCAGTATCAGAGCGTGCCGCCGCAGCGCTGGAAACTGGTTGGCATGGAAGGATACGAACCGCAGCGGGCGATCGTCAAACGGCTGCTCAATGAAGGCGTTATCCAGGTGCCGACCACCGACGACGGGCGCTACACCAACGTCGCCTCGATCAACGTCAAAGACGCGCTGTTCAACAATGCCGACGATTACCGCACCGCCCTCACCTCGCTGGAGCAACAGCGGCAAACCGCCGCGGATCCGGTGCGGCAGCGCCGCCTGCAGGATCGGATCGCGCTGATCAAGGCGCTCAACGATTTCTGATCTTCCCCCATAAAAAAGGCCACCCAATGGGTGGCCAAACATGTCGAGATAGTGTTATTTCGTACTCAATGCTTAGCGCTTCAGCACCGCTTTTACCGCGTCGCCGATGTCCGCCAGGCTGCGAACGGTTTTCACGCCCGCCGCTTCCAGCGCAGCAAACTTCTCGTCCGCCGTGCCCTTGCCGCCTGCGATGATGGCGCCCGCGTGGCCCATACGCTTGCCTTTCGGCGCGGTTACGCCGGCGATGTAGCCGACAACCGGTTTGGTGACGTGTTCTTTGATGTAAGCTGCCGCTTCTTCTTCAGCGCTGCCGCCGATCTCACCGATCATCACGATCGCTTCGGTCTGCGGATCCTGCTGGAACATCTTCAGGATATCGATGAAGTTGGAGCCCGGGATCGGGTCGCCGCCGATGCCCACGCAGGTGGACTGGCCCAGACCGGCATCGGTGGTTTGTTTCACCGCTTCATAGGTCAGGGTGCCGGAGCGGGAAACGATGCCCACTTTGCCCGGCAGGTGGATGTGGCCAGGCATGATGCCGATTTTGCACTCGCCCGGGGTGATCACGCCTGGGCAGTTCGGCCCAATCATGCGCACGCCGGCTTCGTCCAGCTTCACTTTCACAGTCAGCATGTCCAGGGTCGGGATGCCTTCGGTGATGGTGATGATCAGTTTGATGCCGGCATCGATCGCTTCCAGAATGGAGTCTTTGCAGAACGGCGCTGGAACGTAGATGACGGAGGCCGTCGCGCCGGTCGCTTCAACCGCTTCGCGCACGGTGTTGAACACCGGCAGACCCAGGTGCTGAGTGCCGCCTTTGCCCGGGGTGACGCCGCCAACCATTTTGGTGCCGTAAGCGATAGCTTGTTCGGAGTGGAAAGTCCCCTGGCTACCGGTGAAGCCCTGGCAAATTACTTTGGTGTTTTTATCGATTAAGATGGACATTATTTACCCTCCACTGCTGCAACAACTTGCTGAGCCGCATCAGTCAGGCTGGTCGCAGCAATGATATTCAGGCCGCTGTCCGCCAGTTTCTTGGCGCCCAGTTCGGCATTGTTCCCTTCCAGGCGCACAACGACCGGGACGTTAACGCCCACTTCAGCCACTGCGCCGATGATGCCGTCAGCGATCAGATCGCAACGTACGATACCACCGAAGATGTTAACCAGAACCGCTTTCACCTTGTCGTCGGACAGGATGATTTTGAACGCTTCGGTCACGCGCTCTTTGGTCGCGCCGCCGCCAACGTCCAGGAAGTTGGCCGGTTCGCCGCCGTGCAGTTTAACGATGTCCATGGTGCCCATCGCCAGACCGGCGCCGTTCACCATGCAGCCGATGTTGCCGTCGAGGGCAACGTAGTTCAGCTCCCACTGAGCCGCACGGGATTCACGCTCGTCTTCCTGCGAAGGGTCACGCATTTCACGCAGTTCAGGCTGACGGAACAGGGCGTTGCCGTCGGCGCCCAGTTTGCCGTCCAGGCACACCAGATCGCCCTGCTTGGTGATCACCAGCGGGTTGATCTCAACCATCGCCAGGTCGCGCTCCAGGAACAGCGTCGCCAGACCCATGAAGATCTTGGCGAACTGGCTGACTTGCTTGCCGGTCAGGCCCAGTTTGAAGGCCAGCTCACGGCCCTGATAAGGCTGTGGACCCGCCAGCGGATCGATGGTCATTTTGTGGATCAGTTCCGGGGTTTCTTCCGCCACTTTCTCGATTTCCACGCCGCCTTCGGTAGACGCCATGAATACGATGCGACGGGTCGCGCGGTCTACAACGGCGCCCAGGTACAGCTCTTTATCGATGTCGGTCGCCGCTTCTACCAGGATCTGGTTAACCGGCTGGCCCAGCGCGTCAGTCTGGTAAGTCACCAGACGTTTGCCCAACCAGGCTTCCGCGAAGGCACGGATATCTTCTTTGCTGTTGACGACTTTAACGCCGCCCGCTTTACCGCGGCCGCCAGCATGAACCTGACATTTCACCACCCACGGGCCGGAGCCGATTTTGGATGCGGCTTCTTCTGCTTCACGCGGAGTGGTACAGGCGTAACCGGTTGGTGCCGGCATGCCATACCGAGCAAACAGCTGTTTTGCCTGATATTCGTGTAAATTCATGATGTTCTATCCATTCAGTTCTGAAGGTTTTTAGCCGGACCATTATTACGCGGTAAACCGCATGGTTTTCCGGCCACATAGCACAGAGTGCGGGCGCGGCATGCCGCGCCCGGCAAGGGTTACTAGACGTCCAGCAGCAGACGAGCCGGATCTTCCAGCATCTCTTTGACCGTCACCAGATAACCGACGGATTCTTTACCGTCGATCAGGCGGTGGTCATAAGACAGCGCCAGATACATCATCGGCTGGATCACCACCTGACCATTGACCGCCATTGGGCGATCTTTGATGGCGTGCATGCCCAGGATGGCGCTCTGCGGCGGGTTGATGATCGGGGTGGACATCAGGGAGCCGAATACGCCGCCGTTGGTAATGGTGAAGTTACCGCCGGTCAGCTCTTCCACGGTCAGTTTGCCGTCGCGGCCCTTAACGGCCAGCTCTTTGATTTTCTTCTCGATGTCAGCCATGCTCATGGCGTCCACATCGCGCAGTACCGGCGTCACCAGGCCGCGCGGAGTAGAAACCGCGATGCTGATGTCGAAGTAGTTGTGGTAAACCACGTCGGAACCGTCGATCGACGCGTTCACTTCCGGGAAACGCTTCAGCGCTTCAACCACCGCCTTGATGTAGAAGGACATGAAGCCCAGACGCACGCCGTGGCGTTTCTCGAAGGCTTCGCCGTACTGCTTGCGCAGATCCATGATCGGCTGCATGTTGATTTCGTTGAAGGTGGTCAACATCGCGGTGCTGTTTTTCGCTTCCAGCAGACGCTCGGCGACGCGTTTGCGCAGGCGGGTCATCGGCACGCGTTTTTCGCTGCGGCCGGCCAGAGCAGGCTGCGGCGCGGCTTCAGCGGCGGCTGGTTTGGCAGCGGCGCCGCCTTTGGCCAGGTGCGCTTCCACGTCTTCACGCGTAATGCGGCCACCCACGCCGGTGCCTTTGATGGCGCCGGCATCGAGATCGTGTTCAGCAATCAGGCGGCGAATCGCCGGGCTGAGCGCGTCATTGCTTTCTTCTTCCAGGCTCGCGGTCGCGCGCTGTGCAGGCGTGGCTTCTTTCTCCTGGCTCTTCTCAGCGGTCGGCTTGCCGGAGCTGTCGCCCGGACGGATGCGGCCGAGCAGCTGGCGAGACAGTACGGTCGCGCCCTCTTCTTCCACGATAGCATCGAGAATACCCGCTTCACTGGCCGGCACTTCCAACACCACTTTGTCGGTTTCGATTTCAACCAGGACTTCGTCACGCTGAACGCTGTCGCCCGGTTTCTTGTGCCAGGTGGCTACGGTCGCATCGGCAACCGATTCAGGAAGGTCAGGAACCAGAATATCTACGCTACTCATTTAGCTTTCCCTTAAGTTTTTTATCATCTGCTTGCCGGCCCCTCGGCCGGCAAGCGAGCGAACATTAGTCAATATTCAGCGCATCATTCACCAGAGCCTGCTGCTGCTTCTGGTGTACGGACATATAACCCACCGCCGGAGAGGCGGAGGCCGGACGTCCTGCGTAACGTAAAGAAGCCCCGAACGGCACCACTTCACGGAAGTTGTGTTGGCTGCAGTACCAGGCGCCCTGGTTCAGCGGCTCTTCCTGACACCAGACGAAGTCATGCACGTGCGAGTATTGCTCCAGCACGGCTTGCACGGCCTGATGCGGGAACGGATACAGCTGCTCGATGCGCACGATGGCCACGTCTTTCTGCTCGTTCTTGCGACGCTGTTCCAGCAGGTCGTAGTAAACCTTACCGGAGCACAGCACGACGCGCTTGACCGCTTTCGGATCCAAATCGTCGATCTCGCCGATCGCCGGCAGGAAGGTGCCGTTGGCCAGCTCGTCCAGCGAAGAGACCGCCAGCGGATGACGCAGCAGCGACTTCGGCGACATCACCACCAGCGGACGACGCATACCGCGCAGCGCCTGACGACGCAGCATGTGGTAAACCTGCGCCGGCGTGGACGGGACGCACACCTGCATGTTCTGCTCAGCGCATAGCTGCAGATAACGTTCCAGACGCGCGGAGGAGTGCTCTGGGCCCTGGCCTTCATAGCCGTGCGGCAGCAGCATCACCAGGCCGCACATACGGCCCCATTTTTGCTCGCCGGAGCTGATGAACTGGTCGATAACAACCTGCGCGCCGTTGGCGAAGTCGCCGAACTGCGCTTCCCAGATGGTCAGCGTGCGCGGTTCCGCCGTGGCGTAGCCGTATTCGAACGCCAGCACCGCCTCTTCAGACAGCACGGAGTCCCAGACCTTGAATTCGCCCTGGCCGCTGTGGATATTCGCCAGCGGAACATAGACCGAACCGTTTTTCTGGTTGTGCACCACCGCGTGACGGTGGAAGAAGGTGCCGCGGCCGGCGTCTTCGCCGGAGATGCGGATTGGAATGCCTTCATCCGCCATGGTGGCGTAGGCCAGCGTTTCGGCGGCGCCCCAGTCGAACGGCTTGTTGCCCGCCGCCATCTCGGCGCGGTCAGCGTAGATTTTCGCCACGCGTGACTGCATTTCGATCGCTTCCGGCACGGTGCTGATGCGGCGGCCCAGTTCCTGCAGACGCTTCATCTCAACCTTGCTCGGGTACTCTTCGTCCCACTCGTGGTTCAGGTACGGCGACCAGGTGAAGGAGTGCAGATTCATCGGACGCCATTCTTCAACCACACAATCGCCGCGGTCGAGCGCATCACGATACAGGTTGACCATTTCCGTGGCATCTTCCAGGCTGGCCACTTTCTGTTCGGTCAGAATGTCAGCGTAGATTTTGCGCGGCGTAGGATGTTTCTTGATCTTCTGATACATCACCGGCTGGGTGGCGCTCGGCTCATCGGCCTCGTTGTGCCCATGGCGACGGTAGCAGACCAGATCGATCATCACGTCACGCTTAAAGGTGTTACGGAAATCCAACGCCAGGCGAGTGACGAAGGCCACGGCTTCCGGATCGTCCGCGTTAACGTGGAAGATCGGCGCCTGAACCATTTTGGCGATGTCGGTGCAATATTCGGTAGAGCGCGCATCCAGCGGGTTGGAGGTGGTGAAGCCAACCTGGTTGTTGATGACGATGCGCACGGTGCCGCCCACTTCGTAGCCGCGAGCCTGAGACATGTTCAGGGTTTCCTGAACCACGCCCTGGCCGGTAATGGCGGCGTCGCCGTGGATGGTGATCGGCAGCACCATGTTGCTGCGCGCTTCGTCCAGACGATCGCGACGGGCGCGAACCGACCCCATGACCACCGGGCTGACGATCTCCAGGTGCGACGGGTTGAACGCCAGCGCCAGGTGAACCATGCCGCCTTCGGTTTCCACGTCGGAGGAGAAGCCCTGGTGATATTTCACGTCACCGGTGCCGAGGTGTTCTTTATGCTTGCCGGCGAATTCGTCGAACAGGTCGGCCGGCTTTTTGCCCAGCACGTTGATCAGCACGTTCAGACGGCCGCGGTGGGCCATGCCCAACACCACTTCACGCGTGCCGTTCTTGCCGGCGTGGCGCACCATCTCTTTCAGCATCGGCACCAGCGCGTCGCCGCCTTCCAGCGAGAAGCGTTTGGCGCCCGGGAATTTGGCGCCCAGGTAGCGTTCCAGGCCTTCCGCAGCGGTCAGCTCGTTCAGGAAACGGCGTTTTTCGTCGGCGGTAAAGCTGGCGCGCCCCACTACCGACTCGATGCGCTGCTGGATCCAGCGTTTCTCTTCGGTGTTGGTGATGTGCATGTATTCAGCGCCGATCGAACCGCAGTAGGTCTGCTTCAGCGCGGCGTACAGATCGCCCAGCTTCATGGTTTCTTTGCCGATGGCGAAAGAGCCCACGTTGAAGGTTTCCTGGAAATCGGCTTCGGTCAGGTTGTGGTAAGCGGGCTCAAGGTCAGGAACTTGCTCACGCTGCCACAGGCCGAGCGGATCGAGGTTGGCATGCTGATGTCCGCGGAAGCGGAAGGCGTTGATCAGCTGCAGTACCTTGACCTGTTTGGCGTCGGTTGCCGGATCGGTGATGGTGGTGTTGTAGCGCGCGGAGTCTTTCGCCAGGCGGCGGAAGTAGTCGCGCGTTTGAGAGTGGAGCTGATCGGGTTTGACACCCGCGGTTGGTAGCTGTTGAAAAATGGAACGCCAGCTATCTTCAACGGAACCCGGATCGGTTAAGAAATCTTCATAGAGCTGCTCTATGTAAGACTGGTTCGCGCCCGCCAGATAGGAGGAATCCAGCCAGGCCTTCATTGCGCCGTTCTGCATCATGATCCCTTAAGCTTTGAAGCTTTAGTTTTCGCCGTGGTTAACATAATTACCGTGATGAATACGGTTTGCCGTAAAACGGTTCACTCGACGTACTTGCGGCCATGACGGCCCGATACGTTCTGTTATGGACCTTGCGGTCCCTTACAAGGAACCTCTAAAAACCGGCGGAAGAACCAGGCTGCATAGCGCCGCAGCCGCGGGTCAGTTTTTAGAGGTTCCCTCCCCTATGGGATGTGCGCCGGAAAAGAGCCCGGCGCAGCATCTCATTCCGTTTATGCGCCGCGTTGCAGCAGCATGGACTTGATATGCCCGATTGCACGCGTCGGGTTCAAGCCTTTAGGACATACACTGACACAATTCATAATGCTATGGCAGCGGAAAACACTAAAAGCATCGTCCAGATCATCTAAACGTTCTTGCGTTTCCGTGTCACGGCTGTCGATCAGGAAGCGATACGCCGCCAACAGACCGGCAGGCCCGATGAACTTGTCCGGGTTCCACCAGAACGATGGGCACGAAGTCGAGCAGCAGGCGCACAGGATGCACTCGTACAGACCGTCCAGCTTGGCGCGCTGTTCCGGCGACTGCAGGTGCTCACGCGCCGGCGGATTCTTGCCGTCGTTCAGCAGGTATGGCTTGATCTTTTCATACTGGGTGTAGAACTGCCCCATATCCACCACCAGATCGCGCACCACCGGCAGCCCCGGCAACGGACGGATCACGATCTTGCCGTTGCCTTTGCGCAGCGACGAAACCGGAGTGATGCACGCCAGGCCGTTTTTACCGTTCATGTTCAGGCCGTCGGAACCGCACACGCCTTCGCGGCATGAGCGACGGAACGACAGGGTCGGATCTTTTTCTTTCAGCTGGATCAACGCATCCAGCAGCATCATGTCACGGCCTTCTTCCGCTTCCAGGGTGTAGTCCTGCATGTGCGGCGCGTCGTCGACATCCGGATTGTAGCGATAAATGGAAAATTCGAGTTTCATCTGTCGATCTCCGCAATTAGTAAGAACGCACTTTCGGCGGGAATGCCGGGCGCAGCTTCGGTTGCATGTTCACTTCACGACGCGTCATGCTTTCCGATTGCGGCAGATACAGCGAATGGCACAGCCAGTTGGCGTCATCGCGTTCCGGGTAGTCGAAGCGGCTGTGCGCGCCACGGCTCTCGGTACGGAAGTTGGCCGACACGGCGGTGGAATACGCGGTCTCCATCAGGTTATCCAACTCCAGGCACTCGATGCGCTGGGTGTTGAACTCGCTGGAGGTATCGTCCAGGCGTGCGTTCTTCAGACGTTCACGGATCACTTTCAGTTCTTCCAGGCCCTTGGCCATCGCATCGCCTTCGCGGAATACCGAGAAGTTGTGCTGCATGCAAGACTGCAGCGCTTTGCGAATCTCGACCGGGTCTTCGCCGGAACGGGTATTGTTCCAACGGTTCAGACGATCAAGCGAAGCTTCCACGTCGGAGTCGCTGGCGTCACGGCTCACGCCCTGCTCTTCCAACGATTCCTGCAGGTGCATGCCGGCGGAACGGCCGAACACCACCAGGTCCAGCAGCGAGTTGCCACCCAGACGGTTGGCGCCGTGCACCGATACGCAGGCGATTTCGCCCACGGCGAACAGCCCAGGGATCACCACGTCTTCGCCTTTCTCATTTACGGTCAGCGCCTGACCGGTCACCTTGGTCGGAATGCCGCCCATCATATAGTGACAGGTTGGGATAACCGGGATCGGCTCTTTCACCGGATCGACGTGCGCGAAGGTGCGGGACAGCTCCAGAATGCCCGGCAGACGGGATTCCAGCACCTCTTTGCCCAGGTGATCCAGCTTCAGCTTGGCGTGCGGGCCCCAAGGACCGTCGCAGCCGCGGCCTTCGCGGATTTCGATCATGATCGAACGGGCAACCACGTCGCGCCCCGCCAGATCTTTGGCGTTCGGCGCATAACGCTCCATGAAGCGCTCGCCGTGTTTGTTCAACAGGTAACCGCCTTCGCCGCGGCAGCCTTCGGTCACCAGCACGCCCGCGCCGGCGATGCCGGTCGGGTGGAACTGCCACATTTCCATGTCCTGCACCGGCACGCCGGCGCGCAGCGCCATGCCGACACCGTCGCCGGTGTTGATGTGGGCGTTGGTGGTGGACTGGTAAATACGGCCTGCGCCGCCGGTCGCCAGCACGGTGGCCTTGGCTTTGAAGTAAACCACTTCACCGGTTTCGATGCAGATAGCCGTGGTGCCGACCACCGCGCCGTCCTGGTTTTTCACCAGATCGAGCGCATACCACTCAGAGAAAATGGTGGTGTGGTTTTTCAGGTTCTGTTGGTACAGGGTGTGCAGGAGCGCGTGGCCGGTACGGTCGGCGGCGGCGGCGGTACGCGCCGCCTGCTCGCCGCCGAAGTTCAGCGACTGGCCGCCGAACGGGCGCTGATAGATGCGGCCGTCGTCCAGGCGAGAGAACGGCAGACCCATGTGTTCCAGTTCCAGAATCGCTTCCGGGCCGGTTTTACACATATATTCGATGGCGTCCTGGTCACCGATATAGTCGGAACCTTTCACCGTGTCGTACATATGCCATTCCCAATTGTCCTCGTGGCTGTTGCCGAGCGCGACGGTGATGCCGCCCTGGGCGGACACGGTATGGGAACGGGTCGGGAAAACTTTGGACAGCAGGGCACAGGTCGAGCCCGCTTGGGAAATTTGCAGCGCGGCACGCATGCCCGCACCGCCGGCGCCGATTACGACGGCATCAAACTCTCTGACTGGCAGTTTCATTTAAGCACCCCACACTACGATTGTTCCGTACAGTAAATAGACCAGCAACGCGACCACGACAGCCAGCTGCAACACCAGGCGAACCGCCAGCGGCTTGACATAGTCCGTCAGCACCTGCCACAGCCCGATCCAGGCGTGAACCAGAATCGACAGCAAGGTCAGCAGAGTGAACACTTTCGTAATGGAAGTGGCGAAGAAACCGCGCCAGATGTCATAAGTGAGTTCCGGAGCCGTGACGAAAAAGCCCAGGATATACAGGACGTACAGGGTGATGATGATAGCGGAAGCACGCAGCAGCAGCCAATCGTGCACGCCGTTGCGCCCTAATGCAGAAACGTTGTTTACCATACGAGGACTCCAGCCAGAACTGACAGCACGACGGTCAGACCGATCGCCACCTGGGCGGAACGGGTGCCGGCGGCCAAACTCTCTTCGATGTAGCCAAAATCCATTAACAAGTGACGGATGCCACCGCAAATGTGATAGGCCAGCGCCGTGAGGATGCCCCAGAATATGAATTTGACGATGAAGCTATTCATGATGGCGGCCGCCTGCAGGAACCCCTCTTGGGAAGAGAGTGACAGGCCCAGCAGCCAGAGGAGGATACCCACGGCAACGAAGGTAATTACGCCAGAGACTCGGTGTAAGATAGACGCTATCGCAGTTACGGGGAACCGGATCGTTTGCAGATCCAAGTTGACAGGTCGTTGTTTTTTCACGTATTTGCCCACACAGCTCTTATTATTTTCCTTCCTCCGGGCCTGGGCGGGGATCAGACAGCGTTAAGAGCCTAAAACCCTTACACGTCACGCGCTCAAACATCAACATCCTCTGTGCTCAAACGGCGCGCATTTATAACGCTGGGTGCTCCTACTTCAGGGTAATCCGGAGACCTGGCGGCAGTATAGGAGGATCACATTCTGATTACAATTCTCATACAACCGCTTTGATAACATTTCCCCCGAACAGTGATTCAGATCACGGATTTCACAATTAGTGCAAAATTAATTATCTGATTTGACAAGAGATCAACATTTCCATTACATATAGGGGCACAAACGGTCCTATGATGCGCTACGGGTCAGCAGATACACTTCCCCCCGGGTTCGAGTTATGCAACAGTGTATTTGGCGAACCTATCCCAATAGCCGTTGTTTCCCGCTCGATTTTGCCGGCGTCAAAAAGCAAATAAAGCAAATAAAAACAGTTTATTGGGATAGGTTCACATCTCTTCGAACAGCTCATAGGTAAGATTAACAGACTATAACGAATTACTCTGAATCGTTAACAACTGGTCACCCGTCTCGTTCGCCTGGTCAGCACTCTGTACCCTACCCGCGCACAGTTGCGCAGTCGCTCACAGAGTTAGCGTCCGCACCATTTTTTGCGGGCAACCTGCAGAGATTTAAGGTATTTCAGTTGTTAGTGGTTTTTAAAATAAGGCGCTAAGGAGACAGTAAATGACTGATAAGAAAGCGACGCTAACCATTAACGACAGCGAAGCTCCGATCGAACTGGGCGTATTGACACCGACACTGGGCCCTGATGTCCTCGATGTCCGCGCTCTGGGTTCCAAAGGTTATTTCACATTTGATCCCGGCTTTACCTCCACCGCTTCTTGCGAATCCAAGATTACCTTCATCGACGGCGACAAAGGCGTGCTGCTGCACCGCGGCTTCCCTATCGAACAGCTGGCGAAAGAATCTTCCTACCTGGAAGTGTGCTACATCCTGCTGTACGGCGAGACCCCGACGCCGGAAGAGTTCGAGACCTTCAAAACGACCGTTACCCGTCACACCATGATCCACGACCAGATCACCCATCTGTTCCGTGGCTTCCGTCGCGACTCGCACCCGATGGCGGTGCTGTGCGGCGTGACCGGCGCGCTGGCGGCGTTCTACCACGATGCGCTGGACGTCAACAACGAGCGTCACCGTGAAATCACCGCGTTCCGTCTGCTGTCCAAAATGCCGACCGTAGCCGCGATGTGCTACAAATACTCCCTGGGCCAGCCGTTCGTTTATCCGCGCAACGATCTGTCCTATGCCGGCAACTTCCTGCACATGATGTTCGCCACCCCGTGCGAAGAGTACGTGGTGAACCCGGTATTGGAACGCGCCATGGATCGCATCCTGATCCTGCACGCCGACCATGAGCAGAACGCCTCTACCTCGACCGTGCGCACCGCCGGCTCTTCCGGTGCCAACCCGTTCGCCTGCATCGCGGCCGGCATCGCCTCCCTGTGGGGGCCGGCGCACGGCGGCGCCAACGAAGCGGCGCTGAAAATGCTGGAAGAGATCAAGACCGTCGATCACATTCCGGAATTCATCAAGCGCGCCAAGGACAAGAACGACTCCTTCCGCCTGATGGGCTTCGGCCACCGCGTGTACAAGAACTACGATCCGCGCGCCACCGTGATGCGCGAGACCTGTCACGAAGTGCTGAAAGAGCTGAACAAGAAGGACGACAACCTGCTGCAGGTGGCGATGGAGCTGGAGCACATCGCGCTGAACGACCCGTACTTCATCGAGAAGAAACTGTACCCGAACGTCGACTTCTACTCCGGCATCATCCTGAAGGCGATGGGCATTCCTTCTTCCATGTTCACCGTGATCTTCGCCATCGCGCGCACCATCGGCTGGATCGCGCACTGGAACGAAATGCACGACGAAGGCATCAAAATTGCCCGTCCGCGTCAGCTGTACACCGGCTATGCCGAGCGTGATTTCAAATCCCAGCTGAAAACCAAGTAAGCCGCTTCCCCGGCTGAAACCGCACAGCGCCGCCCCTTCGGGCGCGTTTTTTTGCTTATTTCTGGCAGCCCGGGCACCAATAAAACGGCCGCGACGACAGGTCGGTGCGCACAATCATCGCGCCGCAGCGCTCACAGGGCTCGCCGCTGCGATGAAACACCTTGAAGCGAAACAGCGCGCCGTGATGGCGGTTCTCATCCGCCTGCCCACGCGTCTGATAGGAAAGACGCGGCACCGCCAGCAGCGCCTCCGCCAGACGCCAAAGCGCTTCCGGCGCCAGATCCTGCGGTTTGTGCTGCGGCGCCAGTTCGGCCTGCCACAGAATTTCGGCGCGCAGATAATTGCCCAATCCGGCGAGAAACGCCTGGTCGAGCAGCATGCCGCCCAGCTGCCTGCGGCGAAAACGCGGCGTCAGCAAACGCTCCTGCACCTCATCCACCGTCAACGTCATGTCCAGCACGTCGGGGCCGATGCGTTGCAGGAACGGGTGCTGTTCTATCTCCTCGCGCGGCCCGACGGTGATGTCGGACGCGCTGTAGAGCAATATTGCGCTGCGAGCGGTTTCCAGGCGCACCCGCAGATCGCGCTTGGTCTCCGGCGTCTCTCCCGCCGCCGCCACTTTCCATACGCCGTACAGCTGGTTATGGCTGTACATCGTCAGCCCATTGGAAAAGTGGGTCAACAGCGCCTTGCCGCGCGGCTCGATGGCGACGATGCGCTCGCCGAGCAAATGCTGGCGGTAGTGCTTCAACTGGGGAAAAGCGAAATCGACGGCGGTCAGCGGCTGATCGATCACCGCCGCCGCCAGTTTGTCCGCCGCCCGGCGGATCTCCGGTCCTTCCGGCATAGACCACTCCTTGCGTAGAACCGGCGCAGCCCGATGCGCCGGGGATTCTCTTGATTAATGCGTCGCGCCGCCCACCACTTTCAGATCGTGTTCCACCTGCAAAGCGATGGAAACGGCCAGCTCCAGCGCAAACAGCACCGTCGAAGCCGCCATGCTCGGCGCGCCGGGGTGCGCCGCCGCCTGCTCAGGCAGATACGGGATATGGATAAAACCGCCCTTCACCTCGCGCTGGCCGCTCAAACGGTGCAGCAGCCCATACATCACATGGTTGCACACGTAGGTGCCGGCAGTCTGCGAAACGGCGGCCGGAATGCCGGCCTCGCGCATCGAACTCACCATCGCTTTGATCGGCAAAGTGCTGAAATAGGCCGCCGGACCGCCGGCGACGATCGGCTCATCCACCGGCTGCTGCCCCTGATTGTCGGGAATACGCGCATCGTCGACGTTGATCGCCACCCGTTCAATCGTGATATCGGTGCGGCCGCCGGCCTGGCCGATAGCCAGCACCATCACCGGCTGCACCTCGTCGATCGCCGCATTGAGCGCCTCCAGCGCGGCGCCGAACACGCACGGCAACTGGCGCGCCACGATACGCGTGCCCACCAGTTCCATATCGTTGAGCTGCTTCACCACTTCCCAGGAGGGATTGAGGCGCTCGCCGCCAAACGGCTCGAAGCCGGTAATCAATACTTTTTGCATCCTTACTCCTACAGGAACATCAGGAAATACAGCAGGAACACGTTAACCAACAGCAGCAGCACGCCGGTCGGCACCTGCGCTTTGATCACCGCATTCTTGTCCGGCAACTCCAGCAGCGCCGCCGGCACAATGTTGAAGTTCGCCGCCATCGGCGTCATCAGGGTGCCGCAATAGCCGGAGAACATGCCGATCGCCGCCATCACCGCCGGGTTGCCGCCGTGCTGCAACACCAGGATCGGAATGCCGATGCCGGCGGTAACGATCGGGAAAGCGGCGAAGGCGTTGCCCATCACCATGGTCAGCACCGCCATACCGATAGCGTAGACCGCCACGGCGATAAAGCGGTTATCGACCGCCAGATATTCCTGGGTCAAATGCGAGATCGCGGTACCAACGCCGGCGACGGTAAACAGCAGCCCCAGCGTGGCGAGGATCTGCGGCAGAATGAACGCCCAGCCGATCGAATCCAGCAGGCGCCGCGCTTCCTGTATCGGCTGCAGCGCCTTCTCATGGGTCATTGTCACCGCGATCGCCAACCCGATCAGGCAGCCGACGGTCATCGAGAACAGGGTGATCAGCGTCGCGTGGTTACCGCTGCCGAATACCGCGTTTTGCAACGCCGGCACGTTGTTGAACAGCAGCACGCCGACCACCGTCACCACCGGGATCGCCAGCGCGGGAATGAACAGCTTGTTGCCCAGGCGCTTGGCGCTCGCCTCGCGCTCCTGCGGCGTCCGCTGGTGATAGCTGCCGAGGCGCACGCCGCCGAAGCCGGCAATCAGGGCCATCACCACCACCACCGCGCCAACGATGATATGCAGCATGCGTTTTTCGTTACTGCCCTCGCCCAGTACATCGCTCAGCAGGCGATAAGTCCAGTCGCCGACCAGGAATACCAGGCCGTACAGCCCCCAAAACAGCCCGGTGGTGATGCGGCGCGGGTTGGCGCGATCGCGCCAGGACATCACCGCCACAATCAGCAGCACCGCGCCGGCCAGCCAGTAAAGGTATTGTTGCTGGAAGTTCATCGCGCTTCCCCCTTCGCCTGCAGCGCCGCCTGATTCAGCTGCGCCAGCTCGGCGCTCAGCTGTTTATCCATCCGATACAGCCGGAACGCGTGGATCAGGAAAGCGAAAATGGCGGTCGGAATGCCCCACAGCGCGATATGCAGCGGCTCGGTCTGAATGCCGCCGGACTCCAGCATAAAGTTATGCATGAAGATGATCGCACCGAAGGCCACGAAGATATCCTCGCCGAAGAACAGCCCGACGTTGTCGGTAGCGGCCGACATGGCGCGCAGGCGGTGGCGGGTACGCTCCGGCAGCTCGCCGTAGCGGTTTTCCGTCGCCCCTTCCGCCATCGGCGCCAGCAGCGGCCGCACCATCTGCGGATGCCCGCCCAGGCTGGTCAGCCCCATCGCCGCGGTGATCTCGCGCACGAACAGGTACACGATCAGCAAACGGCCGGCGGTGGCGCTTTTGATCTTGGCGATCCACGCCTGCGCCCGCTCTTTCAGCCCGTGACGTTCCAGCAGGCCGATCACCGCCAGCGGCAGCAGCAGGATCAGCGGCAGGTTTCGGGTATTGAGAAAGCCCTCGCCGAGCTTTTCCAGAATGACGTCCAGCGGCATCAGCGCCGCCAGACCGGTGATGATGCCGGCGGCGATCACCACCAGCACCGGATTGAAACGCAATATAAACCCGACCACGATCGCGGCAATGCCGATCAGTGGCCAGAGATTCACGGCCTGTTCCATAGTCTTCCCTCGATATTTTCTAATAATTTTTTGTTTGTGATGTTGTGTCTTGCTTTACTGCTCTGCGCTGACGCGGATGCCCTGTTGAACAAAACTGTCCCGCAGCTTGCGCGCATACGCCAGCGCATGCTCGCCGTCCCCGTGCAGGCAGACGGTCTCCGCCTGTACGGCGGTCCAAACGCCATCGACGCTGCGCACCCGGTGATGGCGCACCATCTCCAGGGTTTGCGCCAGCGCTTGTTCGTCATCCTCGATCAATGCCCCCGGCAAACCACGCGGCACCAGCGTGCCGTCGGCCTGATAACCGCGATCGGCGAACACCTCCTGCCGGGTGGTCAGACCGAGCCGTTGCCCGGCGCGGATCAGCTCGCTGCCGGCCAGCCCCACCAGCCGCAGCGCCGGATCGACCGCCTGCACCGCCCGGGCGATGGCTTCTGCCAGTGCCGGCTCAACCGCCGCCTGGTTGTACAGCATGCCGTGCGGCTTAACGTGCACCATCACCCCGCCCTCGGCGCGGGCGATGGCCGCCAGCGCCCCGAGCTGATACACCACCTGCGCGTACACCGTTTCCGGCGGCAGCTGCATGCGAGTGCGGCCGAAATTCTCCGATCGGGAAAACTCGGGTGGGCGCCGATCGCCACGCCGTACTGCAATGCCCAGCGCACCGACTGACGCATGGTCTGCGCATCGCCGGCGTGGAAGCCGCAGGCGATGTTGGCCGAGCTCACCAATTGCAACAGCGCCTGGTCGTTGGCGCAGCCTTCGCCGAGATCGGCGTTCAAATCAACGATCATGTAACCCCCAGGCAATCTGTCGAAGGAAAAGATCCTGCTCGGCCTTGGCGCGCTGCGCCTCGGCCAGTGAACAGAGAACGAAATGGATCGGTTCGCCGAGACGGATCTGCGCCAAATGGTAAAGATCGGCTTCGATCACGCAGGCGATGCGCGGGTAACCGCCGGTGGTTTGCGCATCGGCCATCAACACGATCGGCTGGCCGTTGTGCGGCACCTGCACCACGCCGGGCATCAGGCCGTGCGACAGCATCTCTCTGTCGGTGGTGCGTGCCAGCGGCGTGCCGCCGTGCAAACGGTAGCCCATGCGATTGCTCTGCGGGCTGAGCTGCCAGGCGGCGCGCCAAAACGTATCTTGCGCCTCTTCGCTGAATTCGGCGTACTCCGGCCCCGGCAACGCACGGATGCGATTGGTGAACAGCAACTGCTTCACGCCACAGCGGGTTTGCGGTTCAGCGGCGGATTTGCCCAGCGGCAACCGATCGCCGTCCTTCAGATTACGCCCCTCGCACCCGCCAAAAGCGGCTTTCATGTCGGTGCTGCGCGAGCCCAGCATTTCCGGCACGGCGATACCGCCGGCGATCGCGAGATAACTGCGCATGCCGCGCTTCGGCGTGCCCAGCACCAGCCGCTGCCCCTTTTTCACCGGGTAGCGCCAGCCGGTCCACAGCGGCTTACCGTCCAGCTGCGCGTCGCAGCCGGCGCCGGTCAGGGCGATCCAGCCGGGACGGGTAAACTCGGCGCTGAACTGGCCGAGCGTGATCTCCAGCCCGGCGGCCTCCGGCGCGTTGCCCACCAGCAGGTTGGCGATCTTCAGCGCCGGTTGATCCAACGCGCCGCCGGTACTGATGCCCAGACGGCGAAATCCTTCACGGCCCAAATCCTGCACCGTGGTATAGATGCCGGCGCGCAGAATAATCAGCATACGCCCTCCTTCTGCGGCACAAAGCGTACGCTATCGCCCGGGCGCAGCAGCGTCGGCGGCATTTCATGGGGATTGAACAACGCCAGCGGCGTGCGGCCGATCAGCTGCCAGCCGCCGGGCGTCGCCAGCGGATAGATGCCGGTCTGGCCGCCGCCGATACCGACGGAGCCGGCCGCCACCGCCAGACGCGGTTCGGCGCGGCGCGGCGTCGCCAGTTTTTCCGGCATGCCGCCCAAATAGGAGAAGCCCGGCTGAAAGCCGAGAAAATAGACCACGTAAGCCGCCGTCGCGTGGCATTCCACCACCTGTCGCGGCGTCATGCCGGTATGGCGCGCCACTTCATCCAGATCAGGGCCCTGTTCCCCGCCGTAGACAACCGGGATCTCCACCTGACGCGACTCCGGCGTCAGGCGCTCTTTGCTTTCCCACCCCTGCTGCAGTAACGCGAGCATCGCTTCGGCGTCGGCCTGCGGCGTATGCAACAGCAGCGTCAGGTTGTTCATTCCCGGCACCACTTCCCGCACGTCAGGATGATGATTCAGCTTTTCCGCCAGCGCCCAGATGCGCTGCTGGCTCGGCAACGTCACCGGCGGTGACAGTTCAAGCACTACCGCTCTTTCACCTAAAAGGTAATAACGCGCTTGTTGCACCCTTATTCTCCTTATTATTATCGCGCTGAAAAACACACCAGTTATGCGTGACGCAGCCCCGGCTGTCAATAGAACGCAACCATAAGGAAAATAAGGAAATAGCGCGGTAAAAGGATTCAGCCGGCGCGCAGGCCGGGCTGGATCCGACGCAGAAAAAAATCAGGCGGGATTCGGGATATCGATAAAGGTCACATCAAAACCGTGGTGCTGAGCCAGCCATTCCCCCAGCGCTTTCACGCCGCCGCGCTCGGTTGCGTGGTGGCCGGCGGCAAAGAAATGCACGCCCATTTCGCGCGCGCTGTGAATGGTCTGCTCAGACACTTCTCCGCTGATGAAAGCATCGACGCCGAAGCGCGCCGCGCTGTCGATAAAGCCCTGGCCGCCGCCGGTGCACCAGGCCACTCGGCGAATATGCTCAGGCGCGTTATCGCCGCAGTGCAGCACCGCGCGCCCCAGCCGGCTTTCGATGCGCTGTTGCAGCGCTTCGCCGGTCAGCGGCTGTTCGAATTCCCCGTGCGGCACCAGCGGCTCGACGTCGCCAATCACCCGAATGCCCAGCGCCTGCGCCAGCTGCGCGTTGTTGCCCAGCACCGGATGCGCGTCCAGCGGCAAGTGGTAGCCGTACAGATTGATGTCGTGGGTCAACAGCGTTTTCAGACGGTTGCGCTTCATGCCGCACACCGCCGGCGCCTCGTTTTTCCAGAAATAGCCGTGATGCACGATGATCGCGTCGGCCTGATGCGCCACCGCGGCGTCCAACAGCGCCTGACAGGCGGTGACGCCGGTCACGATGCGCTGCACGTGCGGGCGCCCTTCCACCTGCAATCCATTGGGGGCATAGTCCTGAAACGCCGCGGCGTTCAGTTCCGTGTTGATCAGTTGTTCCAGATCGAGGTTACGCATTCTCTTCTCTCTTCATAGTCAAAATGTCTGCCGATCGCCCTGCGCCATCAGGATGAATTTCACCCCCAGATCGTTGCCCTGCGCCAGCTGCTGCGCAATGGCGGCGCGCGCGTCTTCGCCCTGCTTCAGGCTCGGTTTGATGTGGCTGATCACCACCGGCAGACCGTTCAGCGAGCCTTCGCCGCCGCTGTACTGCGTCAGGTTCTTCAGCTCCTTCAGCAGCCAGGCCGGCGTCAGATGGCCGTACAGATGTTTGTCCTCCACCCCGTTAGGGTAAGAGGTTTCGATAATCATGCCCTTGAGCTTTTTCTGCTCGACAAGCGGCCCCAGCACGCGCCACACGGCATCGAGATCGCGCGACTGCTCCACCTTGTCCGGCCCGGTATCGCCGAAGTAGGCGAAGAACTCGTTGCCGTTGGAAATCAGCAGCATTGACGACGGGTAGCGATCGTGGCTGAGCGGGTACATCACGCCGGTCAACCCGGTCAGGCCGAGGGTAAAACGCTGCTGCGGCCGCACCGTTTGCAGCCGGTAGGTGCCCAGCCGCGAGCCGTTGCCGGCGTCGGTAAAGTTCGGCCAGGCCTTCCAGTTGAAGTAATGGTTGCGCAGGGTCAGCACGGTGTCCGCCTGGGCGTAAACGGTTTTTTTATTATCTTCGGGCGAGCCGACGATCAGCCCCGCCACGTGGTCCAGATGGCCGTGGCTGATGAAATAGCCGCCGATCAACTGCCGGAACACATAGCCCTGCGGCGTGTAAGGCGCGGCCAGCTCGGGGGTCACCTGCGGGAAACTGCCCTTCTCCAGCCCTTTGGCGATGCCCGGCAGCAGCGAGCCGGCGTCCAGCGCCACATACTGCGGCTGATTATCGCTGCGGATCAGATAAGAGGTCAGGTTGCCGTCGCTGACGCCGCCGTCGACGCCCAGCGCCACCACGTCAAAGCCGGCGATCGCCAGCGCGGAATAGCCGCTCAGGCACAGGGCCAGCACCTTTTTCATCATTACGTCGCTCCTTGCAGTTGCCTCAAGACTCTCCCCGTTTCGCCGCCTCGAACGCCGCCAACGTCTCCACGCGGGCTTGTTTGTGATCGACGATCGGCAGCGGGTAGTTCAGCGTACGGCGCTGCTTTTCCGCCCAGCGGTGGGGGTAATGGATGTCATTGTCGGGCACATCCGCCAGTTCCGGCAACCATTTACGGATGAAAGTGCCTTGTGGATCAAAACGTTCACCCTGGGTGGTCGGGTTAAAGATGCGGAAATACGGCGCGGCGTCGGTGCCGGTGGAGGCCGCCCACTGCCAGCCGCCGTTATTGGCCGCCAGATCCCCGTCCAGCAGTTGCGACATGAAATAGCGCTCCCCGGCGCGCCAGTCGATCAGCAGATCCTTCACCAGAAAACTGGCGCTGATCATGCGCAGCCGGTTGTGCATCCAGCCGGTAGCGTTCAGTTGGCGCATGGCGGCATCGACGATCGGATAGCCGGTTTCGCCCCGCTGCCAGGCCTGCAGCTTCGCCGCGTCAGCGCTCCAGCGCACCTTGTCCGTCCAGGCGATAAAGGGACGATGGCGGCACAGCTCGGGGTAGGCCACCAGCAGGTGGCGATAGAACTCGCGCCAAATCAACTCGTTCAGCCAGGCGAAAGCGCCGCTCTCGCGATCTTCCAGCAGCTGCGGGCATTCGGCGCGCAGGCGGTTAAAACACTGGCGCGGCGACAGCGCGCCGATCGCCAGATAGGGCGACAGGCTGCTGGTGCCGGCGATGGCGGGCAGATCGCGCTGCCGAAGGTAATCTTGCACCTGCTCACGACAAAAGGCGCGCAGCCGCTGCAGCGCGGCCTCCTCGCCGGCGGGATAATCATCCCCGATGTCCGCCGCGGGATAATCGAACGCCGCAGGCGCCTCAGGCGCAGGCAACGCGCCATCGGCACGGATCTTCGGCGCCGGCAGGCAGCTCACGTCGGACTCAGTCAGGCGCTGAATGAAGGCGTTGCGAAACGGCGTATAAACCTTGTACATCTCGCCGCCGCCGGTTAGCACGCTGCCCGGCGGCAACAGCAGGCTGTCATCAAAACCGTGGCACGTTACCCGTCCATTCAACTGCTGCTCCAGCCGCGCATCGCGTCGCCGTTCATTCAGTTCGTACTGGCGGTTGTAAAATAGCGCGTCCACCTGCTCTCGCCGGCAATACTCCGCCAGCCAGTCGATCGACGCGGCAAAGTCCGTGCCGGCATGGCAATGCAGCGCAATGCCCTTTTGCGCCAGCGCCTGCTGTACCGCCCGCAGGCTGGCGTGGATCAGCGCCGCCTGCCGCGGCGCCATCTCATGTTCCCGCCACTGCTGCGGGGTGGCGATAAACACCGCCAGTACCCGGGCTTTGGGATCGCTGCAGGCAGCGTGCAGCGCTTTGTTGTCGGTGATACGCAGATCGTTACGCAACCAGACCAGATGCGTGGTCATAAAATTCCCTTGTCAATCAATGGCCGTAACGCAAACGCAGCGCCTCCGGATAAGGTTCGAAATAGCGTTGTTCCGCCAAATAACTGTCGGGGTATTCCGCCATGTAATGCTTAAGCAAGGCGATCGGCGCCAGCAGCGGCTGCATGCCCTGCCGGTAGCGGTCGATCAGGTGCGCCAGCTCCTGGCGCTGCGCCGCGCTGAGCTGGCGGCGGAAGTAACCCTGCACGTGCATCAGCACGTTGGTATGGTTGCGGCGCGTCGCCTTGTGCGCCAACAGCGCCATCAGGCGGCTGCGGTACTCCACGGCGAAGTCTTCCAGCGAGTCCCAGCGATGAATGTCGGCGACGAAACGCCCCAGTTCGCGGTACGCCGGCTGCGAATGCGCCAGCAGCGACAGCTTGTAGCGGCTGTGAAACGCGATCAGCCCGCCGCGGGTCAGCCCCTGACGCCATAGCATGTTCAACTCATACAGCGCGTACACTCGCTCGATAAAGTTTTCCCGCAGCGCCGCATCCTGCAAACGCCCATCCTCTTCCACCGGCAGCCACGGCATCTGGCGCAGCAGCTCGGCGGTAAACAGCCCGACGCCGTTTTTACGCGAGTCCTTGCCGTCCTCGCTGTAGACCCGCACCCGCTCCAGGCCGCAGCTCGGCGACTTGGCGCAGACGATGTAACCGCACAGGTGCTGCAACGCGGCCACGCGCTGCGCGGAGAAACTGCGCATCTCCTCGGTCAGATCCACGCCGGCATCGTTGCTGTAGCGCATCGCCGGCCACGGCTGCGCCTGTTTCACCAGGCGCAGCGCCGGGCGCGGCGTGGGCAGGCCGATCGCCATTTCCGGGCATACGGGCTCAAAGCGCACATAGGGCGCCAACTGTTCCACCGCGAAGGCCAGCCGCTTGTGGCCACCGTCGAAACGCACCGCGTCGCCCAGTAAACAGGCGCTGATGCCGATAGGGATCTTGTCACTCATACCGTTCTCTCGTGGTGTTGGTCGATGGGGAAAGTGTAGAAGAATGGCTTGCCAAATACGACCTTGCGCTTGACGGCAGCGGGCTTGGGGCATAAAAAAACCCCCGCCGCAGGGCGAGGGTTGTTCGTGAGTCGGCAGTGACTCAGTAGAAGTCGCAGGACGCCAGTTCCGCCTGCTGCAGCCAGACCGGTTTATCGCTGGTTTTTGACCAGACGCGGTGCAGGTAGCTGTAAAAACGCCCGCGATCGCTGCGGAACAGCATCACCGGCAGGGCCAAAATGCCCGCGATCACCACTGCGCTGCGGCGCAGGAGAATCCGATGCAGTGAATAAGCGTGATAGGTCGTAGACATGCGAACCTCCTTAAAAACGCCTGCCGTTGATTTGTCAGGGAAAACGGCGTGGGCGTATCAAATGAACAATCGGTAATTTGGTAACTGGACAAAATTTTAGCGCACTTGATGAAAGTTTACTACTCATCCGACCACTAAATCACACAAAAAATCGCCAATCACCGCGGCGATTCGTAATTTTGTTACAATCAAGTTAATTTTTAACTTAACATTGGTTACGCTGTGGTTATTATCCGGTTCCTGCTTCCACGCCGCTGCCCTTGCTTATTCACTCATCAGGCGCAATCTCGCCGCCAACCTGCTGGTTGAAATGCTCAATTTTCGCTGAAATTTCAGCCATTTTTATACTTTTTTTACACCCGCTCGCGCGATTTTTTCATCTTCTTTCTACCCCGCTCCCTACACTGCCTCTATCAAAAACAACACCTCTGGAGGTGTCCCGTGAGTTTCAGCGTTATTGGTGGTGCGCTGTTGGTTCTGCTGCTGTTGGCCTATCTGGTCTACGCCCTGTTTAACGCGGAGGATTTCTGATGGCGGCTTCAGCCTTTTTACTGATCGCCAGTTTCCTGCTGGTGCTTCTGCTGCTGGCCCGGCCGCTGGGCGGTTTTATGGCGCGCCTGATCGAAGGTGAGCCGCTGCCTGCGCTGCGCGCAGTGGAAGCCGGCGTCTGGCGCGCCTGCGGCATCCGCCCCACCGAGATGAATTGGTGGCAGTACGCGCTGGCGATCTTGGCGTTTAACCTGCTCGGCCTGGCGCTGCTGTTCGCCCTGCTGATGGCGCAGGGCTCACTGCCGCTCAACCCGCAAGGCTTCCCTGGCCTCTCCTGGGATCTGGCGCTCAACACCGCCGTCAGCTTCGTCACCAACACCAACTGGCAAGCCTACAGCGGTGAAAGCGCCCTCAGCTATTTCAGCCAGATGGCCGGGCTGGCGGTGCAGAACTTCGTTTCCGCCTCCACCGGCATCGCCGTGGCCTTTGCGCTGATCCGCGCCTTTACCCGCCGCGCCGGCAAGACCGTCGGCAACGCCTGGGCCGATCTGTTTCGCATCACGCTGTATGTGCTGCTGCCGATCGCGCTGCTGATCGCCCTGTTCTTCGTCAGCCAGGGCACGCTGCAAAACTTCCTGCCTTACCTGCACGTCACCACGCTCGAAGGCGCGCAGCAGACGCTGCCGATGGGGCCGGTGGCCTCGCAGGAAGCGATCAAAATGCTCGGCACCAACGGCGGGGGGTTCTTCGGCGCCAACTCGGCGCACCCGTTCGAAAACCCGACCGTGTTGACCAACTTCGTGCAGATGCTGGCCATCTTCCTGATCCCTTGCGCGCTGTGCTTCTCTTTCGGACAACTGGCCGGTGAAAACCGTCAGGGCCACGCGCTGATCTGGGCGATGGCGCTGATCTTCGTGGTGGCGGTGGTGGTGGTGATGTACGCCGAGCTGGCGGGCAACCCGCACCTGAGCGCGCTGGGCGCCGACAGCAACATCAATATGGAAGGCAAAGAGTCGCGCTTCGGCATTCTCGCCACCAGCCTGTTCTCGGTGGTGACCACCGCCGCGTCCTGCGGGGCGGTCAACGCCATGCACGACTCCTTCACCGCGCTGGGCGGCATGGTGCCGATGTGGCTGATGCAGATCGGTGAAGTGGTGTTCGGCGGCGTCGGCTCCGGCCTGTACGGCATGCTGCTGTTCGTGCTGCTGACGGTGTTTATCGCCGGTCTGATGATCGGCCGCACCCCGGAATATCTGGGCAAAAAGATCGACGTTTACGACATGAAGATGACCGCGCTGGCGATCCTGGTCACGCCGGCGCTGGTGTTGCTGGGCAGCGCGCTGGCTATCGGCACCGACGCGGGCCGCGCCGGCATCCTCAATCCGGGCGCCCACGGCTTCAGCGAAGTGCTGTATGCCCTGTCCTCCGCCGCCAACAACAACGGCAGCGCCTTCGCCGGGTTGAGCGTCAATACGCCGTTCTACAACCTGCTGCTGGCCTTCGCCATGTTCGTCGGCCGCTTCGGGGTGATCCTGCCGGTGCTGGCGATCGCCGGTTCGCTGAGCGCCAAGCCACGCCAGCCGGCGGGCAACGGCACCCTGCCGACCTATGGGCCGCTGTTTATCGGCCTGCTGATCGGCACCGTGCTGCTGGTGGGCGCGCTGACCTTCGTGCCGGCGCTGGCGCTGGGCCCGGTGGCCGAGCATTTGCAACTTTGGTTGGCAAACTAACAGACGTCACAGAGAGAGAATAAGAGATGACTCGCAAACAACGCGCGCTGTTTGAACCGGCTCTGGTGCGCACCGCGCTGATCGATGCGGTGAAAAAACTGGACCCTCGCGTTCAATGGCGCAACCCGGTGATGTTCGTGGTGTATATCGGCAGCCTGCTGACCACCGCCATCTGGCTGGCGATCCTCGCCGGCCAAACCGACGGTGCCGCCGCCTTTACCGGCAGCGTCTCCCTGTGGTTGTGGTTCACCGTGCTGTTCGCCAACTTCGCCGAGGCGCTGGCCGAAGGCCGCAGCAAGGCCCAGGCGGAAAGCCTGAAAGGCACCAAGAAAACCAGCTGGGCGAAAAAACTGGCCGGCCCGCGCCGCGACGGCGCCACGGAGAAAGTGGCCGCCGAGAACCTGCGCAAAGGCGATATCGTGCTGGTGGAAGCCGGCGACACCATTCCGTGCGACGGCGAAGTGCTGGAGGGCGGTGCCTCGGTGGATGAAAGCGCCATCACCGGGGAATCCGCCCCGGTGATCCGCGAATCCGGCGGGGACTTCTCCTCGGTCACCGGCGGCACCCGCGTGCTGTCCGACTGGCTGGTGGTGCAGTGCAGCGTCAACCCAGGGGAAACCTTCCTCGATCGCATGATCGCCATGGTGGAAGGCGCCAAACGCCGCAAAACGCCGAACGAAATCGCGCTGACCATCCTGCTGGTGGCGCTGACCATCGTGTTCGTGTTGGCCACCGCCACCCTGTTCCCGTTCTCGCAATACAGCGTCGAGGCGGCCGGCAGCGGCAGCGTGGTCACCATCACCGTACTGGTCGCGCTGCTGGTTTGCCTGATCCCCACCACCATCGGCGGCCTGCTGTCCGCCATCGGCGTGGCCGGGATGAGCCGCATGCTCGGCGCCAACGTGATCGCCACCAGCGGCCGCGCGGTGGAAGCCGCCGGCGACGTGGACGTGCTGCTGCTGGATAAAACCGGCACCATTACGCTGGGCAACCGTCAGGCTTCGGAGTTCCTGCCAGCGCCGGGCGTGAAAGAACAAGAGCTGGCGAACGCCGCGCAGCTGGCTTCGCTGGCGGACGAAACGCCGGAAGGCCGCAGCATCGTGGTGCTGGCCAAACAGCGCTTTAACCTGCGCGAGCGCGATCTGCAGGCGCTGAACGCCACCTTCGTGCCCTTCTCCGCCCAGACTCGCATGAGCGGCGTCAACGTGCAGGAGCGCATGATCCGCAAAGGCGCGGTGGACGCCATTCGCCGTCACGTCGAAACCAATCAGGGGCACTTCCCGCGGGCGGTGGACGATCTGGTGGAAAGCGTGGCGCGCACCGGCGGCACGCCGCTGGTGGTGGCGGAAGGCGCCCGGGTGCTGGGCGTGGTGGCGTTGAAGGATATCGTCAAGGGCGGCATCAAAGAGCGCTTCAATGAGCTGCGCAAGATGGGCATCAAAACGGTGATGATCACCGGCGATAACCCGCTGACCGCGGCGGCGATCGCCGCCGAAGCCGGGGTGGACGACTTCCTGTCGGAAGCCACGCCGGAAGCCAAACTGGCGCTGATCCGCCAGTATCAGGCGGAAGGCCGTCTGGTGGCGATGACCGGCGACGGCACCAACGACGCCCCGGCGCTGGCGCAGGCCGATGTGGCGGTGGCGATGAACTCCGGCACCCAGGCCGCCAAAGAGGCGGGCAACATGGTCGATCTGGATTCCAACCCGACCAAGCTGATCGAAGTGGTGCATATCGGCAAACAGATGCTGATGACGCGCGGTTCGCTGACCACCTTCAGCATCGCCAACGACGTGGCCAAGTACTTCGCCATCATTCCGGCGGCGTTCGCGGCCACCTATCCGCAGCTGAACGCGCTGAACGTGATGCACCTGCACTCCCCCGCCTCCGCCATCATGTCGGCGGTGATCTTCAACGCCCTGGTGATCGTGTTTCTGATCCCGCTGGCGCTGAAAGGGGTGAGCTACAAACCGATGAGCGCCGCGGCTCTGCTGCGCCGCAACCTGTGGCTGTACGGGGTCGGCGGTCTGCTGGTGCCGTTCGTCGGCATCAAACTGATCGACCTGATCCTGGTCGCGCTGCACGTCGCCGGTTAACCATTGAGGGAAATGAACATGACGTATTTACGACCTGCGCTGGTGATGTTGATCCTGCTGACGCTGCTCACCGGCATCGCCTATCCGCTGCTGACCACCGGGCTGGCGCAGCTGCTGTTTTCGGGCGCGGCCAACGGTTCGCTGCTGTACCAGGGCGACAAAGCGGTCGGCTCCGCGCTGATCGGCCAGAACTTCACGCGCGCCGACTATTTCTGGGGCCGCCCGTCGGCGACCGGCGATTCAGCCTATAATCCACTGGCCTCCGCCGGCAGCAACCTGGCGGCCACCAACCCGGCGCTGGATAAGGCTATCGCCGAACGCGCGGCGCAGCTGCGCCAGGCCAATCCAGCCATGAACGGCCCGATCCCGGTGGATCTGCTGACCGCCTCCGGCAGCGGGCTGGATCCGCAGATCTCGACCGCTGCGGCGCGGTATCAGCTGGCGCGGGTCGCGGCGGCACGTCATCTGCCGCCGGAACAGGTCGCCAAACTGATCGAAGACAACACCGATCGGGCCACGCCCAACTTCATGGGCGAATCGGTGGTCAACGTGTTGAAGCTGAACCTGGCGCTGGATGCGTTGAAGTAACGCGCCGTATTCAGCATAGTGATAGGGTTCGGCATGCCGAACCCCTTTTTGCTTGGTAACACAAGGAATTGTCATGGTCGAAGAAGAACAGCAGCGTCCCGATCCCGATAGCCTGCTGGCGCTGGCCAATGAAAAACCGCGCGGCCGGTTGAAGGTATTCTTCGGCGCCTGCGCCGGCGTAGGCAAAACCTACGCCATGCTGCAGGAGGCCCAGCGTTTGCGCGCACAGGGGCTGGATGTGCTGGTCGGCGTGGTGGAAACCCACGGCCGCAGCGAGACCGCCGCCCTGCTCGACGGCCTGGCGCTGTTGCCGCAAAAGCGCATCCAGCATCGCGGGCGACTGGTGCATGAATTCGACCTCGACGCCGCGTTGGCGCGCCATCCGGCGCTGATCCTGATGGACGAACTGGCGCACAGCAACGCCCACGGTTCGCGCCACCCCAAACGCTGGCAGGATGTGGAAGAGCTGCTGGACGCCGGTATCGACGTGCTGACTACCGTCAACGTACAACATTTGGAAAGTCTGAACGACGTGGTGGGCGGCGTGACCGGCGTGCGGGTGCGCGAAACGGTGCCCGACCACGTGTTTGACGAGGCCAGCGAAGTGGTGCTGGTCGATCTGCCGCCGGACGATCTGCGCCGACGGCTGCACGAAGGCAAAGTGTATATTCCCGGTCAGGCCGAGCGCGCCATCGAGCATTTTTTCCGTAAAGGCAACCTGATCGCCCTGCGCGAGTTGGCGCTGCGCCGCACCGCCGATCGGGTCGATGACCAGATGCGCGAGTTTCGCGACACCCAGGGACGCGAGAAAGTGTGGCACACCCGCGACAGCATTCTGCTGTGCGTCGGCCACAACAGCGGCAACGAAAAGCTGGTGCGCATCGCCGCCCGGCTGGCGGCGCGGCTCGGCTGCCACTGGCATGCGGTCTACGTGGAAACCCCCAAGCTGCACCGGCTGCCGGAAAACCAGCGCCGCGCCATTCTGCGCGCGCTGCGGCTGGCGCAGGAGCTGGGCGCCGAAACCGCCACCCTGGCCGATCCGTCCGAAGAGCGCGCAGTGCTGCGCTACGCCCGCGAGCATAACCTCGGCAAAATCATCATCGGCCGCCGCAGCGAGCAGCGCTGGAAGCTGCGCGGCAGTTTCGCCGATCGCCTCGGCCGCCTGGGCCCGGATCTCGATCTGGTGATCGTCGCGCTGGACAGCGACGCCGTACAGCCGCCGCCGGGCAAGGAGCACGACGGCCGCAGCTTCAATGAGAAATGGCGCATGCAGCTGCGCGGCTGCGCGGTGGCGGTGGCGCTGTGCGCGCTGATCACCCTGCTCTCGCAGTGGCTGCTGCCGGGCTTCGATCAGGCCAACCTGGTGATGGTCTACCTGCTCGGCGTGGCGATCGTCGCGCTGTTCTTCGGCCGCTGGCCATCGGTGCTGGCGGCGGTGATCAACGTCGCCAGTTTCGATCTGTTCTTCGTTCAGCCCGAATGGTCGTTCGCCGTCAGCGATATGCAGTATCTGCTGACCTTCGGCGTGATGCTCGCCGTCGGCATCATCATCGGCAACCTGACCGCCGGGGTGCGTTATCAGGCCCGGGTGGCGCGCTATCGCGAGCAGCGGGCGCGCCATCTGTACGAAATGTCACGCGGGCTGAGCCGCGCGCTGACCGTGGCCGACATCGCCAACACCAGCCGTCATTTCCTCTCCAGCAGCTTCCAGGCGAAAACCGTGCTGCTGCTGCCGCAGGAAGACGGCCGGCTGCAGCAAATGATCGGCGAGGAAGGCGGGCTGCTGTCGGTAGACGAAGCCATCGCGCGCTGGAGTTTCGATAAAGGCTTGCCGGCCGGCGCCGGCACCGACACCCTGCCCGGCGTGCCTTACCAACTGCTGCCGCTCAATACCCCCAAACAGACCTTCGGCCTGTTGGCGATCGAACCCAACAACCTGCGCCAGCTGATGGTGCCGGAACAACAGCGGCTGCTGCAAACCTTCGCAGTGCTGATCGCCAGCGCGCTGGAACGGCTGCACCTGGCGCGCAGCGCCGAAGAAGCCAAGCTGGACGCCGAACGTGAACAGCTGCGCAACTCGCTGCTGGCGGCGCTGTCGCACGATCTGCGCACCCCGCTGACCGTGTTGTTCGGCCAGGCGGAAATTCTCACGCTGGACCTGGCGGCCGAAGGCTCCAATCACGCCACCCAGGCCAGCCAGATCCGCCAGCAGGTGCTGAGCACCACCCGGCTGGTGAACAACCTGCTGGATATGGCGCGCATCCAGTCTGGCGGTTTCAGCCTGCGTAAAGAGTGGCAGTCGCTGGAAGAGATCGTCGGCGCTTCGCTGCACATGCTGGAGCCGCTGCTCAGCCAGCATCCGATCGAGGTCGATCTGCCGCCGGAACAGATCCTGGTCAACTGCGACGGCAGCCTGCTGGAACGGGTGTTCACCAACCTGTTGGAAAACGCCAATAAATACGCCGGCGCCGAGGCCACCATCGGCATTCGCGCCCGCACGCTGCCCGAGTGGCTGGAAGTCGAGGTCTGGGATAACGGCCCCGGCATCCCCGCCGATCAGCTGCAGCTGATTTTCGACAAGTTTTCACGCGGCAATAAAGAGTCGGCGATCCCCGGCGTCGGCTTGGGGTTAGCGATTTGTCGTGCCATTATTGAAGTGCATGACGGCCGCATCTGGGCGGAAAACGGCGCCAACGGCGGCGCCAGCTTCCGCTTCGTGCTGCCGCTGGAAAAACCGCCCGAGATCGACGGCGACGCCTTCGATCTGTAATCAACGCAGGGGAAACGTGAGCATAACGCCAACCAACATTCTGATTGTTGAAGATGAAAAAGAGATCCGCCGCTTCGTGCGCACCGCGCTGGAGAGCGAAGGCCTGCGGGTGTTTGAAAGTGAAACGCTGCAGCGCGGGTTGATTGAAGCCGGCACGCGCAAACCGGATCTGATCATTCTTGATTTGGGCTTGCCGGACGGCGACGGGCTGAGCTACATCCGCGATCTGCGGCAGTGGAGCGCCATTCCGGTGATCGTGCTCTCGGCGCGCAACGCCGAAGAGGACAAGATCGCCGCGCTGGACGCCGGCGCCGACGACTATCTCAGCAAACCGTTCGGCATCGGTGAGTTGCTGGCGCGGGTGCGGGTCGCGCTGCGTCGCCACTCGGCTAGCCAACAGGAAAGCCCGCTGGTGAGCTTTTCGGCGATTACCGTCGATCTGGTGAATCGCCGGGTGCTGCGCAACGACGAAGATCTGCATCTGACGCCGATCGAGTTTCGTCTGTTGGCGGAGCTGCTGGCCAACGCCGGCAAGGTGATCACCCAACGCCAGCTGTTGAGCCACGTCTGGGGGCCGAACTACGTGGAGCACAGCCACTATCTGCGCATCTACATGGGCCATTTGCGGCAGAAGCTCGAAGCCGATCCGGCCCGGCCCAAACACCTGCTGACCGAAACCGGCGTCGGCTATCGCTTCATGCCTTAACCCCGGAGGGCGCGGTTTGCCGCGCCTTTATGCCGCCGGGCCCTTCTTCAACCCGACCATAAATTCCTTAAACGCCTCGCGCAGCGGAGCGAACACCGGGTGTTTGCGGTTTTCGATCATCACTTCGGAGAACAGCTTCAACCCCACGGCAAAGGCCGCGCTCTGCTCGGGGCCGAAGTTCAGATCGTCACGCGCCCGAATGCGTTCGACGATCTCGAGAATATCGTCGTGGTTGCTCACCTCAAAACTCAGCGGCGCTTTCTCGACGGGATTGCCCTGGCGATCGCTCAGGGCTTCAACGGTAATGTTAAAACGGTGGCCGGGCATCAGTTCTTCTCCTGTTGCGAAGGTTGAATCTGCATTTCGCTTTCGATCGCCGCCACGGCGGTCAGCAACGCGGCGTTGATGCGCTCCACCTGCTGCGGCGTAAGATCGGCGCGCATCACGTTGCCGCGCAGCAGGCTGCGCAGACGGTTCATGGCGTCGTAGATGCCTTCCGCCAGGTTGCCGTGCCGATGACGCTCGCGGCCGGCGCCCGCCAGACGCGCCAGAATGACCTCAACCACCTGTTGATGCTTTTGCAGCTCGCTCTCACCCGCCGCGGTGATGCGGTAGCTTTTGCGGCCGTTGCCGGTGGTGAGCGGTTCGAGGAAATCCTGCTCTTCCAGCAGCGTCAGCGTGGGGTAAATCACCCCCGGGCTCGGCACGTACAGGCCGGATGACGCTTCCTCGATCGCCTTGATCAATTCGTACCCGTGACTGGGCTTGCGCGCCACCAGCGCCAGCAGCACCAGGCGCAGATCGCCGTGTTCGAACAGACGATGACGCCCGCCCCGGCCGCCGCGCCCACCCCGGCCGTGCTCTTCGCCTTCGCCACCGAAGTGATGGCGCCCGCCGCGATGACGACGGCCCTCTTCGCATTCATGGTGATGATGATGCCGGTGTAAACCTAATCGATGAAACATAAGGTGAGACCTCGCTTTAGTAGGGAACATCAATACGAGGTTGTTTAGATATATCTAAACAGCATCGATAGCGCTAATCTAGATCGATATATCTAAATGCGCAAGTGCGTGCCGTGAAAAAGATATATCTAAATAGCGCCCATAAAAAAAGCGCTGTAAAAACAGCGCTTTTTATCAATCAAGAAAAGTGATTACTTGGCGGAAGCCAGCACTTCGCTGACGATCTCGACCGCTTCGTGCTCAATCTTCTCGCGGTGCTCCGCCCCGAGGAAGCTCTCGCAGTAGATCTTGTAAGCCTCTTCGGTGCCGGAAGGACGAGCCGCGAACCAACCGTTGTCGGTCATCACTTTCAGGCCGCCGATCGACGCGCCGTTGCCCGGCGCTGCGGTCAGACGTGCGGTGATCGGGTCCCCGCCCAGCGTACTGGCCTTGACCATCTCCGGCGACAGCTTGGACAGCGCCGCTTTCTGTGCATGGGTTGCCGGCGCCTGGATGCGGTTGTAGCTTGGCGCGCCGAAGCGCTTGGCCAGATCGTCATAGTGATGCTGCGGGTTCTCACCGGTTACCGCGGTGATTTCAGCCGCCAGCAGGCACATGATGATGCCGTCTTTGTCGGTCGACCACGGCTGGCCGTTGAAGCGCAGGAACGAGGCCCCGGCGCTCTCTTCGCCGCCAAAGCCCAGGCTGCCGTCGAACAGACCGTCCACGAACCACTTGAAGCCGACCGGCACTTCCACCAGCTTGCGGCCCAGATCGGCCACCACGCGATCGATCATCGCGCTGGACACCAGCGTTTTACCCACCGCAACATCGGCGCCCCATTGCGGGCGATGCTGGAACAGGTAGTTGATGGCTACCGCCAGATAGTGGTTCGGGTTCATCAGCCCCTTCGGCGTGACGATGCCGTGGCGGTCGTAATCCGGATCGTTGGCGAACGCCAAATCGAATTTGTCGCGCAGCGCCAGCAGGCCGGCCATCGCCGACTCCGACGAGCAGTCCATGCGGATGATGCCGTCGTGATCCAGGTGCATAAAGCGGAACGTCTGATCGATGGAATCGTTCACCAGCGTCAGATCCAGCTTGTAGTGTTCCGCCACCCGCTGCCAATAGGCGATGCCGGAACCGCCGAGCGGATCCACGCCCAGCTTCAGGCCGGCGCGTTGGATGGCCGGCATGTCGACCACCTCCACCAGCCCTTCGACGTAAGGCTGCACCAGATCTTTGGCGTGCAGGTGGCCGCTGTTCCAGGCCTTGTCCAGCGACTGACGCTGCACGCCTTTCAACTGCTGCGCCAGCAGTTCGTTGGCACGCTTTTCGATCACCGACGTCAGGTTGGTGTCAGCCGGGCCGCCGTTCGGCGGATTGTATTTGATGCCGCCGTCTTCCGGCGGGTTGTGGGACGGCGTAATGACGATGCCGTCGGCCTGCGCGCCGCCGCGGCGGTTGTGGCACAAAATGGCGTGCGATACCGCCGGCGTTGGCGTGAAGCCGTTGTTTTCCTGCACGATCACATCAACGCCGTTGGCGGTCAGCACTTCCAGCACGGAAATAAAGGCCGGCTCGGACAGCGCATGGGTGTCTTTGCCCACGTAGCACGGGCCGCTGGTGCCCTGCTGATGACGAACTTCGGCGATCGCCTGAGCGATGGCGAGGATGTGCGCTTCGTTGAAGCTGTGGCGCTGCGCGCTGCCGCGGTGGCCGGAGGTGCCAAACTTCACCGCATGTGCGGCATTGCCGGCTTCCGGTTGCAGCACATAGTACTGCGACGTCAGCTGGGCTACGTTAATCAGATCGCTTTGACGGGCGGGCTGCCCGGCACGTGGATTATTCGCCATCGACATATCTCCCTCATCCCTGTCGGTGACCGGGCAAATACGTCGCGCACGGCCATCATGACGGGCTGTTCGCTAAATTAGACGGTACCGCAAACTTTCTCGATCAGTTCCGCCGGGAACTGCATCGCCTGCATGATGTGTTCGATCATGCTGCGTTTGCGGCCGGTATTGGTATTGGTGATCACCCAGTAAGGGGTGCCCGGCACATGCTTCGGCTTGGTATGCGTGCCGTTGGCCAGCAGGGTCTGCTGATCGCCGGCGAAATAGGTGCGGGTACGGCCGGTCAACGCCTCGGTGGCGGCGGCAAAACCGGCGGCATCGAGGGTGTACAGCGTGGACAGCACCAGCATGAAACGGTTGACCGCTTTGTTCTGCTCGGCGTATTCATCCGACAGCAGCAGTTCACGCACGGCGCGTACGCGATCGCGCGGGCGCTGAACCGGCGCCGCTTTTTCCGCTTCGACGGAGGGCGACGCACTGGCGGCAGGCAACGCGCGCACCGGCTGACCGGCGGTGAATTTCAACATGCGGCGTAAAATATCGGACGCGCTTTCACCGATGTGTTGCGTGTGGCTGGCAATATAACGGTAAAGCTCTTCGTCGACTTCAATAGTTTTCATCTTTATCCAATACTGTTTTTTCTACTTAGAACCTGAAGCCAGATCCTGCATTCAAGCCATGGGATTATAAGGTTAAAAGCGCTGGGGCGAACACAACAATGTGCCTCCGGACGGCAAATGCAGACTAATACCTATAGCCGGCACTGCCAAGCCCGCGCCGCGAAAATTCCGCATGATTCATCGTGCGATTCAATCATGATACCCTAATCTGAATCTCTCTCAGTATGAACTTCGCCATGAAATTACATTATCAACTGCTGGCCGCCGAGTCAGACGCGCTGCCGGTGCTGCTGATCCACGGGCTGTTCGGCAATCTGGACAACCTGGGCGTGCTGGCGCGCGATCTGCATCAGCGTCACAGCGTAATTAAGGTCGATCTGCGCAACCACGGCCTCTCCCCGCGCGCCGACGAGATGAACTACCCCGCGATGGCGCAGGATCTGCTGGAGCTGCTCGACGAACTGCGGCTTGAGAAAGCGATCGTCATCGGCCATTCGATGGGCGGCAAAGCGGCGATGGCGCTGACCGCCATCGCGCCCGAGCGCGTCGCCAAGCTGATCGTCATCGACGTCGCGCCGGTGAATTACCAGACCCGACGTCACGACGAGATTTTCGCCGCCCTGAAGGCCGTCAGCGCCGCCGGCATCACCCAGCGCCAGGCCGCCGCCCAGCTGATGCGCGATTACCTGCAGGAAGAAGGCGTGATCCAGTTCCTGCTGAAGTCCTTCCATAACGGCGAATGGCGCTTCAACCTGCCGGTGCTGATTGAGCGCTATGATGACATCACCGGCTGGCAGGACGTGCCGGCCTGGCCGCACCCGACCCTGTTCATTCGCGGCGGTCTGTCGCCGTACGTGCAGGACAGCTACCGTGCGGACATCGCCCGCCAGTTCCCGCAGGCCCGCGCGCACGTCGTTGCCGGCACCGGCCATTGGGTGCACGCCGAAAAACCGGAGGCGGTGCTGCGCGCCATCCACCGTTTCCTCGACGAAGCCTGAAAAATACGCTCACCTGGCGAAAAAACGCGCTAAAGATAACGGCTTAGCGCGTTTAGCCCGCAGTTAGGCATTGTCGCCGCTCCATCTGCTGGGGTAATATGGCGCGCTATAATTTTGCCGCCGCGCCAGTGCGTTCGCGAACGCCGGGTCGGGGGTGAATTTGGGTTAGGGTTTATTGGCCCGAAGTGTGTTAACCGATGCCTCCGGAAGCGTGAGAGCGCTTTTTGATGCAAACTCCCTTGCAGTACCGCTACCTATGGCAAAAGAACAAACGGATCGCACGACGCTGGATCTGTTCGCAGATGAACGCCGTCCGGGGCGCCCGAAAACCAACCCGCTTTCCCGCGATGAACAGCTTAGAATCAATAAGCGCAATCAGTTACGGCGCGATAAAGTGCGTGGATTGCGGCGCGTAGAGCTGAAAATCAACGCGGATGCGGTGGACGCCCTGAACAAACTGGCGGAACAGCGCAACATCAGCCGCAGCGAACTCATCGAGCAGATGCTGTTGGCGCAACTGGCGGAAGAACAGCCGGAACATTGATCTCTTCGGCCGCACGCGCGGCGCGGCGTTAAGGACAACGCCGGATCGGCACGCTTTTCTTCATCTCCGGCATCGCATAAATGCGATAAAACCCCGGCGCCACTTTCTGGCATGATACGCATTTACCGGTAAGAGACTGCGCCTGTCGGCGCCCCGTCCCCCGCGGCGAACGGCTCTTGCCATGGCATCATTTTAATCGGCGTCAGCGGCGGCAGTGCTGGCATCGAGTAATGCAATTACTTGAATTTAAAGGTTATACGCGATATGGCTACTGTAGGCATTTTCTTTGGCAGCGACACTGGCAATACCGAAAACATTGCCAAAATGATCCAGAAAATTCTCCAGAAACAGTTTGGCGACGACGTCTCTGAAGTGCATGACATCGCTAAAAGCAGCAAAGAAGACCTGGAAGGGTTCGATATCCTGCTGCTGGGCATCCCGACCTGGTACTACGGTGAAGCGCAGTGTGACTGGGACGATTTCTTCCCGACGCTGGAAGAAGTCGATTTCAACGGCAAACTGGTGGCGCTGTTCGGCTGCGGCGACCAGGAAGACTACGCGGAATATTTCTGTGACGCGATG
Source organism: Serratia sp. EWG9 (assembly GCF_019913725.1). Taxonomy (NCBI): domain Bacteria; kingdom Pseudomonadati; phylum Pseudomonadota; class Gammaproteobacteria; order Enterobacterales; family Yersiniaceae; genus Serratia; species Serratia sp. EWG9. The sequence goes on from NZ_JADNRO010000003.1 coordinate 171,233, forward strand.
GGTACCATCCGCGACATCATCGAACCGCGCGGCGCGGCCATCGTGGGCCACTGGCCGACCAAAGGCTACCACTTCGAAGCCTCCAAAGGCCTGGCGGACGACAACCACTTCATCGGTCTGGCGATCGACGAAGACCGTCAGCCGGAGCTGACCAACGAGCGTGTCGACGCCTGGGTCAAACAGATCGTCGAAGAGCTGAGCCTGGCCGATATCGTCGGCTAAACGCCGGGACTGGCGAAAGGTTGAACAAAGGCCCTGTAAAGTGCATAGTGTGCCGACAGGGCCGTCATCGGCAACAGGGATTGCTGCGATAGAAGCTACAGATTTGTAACTTCCCACCCCGTCACGGTAGACTGAGATATCGGTTTATCCCATCCATCAAGGCGTTGCATGCAAAACATGCAATAGTGCAATTATATCTTTGTTAACAACCGGCGGTTTCCATTTAGTACAACCGGTTCTATAATGAGACGCATTAACTCTTTGTGCCGACCGATGCCACAGGCGAGTACGCCTCAACTTGATTAGCATAGTAACAGGACTGAATTCGCATGACCGACAACAACATCGCATTGAAGAAGGCCGGCTTAAAAGTCACGCTTCCGCGACTCAAAATCCTGGAAGTACTGCAAAATCCGGAATGCCATCACGTCAGTGCGGAAGATTTGTACAAAAAACTGATTGATATGGGCGAAGAGATCGGGCTGGCGACGGTTTATCGCGTACTGAACCAGTTTGACGATGCAGGCATTGTGACACGTCACAATTTCGAAGGCGGCAAGTCCGTGTTCGAGCTGACCCAACAGCATCACCACGATCACCTGATTTGCCTGGATTGCGGCAAAGTGATCGAATTCAGCGACGAATCCATCGAAGTGCGCCAGCGTGACATCGCCAAGCAGCACGGCATCAAGCTCACCAACCACAGTCTGTACCTGTACGGCCACTGTGAAACCGGTGACTGTCGCGAAGACGAAACGCTGCACGACAAGAAATAAGCCCTGACCGGCTATGAAAAACCGCCTCACCTTGAGGCGGTTTTTTTATGCCCGCCATGCAGCAGACAAAAAAATCCCCGGACCAGCCGGGGAAAATCATGTCATGAAATACCACAATTGCAGCGGCACAGCGACTCCACGTACTACTCTCACTACAACGTCCGCCCTGCGCCGACACGCGCGGGCGAACGCATTCCCCCTTCGTTATGATGCGGCCCGCCGCCAAAACTGCGGGCCGCACCGCCCTTCTTAGACCTTCTCGGCGCGGCTGTAGCGTTTGCCGTCCGGGCTGACCGAGCGCACCTGTACTTCGCCGGAAACCGCAGGTTTAGCCTTGGCATCATAGCGCTGCCACTGCTTACCGCCGTCGGTGGAGTACTCGATGCCCAACCCCGGCAGCGCGATATTCGCCTCCAGCTTGCCGCCCGCCACGCGAGCGCCCGGCACCGGCAGACGATAAGCCACGCCGCCTTTGTCCAGCTTGGCCAGTTCACGCTGGCCCAGAATATTGGCGAAGCGCAGCCAATCTTTCTCCAGCGTCTTGGTATCGACAAAGTGGGTTTCCCCGCCTTTGTATTCGCGGCCAGCGCGATAGTCCTGCTCCCAACCGGCGCGATGCCAGGCGCGCTCCGCCACCGACAGCGCGCGTGGGAAGATCATGTATTCCATCTGCGGGTCGGTGCGCTGGGTTTCGCTCCACAGCTGAGCGGAAAGTCCATATGCCCCCGGCCACGGCTTGTCACTCTTGGCGTTGAAGTGGTTGCCGTCTCGGTCAACCGAGGTTTCCGCGTTCTGCGGCATGTTGTCCGGCGCGAAGCTGAACACCTTGCGCTCGTCGCTGAAGCGGGTTCCCCAGTAGTAACCGCGCTCGTCCGGGTTCACCTCGTAAGGGAAGTCCATATAGACGTAGTCCGGGTTGGAGACCACCACTTCATACCCTTTATTGGCCCAGTCGTTGACGCTGTCGAAACCGCCCCAGTACAGGGTGTCCCAGAAGTTGACCCCCACGCGCGAGGTGGCGAACGCCTTCGAACTCTCGGCGTCTTTCAGGCCGTCTTGCCAGGCCTGCATTCTGTCGATGCCGTGCGCCTTCACCAGCTTGCTGACCTCTTGGCCGAAGTAGCTCGGCAGGTGCTCCATGTCGGCCACTTTGCCCTCTTTGATCATCACCTGGCACACCTGAGACTTGGCCCACGGCTTGTCTTCATTGCTCTGGTCAATGATGCCTTTACCCGGTTCCGGTTTCGCCTTGTCGGTGTAGCCGGCGCCCAGGCGGATGTTTTTCGCTTCGTCGCCGCCAAAGTGCCAGGTCTTAATCGGCTGGCCGGCTTCTTTATGCATCTGGGCAATCTCGCCAATCACCTTGTCGACAAAGCGCTGGGAGGAATCCAGGCACGGGTTCAGGTAACTCTGACGGTTAAAGAACTGCACGGAGGTGGTATTGGAGGTATCGGTCGGATCCACCAGGCGGAACTCGTTGGCCTCCTGCTCTTTGCCGGCGGCATGCAGTTTCTTGTAGCGCGCTTCCATCGAGACCACCGCCGCGCGGGCGTGCGCCGGCATGTCGATCTCCGGGATCACCTCAATCTGGCGCGCCTGGGCGTATTTGATGATGTCGATGTAATCCTGACGAGTGAAGAAACCGCCGTAGACATCCGGCCCCTGGCCGTACTGCGGCAGGAGGCAGGTGGTTTCGCTCAGATCGTGGCAGCGCTGGCCGCCGACTTCCGTCAACTCAGGCAAGCCGGGAATTTCGATTCGCCAACCTTCGTCATCGCTCAGGTGGAAGTGGAATTTGTTGAGCTTGTAAGCCGCCATCTGATCCAGCAGGCGCAGCACCGCATCCTTCTTATGGAAGTTGCGCGCCACGTCGAGGAAAATGCCGCGATACTGGAAGCGCGGCGCATCGCTGGCGTCGAGCGTGGCGATCTTGCCGCTGCCGTCGGTCGGCACTAACGACAGGATAGACTGCAACCCGTAGAACACCCCGGCCTGATCGAAGCCGATCACCCGCGCCTCTTTCTTGCCGATCTTCAGCTCATAAGCGCCCGACACCGCCATCGCGCCTTTAAACTTGCCCGGCTGGATGTCGGTCTTGATCGGGTAACCGTTGGCCTGAACCGGCACACCCAGCAGCGCGAAGCGCTGGTTGACGACATCCGCCGCCGGCTTGACCAACGTGCTCAGATCCGGCGATACCCCTTTGCGCAGATCGGCGTCCTGCGCGTGCACTTTCACCTGCATCGGCGTCGGCACGATCTGGCCGCGCAGCGCGCCGGCGGGCAGCGTCTGCAGATCGGCGTTGCTGACAAAACGCGAAGCCGGCGTCATCAGAATATTTTTGTCGTCCTTGGTGCGCTTCCACTGATCGCCGGTAAACGGCGCCACAAACTGATCCAGATTTTCGGTGTCGGTATTCGCCAGCATTTTCGGCTTGGCGTCGCCGGACGTGGCATACCAGCGGGGCAGGAAGTCGTTTCTGAACAGCTGCCAGTATTCGGCGACCACCGGGATTTCCACCGCCTTACCGGCCGGGAAACCGCTGAATTTGGCGGTCGGCTCCAGCTTGTACAGATCGCCGGTGAGGTGAGCGATCTTGAACTGATCGTTGTCTACCCGCAGAGTCTGGCGCGGGCTGTGGAAATAAATGATCCAGTCTTTGCCGTCGATCGCCTGCCCGTCGTTGCTCAGAGTGAACAACACCCGGTTGCATGAGGCCCAGTCTGCGCCCAGCGCCGCGCAATCCACGCCGTTTTCCCCGGCGCGGTTATCCAGCATTTTCACGTTCAGCTTCAGTTGGCTCAGCTGATCCACCAGCTGTTGATCGGCCATGGCGCTCCCCATGCCGCCCAGGAATCCCATCGTTGCCGTCAAGGCGGCCAGTGCGCTCAGTTTGAATGCGTTCATCTTCTCGTCCTTCTTAATTATTGTTATCGCGAATTTCTTGCCACAGCTTGCCGCACTTGGCGTCGTAAGCCTGACCGTTGCCGCTGTGAACCGCCATAATGCAGTTCTGATAATCCATCACCCGTACCGTTTCCTGCGCAGCGAACTGCTGGTGCTGTTTCTCTTGTTTCAGCACGTTCAGCACCGCCTTGCACGGCTGCAGACGCTCCGGCGAGCCTTCCGCGGTATTGATGCAGGCGCTGTAAGCCTGTTTCAACTTGGCGTCTTCCAGCGGCGCAGCGGGTTGCGCACAGGCGCTCAGGGCCGCAGCGGCCGCCAACATCAGCATGATTTTTTTCATCGTTGAATTCCCTTAACTGCCCCGGCGGCGAGGCCGGGGAACGCATCAGAAGATGGTGAATGGCGCGATGACCATGAACTTGACGTCTTTCTCGTCCTGGAAGATGTTGCCGTAACCGCCGCCCCAGCTCGGGATGTTGGTGTGGTTGTCATACTGGGTGTAATGCAGCTTGAGCAGCGTGCCCTTGGCTCGCCCTTCCTGGATGGTGTACATCGCGTCCAGACTCCAGGCGCTCTCTTTCAGGCGCTGGCTCTGATCGTAGATCGGGTTGGTGCTCGGCTTGGCGTCCCAGGCGTAAACGTAAGAGCCGCCGACCGCCATGCCCGGCAGGTTCCAGTTGCTGAGGTCATACATCACGCCGGCATACACCGCTTTTTCGCCGTTGGCGTTAAAGTCGGAGCGGTTATCCCACCACACGTCCAGGCGACCGTTTGACGAGGCGTAGGTCGGGGTCATACGTTGCAGGAAGAAGCCCTGATTGCCTTCCGCCTTGACCATGGTGCCTTCCAGACGCCAGTTGAACTGGCCGGTGGTGTAACCGAAGGTCAACGCCTGCAGCCAGGCCAGGCCGTCATAAATGCTGTTCGGATCGTTCTTGTTGCTGATGCGGTCTTCCGCGCCATAGAACTGGTAACTGGTGGTCAGCGGGTTGCCCAGCAGATCGAATTTGTAAGACGCCTTGGTGAAGTACTGATTCACGTACCCCTGGGCCTGGCCGTAAGCGGCTTCCAGCACCAGATCGTTTTTGAAATCGTACTTGGCGCCCAGCGAGTGCAGGTAGGAGACACGGGTTTTCTTATCGTTCTGGCGGAAGTCGTCCATCTCGATATGCCACGGCGCTTTGTATTTGTCGGCCCACATGTAGGAGAAGCTCAACGCGCCGGCATCGCCGTAGTCGAACTTGGCGCCGGCTTCAGCCCCCTGATAAGTGCCCGGCATAAAGCTCCAGTGCGGCGCCAGCAGGGTTTGGCCGCTCGGCTGAATATAGCCGGCGCGCGCCCAGACCGGGCCGTATTTGAATTTGGCGGCGGCTTTGTACAGGCTGATACCGCCCTTATCACCGGAGTAGTCTTCGTCGTAGGTACGGTTCTTCGAGGAGAACGCGATTTCGTTCGGGTGACCGCTGGCGCTGGATTCAGCCAGTTCGATGGCGGTAAAGGCGCCGACATCCAGACCGAACATGTCCCAGGCGTAGCCCGACGCGAAATCCAGGCTCAGGTTGGCGGTAGAGTGGGACAGGTTGGTGGTGTATTGATTGTAATCCTTGCTGTCCGGATTGAGATCTTTACGGTCACGCTCACGTTGCCAGTAATAAATGCCGCCGGTCAGCGTGGAATCCTCGATAAACCCTGCGGCTTTCGCCTCAGGCGCCATGGCAAACCCTGTTCCCAACAGCGCGCCCGCGACTGCGAGCGCCAGCGTTTTACGCTGAGCACCGTGCGTACCCATATTGAAATTCCTCTTTGACTTAACTTAAAAGTTGCAGCCGCCTGTGTTCACCACTGCCCTGCACGACTGCCAATAAAAAACCCGAACGGGTAAAAAATATTGCCGACGAGATGTTATTCCCACAGCACTAATTGCTACAGACAGACTATTTTTCGCGACGCGAATTATCAAATAAAAAATGCGGAAGATTTGTCAAAGTATGACAAGGAGCACATATCGGTGATAATTTGTTACGCTGGCATTCATGGAAGGTGTCGAATAAAAAATTCAATTAAATCAGAATAAATACGGATACCAGGTCAACCAGAGACGATTAATGGTTTCAGCCTGACTAAATCCGTCAGTCAGGAGATAAAATTTGAGAGCGCTCTCTAAATGAAATTAATTCGCATCACGAATATATAAGAAAATATTAAGACTACTAAGCCCAATATAAGAAAACTTATTGATTAACGCACCGCAGTTAATTAAACGCAGCCCGGTAAAACGTGGCGGGAATAGATGATTTACTCAATAGCAGGCATAAAAAAGCGCGGCCTGAGCCGCGCTGATACATTAATTTTCGAGGCGATTAAGATTAGCCTTCGATTTTCGCCCAGGTGTCACGCAGACCGACGGTGCGGTTAAACACCAGGTGCTCAGCCGAAGAGTAATGGCTGTCGGCGCAGAAGTAGCCTTCACGCTCGAACTGATAGGCTTTCTCCGGCTGTGCGGCCGCCAGACTCGGCTCAACGAAACCGTGCTTGATCACCAGCGATTCCGGGTTAATGGTGGAGAGGAAGTCCTCCGCCGCGCCCGGGTTAGGCACGCTGAACAGGCGATCGTACAGGCGAATTTCCGCCGGCAGCGCGTGCGCCGCAGACACCCAGTGGATCACGCCCTTCACCTTGCGGCCGTCGGCAGGATCTTTGCTCAGCGTTTCCGCATCGTAGCTGCAGAAGATGGTGGTGATCTCGCCGGCTTCATCTTTCTCGACGCGCTCGGCCTTGATCACGTACGCGTTGCGCAGACGCACTTCCTTACCCAACACCAGACGCTTGTACTGCTTGTTGGCTTCTTCGCGGAAGTCGGCGCGATCGATATAGATCTCACGGCTGAACGGCACATCGCGGTTGCCCATTTCCGGCTTGTTCGGGTGGTTAGGCATGCTGACCATTTCCACCGCATCGCCCATGTTCTCGATGACGATTTTCACCGGATCCAGCACCGCCATGGCGCGCGGCGCGTTCTCGTTCAGATCGTCGCGGATGCAGGATTCCAGCGCCACCATTTCGACGTTGTTGTCTTGCTTGGTCACGCCGATGCGCAGGCAGAACTCGCGGATCGAGGCGGCAGTATAACCGCGGCGGCGCAGACCGGAGACGGTCGGCATGCGCGGATCATCCCAACCTTCGACGATCTTCTCGGCCACCAGCTGATGCAGCTTGCGCTTCGACATGATGGCGTATTCGAGGTTGAGACGCGAAAACTCGTACTGGCGCGGGTGGCAAGGAATGGTGATGTTATCCAGCACCCAATCATACAGACGGCGGTTATCCTGGAATTCCAGGGTGCACAGCGAATGGGTGATCCCTTCCAGCGCATCGGAAATGCAGTGGGTGAAATCGTACATCGGGTAGATGCACCATTTATTGCCGGTCTGGTGGTGTTCGGCGAACTTGATGCGGTACAGCACCGGATCGCGCATCACGATAAACGGCGAAGCCATATCGATCTTGGCGCGCAGGCAGGCAGCGCCTTCGGCGAATTCGCCGTTGCGCATCTTCTCGAACAGCGCCAGGTTCTCTTCCACGCTGCGACCGCGGTACGGGCTGTCTTTGCCCGGCGCAGTCAGGGTGCCGCGGTATTCGCGGATCTGCTCCGGCGACAGTTCGTCGACGTATGCCAGCCCTTTGCTGATAAGCTCCACCGCGTACTGGTGCAGCTGATCGAAATAGTCTGAGGAGTAACGAACGTTGCCGCTCCACTCAAAGCCCAGCCACTCCACGTCGTGCTTGATAGACTCGACGAACTCGATGTCTTCTTTCACCGGGTTGGTGTCGTCGAAACGCAGGTTGCACTGGCCCTGATAGTCCTTGGCGATGCCGAAGTTCAGGCAGATGGACTTGGCGTGGCCGATATGCAGATAGCCGTTAGGCTCCGGCGGGAAACGGGTATGTACTGACGTGTGTTTCCCCGACGCCAGATCTTCATCGACGATCTGACGGATAAAATTGGTTGGGCGGGCTTCAGCCTCACTCATTTCACTGTTCCTCAATGCAAAGCGCTACACATAACCGCCTATGATCCAACAAGCCACGTCTGGAAACAACCGTTTGTTTCATGAAAAATGCGGCGCGTTGCACCATCGGCGCGCAGCGCACCGCCGTGGGGCGAAACGGGATAAAAAAAGCGGGAAGAGATCGCTCTCTTCCCGCCAAGTCGGGGCAAACGCCGCCATGATGCGTGTTCGGCCCCAGGCACTACTCAGGTAAAAACAGCCTTATTTCTGGATCTCATACAGCTTGGTTTGACCGGCGACCACAGAGCCGCTGGCCAGCGCCGCCAGGCCGGCGTACTCGTCAGAGTTGCTGACCACCACCGGGCTTATCATCGAACGCGCATTGGCATTCAGGTAATCCAGATCCAGTTCCAGAATCGGTTGACCGGCTTTCACTTCCGCGCCCTCTTCCACCAGGCGTTTGAAGCCCTGGCCTTCCAGCGCGACGGTGTCGATCCCCATGTGCACCACGATCTCGGCGCCCTTGTCGGTTTCCAGGCAGAATGCGTGGTTGGTATTGAAGATTTTCACCACGGTGCCGTCAGCCGGCGCCACCACGATCTTGTCGGTCGGGCGAATCGCCAGGCCGTCGCCTACCGCCTTGCTGGCGAAAGCTTCGTCCGGCACCTGTTCGAGCGCCACCACTTCGCCGGTCACCGGCGCCACCAGCGTTTCAAACGCGGCTTTCGGCGCGTTCGGCACCGCCTGCGGTTTGGCTTCCGCGGCAGGCGCCGCCGCCGGGGCCGCCGCTGCCGCTACCGGGCCGGCCGCAATCACGTTGCGCATTGCGCTGGCGATAAGTTCGGCACGGGTGCCGACGATCACTTGCACGCTCTGCTTGTTCAGGCGGATAACGCCCGACGCGCCGAGGCGTTTCGCCAATGCGTCGTTCACCAGCGCGGAGTCTTTCACATTCAAACGCAGCCGGGTGATGCAGGCGTCGATGCCGGTCAGGTTGTCGGAACCGCCGATCGCGCCGACGTAACGACGAGCCAGGGTGGTGGTTTCGTTCTCGTCTTTACCGGCGTTGCTGTCGACGTTGACGTCGTAGCCGTCGGTTTCGTCACCGGCAACCGCCAGCTCGCGGCCCGGGGTCATCAGGTTGAATTTTTTGATGGTGAAGCGGAACACCACGTAGTAGATGACGAAGAACACCAGGCCTTGCGGGATCAGCATGTACCAGTGGGTCGCCAGCGGGTTGCGAGACGACAGCACCATATCCACCAGGCCGGCGCTGAAGCCGAAACCGGCGATCCAATGCATGCTGGCGGCGATGAACACCGAGATACCGGTCAGCACGGCGTGGATCACGTACAGCACCGGCGCCACGAACATGAAGGAGAATTCCAGCGGTTCGGTAATACCGGTAAAGAAGGCGGCGAAAGCGGCCGCCAGCATGATGCCCGCCACTTTGGCTTTGTTCTCAGGACGCGCGCAGTGGTAAATGGCCAGCGCCGCCCCCGGCAGACCGAACATCATGATCGGGAAGAAGCCCGCCTGATAACGGCCGGTGATGCCGACAACCGCTTTACCGGCTTCGATCGACTGCTGGCCGCCAAGGAAGTTCGGAATATCGTTGATGCCGGCCACGTCGAACCAGAACACCGAGTTCAGCGCGTGGTGCAGGCCGACCGGGATCAGCAGGCGGTTGAAGAAGGCGTAAATGCCCGCGCCGACCGAGCCCATTTTCTGAATGTGTTCACCGAAGTTCACCAGACCGTTGAAGATCACCGGCCAAATGTACATCAGGATGAAAGCCACCAGGATCATCAGGAAGGAAATGAGGATCGGCACCAAACGGCGGCCGCTGAAGAACGACAGCGCCTTGGGCAGCTCGACGCCGCTGAAGCGGTTGTACACTTCGGCGGAGATGATGCCCACCAGAATACCGACGAACTGGTTCTGGATCTTGCCGAACGCGGCGGGCACCTGATCGAGCGGGATCTTCTGAATCATCGACACGGCGGCCGGCGAACAGAGAGTGGTCAGCACCAGGAAGCCGACGAAGCCGGTCAACGCGGCGGCGCCGTCCTTGTCTTTGGACATGCCGTAGGCCACGCCGATAGCGAACAGCACCGACATGTTGTCGATGATAGCGGAGCCGGATTTAATGAAGAAAGCGGCGAGCGCATTGTCGCCGCCCCAACCAACAGGGTCAATCCAGTACCCGACGCCCATCAAGATGGCGGCGGCGGGCAGCGTGGCGACCGGCACCATCAGCGCCCGTCCCACCTTTTGCAAATAACTAAGAATGTTCACCTTTTCCCCCTATGTTGTCCGCGGACGGACCCTATTAGTAGTTTATTTGGAGCTCTCACTACCTTTTTAGAAACAGCGCTTGGCACGTATCACTCATGCCGAGTGTAAAAAATTTATTTTGTATCGCAAATTAAAACCTCCCTTTTTGTGATAAATATCACCAAAAAGTAGTCTTTACCTCCCAGATTGCTGGCCATCACACAAAACTTATTTTATCATTCAAAAAATCAACCGGACGGACGATTCACGCGAGAATCATAAAGCTGGGTTACGCTTACGACTCCCGCAGGCCCGTACAGTATAGCTTTAGTTTACTTATCCCAAGAGGTGTTAGATGAGACTTATCCCACTGAAAGATACCGCACAAGTCGGCAAATGGGCCGCGCGTCATATCGTTCAACGCATCAACGCATTCAAGCCAACCGCAGAGCGCCCGTTTGTTCTCGGCCTGCCCACCGGCGGCACGCCGCTGGAAGCCTACAAACATCTGATTGCGATGCACAAAGCAGGTGAAGTAAGCTTTAAGCATGTTGTGACTTTCAACATGGACGAGTACGTTGGCCTGCCGCAGGAACACCCGGAAAGCTATCACACCTTCATGTACCGCAACTTCTTTGATCACGTTGATATCCCTCGCGAAAATATCAACCTGCTGAACGGCAACGCCGCGGATGTCGACGCCGAGTGCCGCCAGTACGAAGAGAAGATCAAGTCTTACGGCAAAATTAACCTGTTCATGGGCGGCGTGGGCATCGACGGCCATATCGCGTTCAACGAGCCGGCTTCGTCCCTGGCTTCGCGCACCCGCATCAAAACGCTGACCGAAGACACCCGCATCGCCAACTCGCGCTTCTTCGGCGGCGACGTCAGCCTGGTGCCGAAATATGCGCTGACCGTCGGCGTGGGCACGCTGCTGGACGCGGAAGAAGTGATGATCCTGGTCACCGGCCACGCCAAGGCGCAGGCGCTGGAAGCCGCAGTGGAAGGCAATATCAACCACATGTGGACCATCAGTTGTCTGCAGCTGCACGCCAAAGCGGTAGTGGTGTGCGACGAACCGGCCACCATGGAGCTGAAAGTCAAAACCGTCAAATATTTCCGCGAGTTAGAAGCGGAAAGCGTTAAAAGTCTTTAATCTTTGCAGGGGGCTACGATGTTCGCTTTAACCCACGGCCGAATCTATACCGGCCACGACGTACTTGATGACCATGCAGTCATTATCGCTGATGGGCTGATCGAGAAAGTCTGCCCGGCGGCTGAATTGCCCGCCGGCATCGAAACGCGCGACCTGGGTGGCGCCATCCTGGCCCCCGGGCTTATCGACGTGCAGCTGAACGGCTGCGGCGGCGTACAGTTCAACGATTCGCTGGAAGCGATCTCGGAAGAAACGCTGGAGATCATGCAGCGCGCCAACGAGAAATCCGGCTGCACCAGCTATCTGCCGACGCTGATCACCAGCAGCGACGAATTCATGAAGCACAGCGTCGACGTGATGCGCGCTTATCTGAAAAAGCACCAAAACCAGGCGTTGGGCCTGCACCTGGAAGGGCCATACCTCAGCCCGGTGAAAAAAGGCACCCACAATCCGGCGTTCATTCGCAAGCCGACCCAGGAAATGATCGATTACCTGTGCGCCAACGCCGACGTGATCACCAAGGTGACGCTGGCGCCGGAAATGGTTGAACCGCACTTTATCAAGCAGCTGACCGAGGCCGGCATCGTGGTCTCCGCCGGCCACTCGAACGCCACCTACGATCAGGCTCGCACCGGTTTCGCCGCCGGCATCAGCTTCGCCACCCACCTGTACAACGCCATGCCTTATATCACCGGCCGCGAACCGGGGCTGATGGGGGCAATCTTCGATACGCCGGAGGTCTATACCGGCATCATCGCCGACGGCCATCACGTGGCCTGGGCGAGTATCCGTAACGCCAAACGCCTGAAAGGTGATAAATTGGTCTTGGTCACCGATGCCACCGCACCGGCGGGTGCAGATATTGACCAATTTATTTTCGCCGGTAAAACAATATACTATCGGGATGGGCTGTGCGTGGATGAGAACGGCACCCTGAGCGGTTCCGCGCTGACCATGATCGAAGCGGTGCGAAACAGCGTCGAGCATATCGGTATCGCGCTGGACGAAGCGCTGCGCATGGCGACGCTGTATCCGGCGCGCGCCATCGGCGTCGATCACCGTCTGGGCACCCTCGAAGCCGGCAAGGTGGCTAACCTGACCGCCTTCACCCGTGATTTCAAGATCACCAAAACGCTCGTTAACGGTAACGAGGTTTAATTCAATGAACAGCGAGTAAAATTATTGATGAGCACTGGCGGACAAGCACAAATAGGGAACGTTGACTTAGTCAAACAACTTAACGGCGCGGCAGTTTACCGCCTGATCGACCAGCAGGGCCCGATCTCGCGCATTCAGATTGCCGAACTCAGCCAGCTCGCCCCCGCCAGCGTCACCAAAATTACTCGCCAGCTGCTGGAGCGCGGGCTGATCAAAGAAGTCGATCAGCAGGCCTCCACCGGCGGCCGCCGCGCGATCTCCATCGTGTCGGAAACCCGTCATTTCCATACCGTCGCGGTGCGTCTCGGCCGCCACGACGCCACCATAACCCTGTATGACATGAGCGGCAAGTCGCTCAGCGAAGAACACTATCCGCTGCCGGAACGCACTCAAGAAACGCTGGAGAATGCGCTGTTCGCCGCCATCGCCCAATTCATCGACGCTAACCAGCGCCGCCTGCGCGAGCTGATCGCCATCGCGGTGATCCTGCCCGGCCTGGTGGATCCGGCGCTGGGCGTGGTGCGCTACATGCCGCACATCAGCGTCAGCAATTGGGCGCTGGTGGACAACCTGCAGCAGCGCTTTAACGTCACCAGCTTCGTCGGCCACGACATCCGCAGCCTGGCGCTGGCGGAGCACTACTTCGGCGCCACCCGCGACTGCGAAGACTCGATTCTGGTGCGCCTGCACCGCGGCACCGGCGCCGGCATCATCGTCAACGGGCAGATTTTTCTCGGCAACAACGGCAACGTCGGCGAGATCGGCCATATCCAGATCGATCCGTTGGGGGAACGCTGCCACTGCGGCAACTTCGGCTGCCTGGAAACCGTGGCCGCCAACGCCGCGATCGAACAGCGCGTGCGCCAGCTGCTGAGCCAGGGCTACCCGAGCAAACTGACGCTGGAAGACTGCGGCATCAACGCCATCTGCAAGGCCGCCAACCGCGGCGATCTGCTGGCCAGCGAAGTGATCGAACACGTAGGCCGCTATCTGGGCAAAGCGGTGGCCATCGCCATCAACCTGTTCAATCCGCAGAAGGTGGTGATCGCCGGTGAGATCACCGAAGCGGACAAGGTGCTGCTGCCGGCGATCCAGAGCTGCATCAATACCCAGGTGCTGAAGGACTTCCGCAAAAATCTGCCGGTGGTGACCTCCGAACTCAATCATCGCTCGGCGATCGGCGCTTTCGCCCTGGCCAAACGCGCGATGCTCAACGGCGTGCTCTTGCAGCGATTGCTGGAAAGCTGATCCGCCGCTTCTGGCAGGCGTGTTATCGTCACCCTTCGCCTGCCGTAATCATGAGAAACAGCGACAAATGAAAATCAAAAACGTTATATGCGATATCGACGGCGTGCTGCTGCATGACAATACGCCGGTGCCCGGCGCCGACCTGTTCCTGGCGCGCATCCAGGAACAGGGCATGCCGCTGGTGGTGCTGACCAACTACCCGTCACAGACCGCGCAGGATCTGGCGAACCGCTTCGCCGCCGCCGGGCTGGAAGTGCCGGAGAGCGCGTTCTACACCTCGGCGATGGCCACCGCCGATTTCCTGCGCCGTCAGGAAGGCAAAAAAGCCTATGTGGTCGGCGAAGGCGCCCTGATCCATGAGCTGTACAAAGCCGGTTTCACCATCACCGACATCAACCCGGACTTCGTGATCGTCGGTGAAACCCGCTCTTACAACTGGGACATGATGCATAAAGCCGCCTACTTCGTGAGCAACGGCGCGCGCTTTATCGCCACCAACCCGGATAGTCACGGCCACGGCTTCTCGCCGGCCTGTGGCGCGCTGTGCGCCCCCATTGAGAAGATCACCGGCCGCAAGCCGTTTTACGTCGGCAAGCCCAGCCCGTGGATCATTCGCGCCGCACTGAACAAAATGCAGGCGCACTCGGAAGAGACGGTGATCGTCGGTGATAACCTGCGCACCGACATTCTGGCGGGCTTCCAGGCCGGCCTGGAAACCGTGCTGGTGCTGTCCGGCGTCTCCACGCTGAGCGACATCGAAACCATGCCGTTCCGCCCGAGCTACGTCTACCCTTCCGTCGCCGATATCACCATCTTCTGATGCGGCCATGGCGGCCGCCCGGCCGCCATTATTTCCTTCTCCCTCAGTGTCAGTTTGAATTTAATTCGTTCATGGCCGTAAAAGGTTTCAGCCTGCCTGCGTTAAAAATCCTCATTATAACGTTACGCCCCGCCAATAGCTGATATTGCCGGCGAGCGGAAAACCCTTACCCCTAATTAATGAGGCTACCATGAGCACAAATAACACGATTAATGCCGGCGCCGCCGATGACGCGGCCATTATGCCGTCTATCGCCAATAAAAAGATCCTGATGGGTTTCTGGCACAACTGGGCCGCCGGCGCCAGTGACGGCTATCAGCAGGGCCAGTTCACCAATATGAACCTGACCGACATTCCCGCCGAGTACAACGTGGTGGCCGTCGCCTTTATGAAAGGCCAGGGCATCCCGACCTTCAAGCCTTACAACCTGTCCGATGCCGAGTTCCGCCGCCAGGTGGGCGTGCTGAACAGCCAGGGCCGCGCGGTGCTGATCTCCCTCGGCGGCGCAGACGCGCATATCGAGCTGAAAACCGGCGACGAAGACAAGCTGAAAGACGAGATTATTCGCCTGGTGGAAGTCTATGGCTTCGACGGCCTGGATATCGATCTGGAACAGGCGGCGATCGGCGCCGCCAATAATAAAACCGTCTTGCCTGCGGCGCTGAAAAAAGTAAAAGACCATTACGCTGCCCAGGGGAAAAAATTTATTATCAGCATGGCGCCGGAATTCCCGTATTTACGCACCAACGGCACCTACCTGGATTATATTAACGCCCTCGAAGGCTATTACGACTTTATCGCGCCGCAATATTATAACCAGGGCGGCGACGGTATTTGGGTGGATGAACTCAATGCCTGGATCACGCAGAATAACGACGCCATGAAAGAGGACTTCCTCTACTACCTGACGGAAAGCCTGGTTACCGGCACCCGCGGCTATGCGAAGATCCCGGCGGCGAAATTCGTCATCGGCCTGCCGAGCAACAACGATGCCGCCGCCACCGGCTACGTGGTCAACAAACAGGCGGTGTATAACGCTTTCTCGCGTCTCGACGCCAAAAACCTGTCGATCAAGGGCCTGATGACCTGGTCAATCAACTGGGATAACGGCAAGAGCAAAGCCGGCGTCGCCTACAATTGGGAGTTCAAAACCCGCTATGCGCCGCTGATTCAGGGCGGCGTCACCCCGCCGCCGGGAAAGCCTAATGCGCCGACGGCGCTGACGGTCGCCGAGCTGGGCGCCACCTCGCTGAAACTGAGCTGGGCCGCCGCCACCGGCGCCTCACCGATCGCCAGCTACACCGTCTACCGCAACGGCAACCCGATCGGCCAAACCGCCGGTCTGTCGCTGGCCGACAGCGGTCTGACGCCGGCAACCCAGTACAGCTACTTCGTTACCGCGACCGACACCCTGGGCAATACCTCGCTGCCGAGCAGCGCGCTGGCGGTCAAAACCGCCAATGACGGTACGCCGCCCGATCCGGGCGCGCCCGAGTGGCAGAACAACCACAGCTACAAAGCCGGCGACGTCGTGAGTTATAAAGGCAAGAAATACACCTGTATTCAGGCGCACACCTCCAATGCCGGCTGGACGCCGGATGCCGCGTTCACCCTCTGGCAGCTCATCGCCTAATCGCTAATCGATTGCCGGTCAAACTGGCCGGCAATCCCGCCATCACGCTAAAAACTGCATAATCGATAATTTTTCACGCCGATAACTGAAAATCCGTTAAAAATCGCAGCCACACAAACAACTATTTCTCAGCGCAGGGCTAAAACGCTTGCATCCTCTGCAGCTTTTGGCGCATTTTCATAACCACAGCGCAGCAAAATCGCGTTATCGCTGATAAATCGGCAATGCTGCCCATAACAGTAAAAACAACATCACAGTTATAAAGCCCGTTAGGAGAGTTGTATGTGTTCTATTTTCGGTGTGCTCGATCTGAAGTCCGATCCCGTTGAACTGCGTAAGAAAGCGCTGGAGCTGTCACGTCTGATGCGCCACCGCGGCCCGG
Source organism: Serratia sp. EWG9 (assembly GCF_019913725.1). Lineage (NCBI taxonomy): Bacteria > Pseudomonadati > Pseudomonadota > Gammaproteobacteria > Enterobacterales > Yersiniaceae > Serratia > Serratia sp. EWG9. The sequence continues at coordinate 187,822 of NZ_JADNRO010000003.1, forward strand.
ATTGGTCCGGCGTTTACGCCAGCGACAAAGCCATTCTGGCTCACGAACGCCTGTCGATCGTCGACGTCAACAACGGCGCTCAACCGCTGTACAACGCTGCGCACACCCACGTTCTGGCGGTCAACGGCGAAATTTACAACCACCAGGCGCTGCGCCAACAGCTGAGCGACCGCTATGCCTTCCAGACCGGCTCCGACTGTGAAGTGATCCTGGCGCTGTATCAGGAGAAAGGCCCGGAGTTCCTCGACGATCTGCAAGGCATGTTCGCCTTTGCCCTGTATGACACCGAAAAAGACGCCTACCTGATCGGCCGCGATCACCTGGGCATCATCCCGCTGTACATGGGCCATGACGAACACGGCAACCTGTACGTTGCCTCGGAAATGAAAGCGCTGGTGCCGGTGTGCCGCACCATCAAGGAATTCCCGGCCGGCAGCTACCTGTGGAGCCAGGACGGCCAGATCCGCGAATACTATCGCCGCGACTGGTTCGATTACGACAGCGTCAAGGACAACGTGACCGACGCCGCCGCCCTGCGCACCGCGCTGGAAGAGTCGGTGAAAAGCCACCTGATGTCCGACGTGCCTTACGGCGTGCTGCTGTCGGGCGGGCTGGATTCTTCGGTCATTTCGGCGATCACCAAGAAGTACGCCGCGCGCCGCGTGGAAGATCAGGAACGCAGCGAAGCCTGGTGGCCGCAGCTGCACTCCTTCGCCGTCGGGCTGGAAGGCTCGCCGGATCTGCGCGCCGCGCAGGAGGTGGCCAACCATCTGGGCACCGTGCACCATGAGATCCACTTCACCGTGCAGGAAGGGCTGGACGCCATCCGCGACGTGATTTACCACATCGAAACCTATGACGTCACCACCATCCGCGCGTCGACGCCGATGTACCTGATGTCACGCAAAATCAAGGCGATGGGCATCAAGATGGTGCTTTCCGGCGAAGGCGCGGACGAAGTGTTCGGCGGCTACCTGTACTTCCATAAGGCGCCGGACGCCCGCGAATTCCACGAAGAGACCGTACGCAAACTGCTGGCGCTGCACATGTTCGACTGCGCGCGCGCCAACAAGGCGATGTCCGCCTGGGGCGTCGAAGCCCGCGTGCCGTTCCTGGACAAGAAATTCCTCGACGTGGCAATGCGCATCAACCCGAAAGATAAAATGTGCGGCAACGGCAAAATGGAAAAACACATCGTTCGCGAATGTTTCGAGTCCTATTTGCCCGCCAGCGTGGCCTGGCGCCAGAAAGAGCAGTTCTCCGACGGCGTCGGCTACAGCTGGATCGACACGCTAAAAGAGGTGGCTGCGCAGCAAATTAGCGATCAACAGCTCGAAACCGCGCGTTTCCGCTTCCCGTACAACACGCCGACGTCGAAAGAAGGCTACCTGTACCGCGAAATCTTCGAGGAGCTGTTCCCGCTGCCGAGCGCCGCCGAATGCGTGCCGGGCGGCCCATCCGTCGCCTGCTCGTCCGCCAAGGCCATCGAGTGGGATGAATCGTTCAAGAAGATGGACGATCCTTCCGGCCGCGCCGTCGGCGTGCACCAGGCCGCCTATAAATAATCGTGCGGCATTTTCCCCGAGGCGGGCCTTTTGGCCCGCCTTTTTGTTGCCTTTTCCGCCCGCCAACTGCCTGAATTGCCGATTTTATCGCCATAATGTTCACAACCCAGACAAACGGCGCTTCCGGGCGCTTTTTCGGGAAAAAACTTGTTGACGCAAATCGGTCATATACGCATAATGCGCCCCGCAACGCCGATGAAGGCAAAGCAAAAAAAGAGGGCTACGTAGCTCAGCTGGTTAGAGCACATCACTCATAATGATGGGGTCACAGGTTCGAATCCCGTCGTAGCCACCATCTCTTTTTTGTATTTGCGGGAGTGGCGAAATTGGTAGACGCACCAGATTTAGGTTCTGGCGCCGCAAGGTGTGCGAGTTCAAGTCTCGCCTCCCGCACCATTTCTCTTCATCGTCGGCGCAGTATGTTGATGGGGTATCGCCAAGCGGTAAGGCACCGGTTTTTGATACCGGCATTCCCTGGTTCGAATCCAGGTACCCCAGCCATATTCTTTCGGGAATGGGGTTTCAACATAAGATTTGTTTGCAGGTGGGGTATCGCCAAGCGGTAAGGCACCGGTTTTTGATACCGGCATTCCCTGGTTCGAATCCAGGTACCCCAGCCATAACAAACTGCTTGCAAATCAAAGAAGTAAAAAGTAACATCGGCTACGTAGCTCAGCTGGTTAGAGCACATCACTCATAATGATGGGGTCACAGGTTCAAATCCCGTCGTAGCCACCATAATTGGGGTGTCGCCAAGCGGTAAGGCTCTGGTTTCTGATACCAGCATACCCAGGTTCGAATCCTGGCACCCCAGCCATATTTAGAAAAGCCCGCTTCGGCGGGCTTTTTGCTGTCTGCCGTTCAGCCAACCTTAAATAGGCCCAGCCACCGCTGAGCCCTGTCGGTTACAATCCCAAGGCGTACTTCAACGCATGCTCTTTCAGCTTGCCCGCCCGCTGCGCGGCCATCAGCGCCAGATTGCGCGCCACGGTCAGCGGCGCCAGGTTATTGCTGAAGGCGGTATAGAACAGATCCATGCCGCTCTGCATCAACAGATTGTCGGTACGGCGGCGGCGTTGATAGCGCAGCAGCACCGCCTCGCCGCTCCAGTCTTCTCCCTGCTCCCGCGCCTCGCTCAGCACGTTCAGCAAGGCATCCACATCGCGATACCCCAGATTGACGCCCTGCCCGGCCAGCGGGTTGATGGTATGCGCCGCATCGCCCAGCAGCGCCAGGCCCGGCAGCACGTAGCGCTGCGCATGACGGCGCGTCAACGGGAACGATCCGGCGGCATGCACCTTGACCGGGCCCAGTCGCGCCGGAAAAGCAGCGGCGATCTCGCGCTCCAGCTGCGCCGGCGGCATCGCCTGCAGTTGGCGAATGCGCTGCGGGCTGTCATACCACACCAGCGACGCCCAGCTGTCGTACAGCGGCAGGAAAGCGCGCGGCCCTGACGGGAAGAAGCGCTGCCAGGTCACATCCTGCTGCGGCGCGCCGGTATCGACGGTGATCAACATGCACGCCTGACGATACTGCCAGCCGTTGGTGCCGATCGCCGCCAGCTTGCGCACCTGCGAGTTGGCGCCGTCGGCGCCGACAACCAGCCGCGCCTGCAGCGTTTCACCGCTGTCCAGCGTCAGTTGCCAGGCCTTGTCCGCCCGCTGCAGCGATTGCAGCCTGGCGGGGCACAGCAGCGTCAAATTGGCGCACTGTGCGAACTGCTGCCACAGCGCCAGCTGCAAAATGCGGTTTTCCACCATAAAGCCCAACTCCGGCAGCCCCAGAGATAGCGCATCGAACGCCACGCGCGACGACGCCCATTCCCAGGTCTCCAGCCGGCGATATGGCGCCGTGCGCATCGCCGTCACGGCGGGCCAGGCGCCGAGCTGTTTCAGCAGCCCCACCGAGGTGCAGCCGATAGCGGAAATGCGCAGGTCCGGCGGGCTTTGCGCCTCGAACGCCTGCGGCGCCTGATGTTCCAGCAACGCCACCGACCAGCCCGCCTGCGCCAGGCCCAGAGCCGCCGCCGCGCCGACCATGCCGCCGCCCACCACCACCGCGTCATACCGATTTTGAGATGTCTTCATATTGGCTATGTTTTCTATGTGAATGCTCGCCATCCCACCCGACATGGCGTTTTGCGCAGTGTACCGGATTTTCGCTTCGGCTTCAGGTTGCATGCCATTTTCCCCCGCGCTGGTCACAACGGCGGCAAATGATTACAATACGCGCCCTGCATGTCGCGTAACGCAACTTTCGCTCCGCACTGAGTAATGGCAAGTCAATGACGAAAAAACTACATATCAAAACCTGGGGCTGCCAGATGAATGAGTACGATTCATCGAAAATGGCCGACCTGTTGAACAGCACGCACGGCTTCGAGTGGACCGACAACGCCGAGGAAGCGGACGTGCTGTTGCTGAACACCTGCTCGATCCGTGAAAAAGCGCAGGAAAAAGTTTTCGCCATGCTGGGGCGCTGGCGCTTGCTGAAAGAGAAGAACCCGTCTGTCATCATCGGCGTCGGCGGTTGCGTGGCCTCGCAAGAAGGCGAACTGATCCGCAGCCGCGCGCCTTGCGTCGACGTGGTATTCGGCCCGCAGACCCTGCACCGCCTGCCGGAAATGATCAACCACGTTCAGGGCACCCGCAGCCCGGTGGTCGATATCAGTTTCCCGGAGATCGAAAAGTTCGACCGCCTGCCGGAGCCGCGCGCCGAAGGCCCGACCGCGTTCGTGTCGATCATGGAAGGCTGCAACAAATACTGCACTTTCTGCGTGGTGCCATACACCCGCGGCGAGGAAGTGAGCCGCCCGAGCGACGACGTGCTGTTCGAAATCGCCCAACTGGCGGCGCAGGGCGTGCGCGAAGTCAACCTGCTCGGCCAAAACGTCAACGCGTACCGCGGCGCCACGCATGACGGCGATATCTGCTCGTTCGCCGAACTTCTGCGCCTGGTGGCCGCCATCGACGGCATCGATCGCATTCGCTTCACCACCAGCCACCCTATCGAGTTCACCGATGACATCATCGCGGTGTACGAAGACACGCCGGAGCTGGTCAGCTTCCTGCACCTGCCGGTGCAGAGCGGTTCGGATCGCATCCTGACCATGATGAAACGCGCCCATACCGCGCTGGAGTATAAGGCGATTATCCGCAAGCTGCGCAAGGCGCGCCCGAACATCCAGCTCAGCTCCGACTTCATCGTCGGTTTCCCGGGCGAGAGCCAGGCCGACTTCGAACAAACCATGAACCTGATCGCCGACGTCAACTTCGACGTCAGCTTCAGCTTCATCTATTCGTCGCGCCCCGGTACGCCGGCGGCGGACATGGTTGACGACGTCAGTGAAGAAGAGAAAAAACAGCGGCTGTATATTCTGCAGGATCGCATCAACCAGCAGGCGCTGCAGTTCAGCCGCCGCATGCTCGGCACCGTCCAGCGCATTCTGGTGGAAGGCACCTCGCGCAGAAGCGTGATGGAGCTGGCCGGGCGCACGGAGTGCAACCGTGTGGTAAACTTCGAAGGCACGCCCGACATGATCGGCCAGTTTGTCGACGTGGAAATTACCGAGGTGCTGACCAACACCCTGCGTGGCGCAGTGGTGCGCACCGAACAGCAGATGGATCTGCGCGTACATGAATCCCCGCAGTCGGTGATCGCCCGTACCCGCAAAGAAAACGCGCTGGGCGTCGGCATTTACCAGCCCTGACGCCGCGGCGGCCCGCCTTATCGCCGCCCGTTCGCGCTACTCCTTACCGTTTCTCCGCCGGGCGTCCGCGCCCGGTGATGTTCTTTTTTTTATTTTTTTATTGTTGAAGAGGCGACATAACATGCAACTCCCACACTGCCCGAAGTGCAACTCCGAATACACCTACCAGGACAATGCCCTGTTCATCTGCCCTGAGTGCGCCCACGAGTGGAGCGACAGCGCCCCGGCGGAAGATCAGGACGCGCTGATCGTCAAAGACGCCAACGGCAACCTGCTGGCGGACGGCGACGCGGTCACCGTGATCAAGGACCTGAAGGTTAAAGGCAGCTCCTCGATGCTGAAGATCGGCACCAAGGTGAAAAACATTCGTCTGGTGGAAGGCGATCACAACATCGACTGCAAAATCGACGGCTTCGGCCCGATGAAACTGAAATCCGAGTTCGTGAAAAAGAACTGATTCTCGGCGGCCTTGTCCTGTGATGACGCGGCGGGCTTTGCGCCCCGCCGCGTTTTTTCCTTATCTTCCCTTGAATTCCGCCGACGGCGCACAGATAGATCAGCGGTAAACTTGCGCCGTTGCGGCGCACCATGAATAATTCAAGAAAGAGAGTATTCAGGCTCGCCCTGAACGCGCGCGTCCCGGACGTGCTATGTGACATCAACCAGGCCCGATGTGACCTAGAGGAATAGTTTGAACGTCGCAACACAAGAAATTATGTTGGAGCCCGCAGACAACCAGCGTTTGCTCAGCCTGTGCGGCCCGTTTGATGACAACATCAAGCAACTCGAGCGCCGATTGGGCATCGAAATCAATCGTCGCGACAACCGCTTCAAGCTGGTCGGCAAAAACCTGTGCGTGGTCGCCGCCGCCGATATCCTGCGCCATCTGTACGTGGATACCGCGCCGATTCGCGGCGTGATCCCGGATATCGATCCGGAGCAAATCCATCTGGCTATCAAAGAGAGCCGGGTGCTGGAACAGGTGGCGGACAGCGTGCCGGATTACGGCAAGGCGGTCACCATCAAAACCAAGCGCGGCATGGTGAAACCGCGCACGCCTAACCAGGCGCAGTACATCGCCAACATTCTCGATCACGACATCACCTTCGGCATCGGCCCGGCCGGTACCGGCAAAACCTACCTGGCGGTCGCCGCCGCGGTGGATGCGCTGGAACGCCAGGAAATTCGCCGCATTCTGCTGACCCGTCCCGCGGTCGAAGCCGGCGAAAAGCTGGGCTTCCTGCCGGGCGATCTGAGCCAGAAGGTCGATCCTTATCTGCGCCCGCTGTACGACGCCCTGTTCGAAATGCTGGGCTTCGAGCGCGTGGAGAAGCTCATTGAGCGCAACGTGATCGAAGTCGCGCCGCTGGCCTATATGCGCGGCCGTACGCTGAACGACGCCTTTATCATTCTGGATGAGAGCCAGAACACCACCATCGAGCAGATGAAGATGTTCCTGACGCGCATCGGTTTCAACTCGAAGGCGGTCATCACCGGCGACGTCACCCAGATCGACCTGCCGCGCAACCAGAAATCCGGCCTGCGCCACGCGGTGGAAGTGCTGTCGGACGTGGAAGAACTGAGCTTCAACTTCTTCCACAGCGAAGACGTGGTGCGCCACCCGGTGGTGGCCCGCGTGGTCATCGCTTATGAGGCCTGGGAAGCGGCCGAACAGAAACGCAAAGACGCAATTGCCGAACAACGTAAGCGCGAGGCGCTCGCCGCCTCCGAGCAGGAGACACCATGAGTCAGGTGATTTTGGATCTGCAGATTGCCTGTGAAAGCAGCGACGGCCTGCCGGATGAAGCCACGTTCCAGCGCTGGCTGGAAGGCGTGCTGCCGCAATTTCAGGAAGAGGCCGAGGTCACCGTACGTCTGGTGGACGAAGCGGAAAGCCACGAGCTGAACCTGACCTATCGCGGCAAAGACAAGCCGACCAACGTGCTCTCTTTCCCGTTCGAAGCCCCGCCGGGCATCGAGCTGCCGCTGCTCGGCGATCTGATCATCTGCCGCCAGGTGGTTGAACAGGAAGCGATTGAGCAAGGCAAGGCGCTGGAGGCCCACTGGGCGCATATGGTTGTCCACGGCAGCCTTCATCTGCTAGGGTATGACCACATCGAAGACGATGAAGCCGAAGAAATGGAGTCTTTGGAAACCGAAATCATGCACGGACTGGGCTACCCTGATCCGTACCTGGCGGAAAAAGACCCCGTCTGACGTCAGCCGTTTACCTTACAGCCCCTAACGGGGCTGTCGCTGACGCCCCTTAACTCTGACATGAGTGACAGTAACGAAAACGCCATGAGCGACGACCATTCACAAAGCAATGACAGCCCCAGTCCCAAGAAGGGGTTCTTTACTCTTATCCTTAACCAGCTGTTCCACGGCGAGCCCAAAAACCGTGGCGATCTGGTCGAGCTGATCCGTGATTCCGAACAAAACGACCTGATCGATCCCGATACCCGCGACATGCTGGAAGGCGTGATGGATATCGCCGAACAGCGCGTGCGCGACATCATGATCCCCCGCTCCCAGATGGTGACGCTCAAGCGCAACCAGACGCTGGAAGAGTGCCTGGACGTGATTATCGACTCCGCCCACTCGCGCTTCCCGGTGATCAGCGAAGACAAAGATCACATCGAAGGCATCCTGATGGCCAAGGATCTGCTGCCGTTCATGCGCGCAGACTCTGAGCCGTTCAGCATCGACAAAGTGCTGCGCACCGCGGTGGTGGTGCCGGAAAGCAAGCGCGTCGACCGGATGTTGAAAGAGTTCCGCTCCCAGCGCTACCACATGGCGATTGTCATTGACGAATTCGGCGGCGTGTCCGGCCTGGTCACCATCGAAGACATTCTGGAACTGATCGTCGGCGAGATCGAAGACGAATACGACGACGAAGACGATCTGGATATCCGCCAGCTCAGCCGCCACATGTACACCGTACGCGCGCTGGCACCGATCGAAGACTTCAACGAAGCCTTCGGCACCCATTTCAGCGACGACGAGGTCGATACCATCGGCGGTTTGGTGATGCAGGCCTTCGGCCATCTGCCTGCGCGCGGGGAAACCATTGAAATCGAAGGTTACCTATTTAAAGTTGCCATGGCAGACAGTCGACGTATCATCCAGGTTCATGTAAAAATTCCGGACGACTCTCCACCACCGAAACTGGAAGATTAAATCCAACATGGCTAAAGCCTCATTACTTGAACGCCAGTGGGTTCGCGCCCTGCTGGCGCTGTTGTCAGGTGCCGGCGGGACGCTGGCGTTCTCGCCCTACGATTTCTGGCCCGCGGCCATCGTCTCCCTGTTCGGCCTGCTGGCCGTTACCCTCAATCGCACCACCAAACAGTCCGCCCTGCTCGGCTTTGTCTGGGGCTTCGGGTTGTTCGGCAGCGGGATCAACTGGGTGTATGTCAGCATCGCCGATTTCGGCGGCATGCCCTTCGCCGTCAACGTCTTCCTGGTGGCGCTGCTCGCTGCTTACCTGTCGCTGTATACCGGGCTGTTCGCCGGGCTGCTGACGCGCTTGTGGCCGGCCACCCGCTGGTGGCGGCTGGCCATCGCCGCGCCGGCGCTGTGGCAGGTCACGGAATTCCTGCGCGGCTGGGTGCTGACCGGCTTCCCATGGCTGCAGTTCGGCTATAGCCAGATCAACGGCCCGCTGAAAGGCATCGCGCCGCTGCTGGGCGTCGACGCCATCACCTTTGTGCTGATGGCCATCGCCGGCCTGCTGGTGTACGCCGTCAATCAGCGCCGCCTCTCGGCGGCGGTGATCGCCGCCGCGCTGCTGTTGTTGCCATGGCCGCTGCGCCAGCTGCAGTGGTTTACTCCGCAGACGGATAAAGCGGTGAATGTCGCCATGGTGCAAGGCAACATCGCTCAATCGATGAAATGGGATCCGAAAGCGCTGGTCAGCACGCTGCAAACCTATCTGGACGAAACCCGTCCCTACATGGGCAAGGCGCCGATCGTTATCTGGCCGGAATCCGCCATCCCGGATTATGAAGCCAATCAGAACGGCTTCCTGACGATGATGGACGACCTGATGCGGGCGAAGAACAGCAGCCTCATCACCGGCATCGTCGACGTGCGCGCCACGCCGCAGGGCCAGCAAATCTACAACAGCGCCATCGTGCTCGGTGAACCGACGCCGTACAGGTACCCGGCCAACGATCGCTACAACAAGCACCACCTGGTGCCGTTCGGCGAGTTCGTGCCGCTGGAGACGCTGCTGCGGCCGCTGGCGCCGTTCTTCGACCTGCCGATGTCCTCCTTCAGCCGCGGCGACTACGTACAACCGCAGCTCAGCGTACGCGGCTACAACCTGACGGCAGCCATTTGCTACGAAATCGTGTTGGGCCAGCAGGTGCGCGATAACTTCCGCCCGGATACCAACTTCCTGCTGACCATCTCCAACGACGCCTGGTTCGGCCACTCCATCGGCCCATGGCAGCACTTCCAGATGGCGCGCATGCGGGCGCTGGAACTGGGCCGGCCGCTGCTGCGCAGCACCAACAACGGCGTCACCGCAGCAGTGGACGCGAACGGCGACGTGATCGCCGAGATCCCGCAGTTCACTCGTCAGGTGCTTGAAGTGAAGGTCACACCGACCACCGGCGTCACGCCTTACGCGCGTTTCGGCGCCGCGCCGCTGTGGGTGATCACACTGTTGCTGGGCGGTTGGGCGCTGATGTTGGGCCTGCGCCGCAAATAGTCCTCTTCGCCGGGGCGCGCCCGCCGCGCCCCGCGTTTCCGTAAACGTTCCCCCACCTCGGTCAGAAAACGTCGTTAAATCAACGCGACTGGCACACTCCTTGCTTTATCTAAGGTGACATCGCACGTCGGTTAACTTTTGCTGACGTTTTGTCGCACCCGTGCACATTTTGGAGGCGCCGAACGCACCATGCAGGTGCATCGGGGTTTGGTTGCATTGATTTGGTGCGCGCGGCGTCTCAAAAAATGAAACATTTTAGTTTCAAGATATTCACAATCGGTTATTTTTTAACGGCTATCCGTTCTAAGACTATCTTTATAACCTGAGCAATAAATAGTCGATTTAAACCTGACGCTCTTTAGTCAGAGCCACCACAACAGCAAAGGAGTTGGACCATGCAAATGCGTAAATTGGCGTTATCGTTACTGCTGCTCGGTATGGCAGGTAGCGTGGCGCACGCGGAAGACCTGACCGGTACGCTGAAGAAAATCAAAGACAACGGCGTTATCGTTGTCGGCCACCGCGAATCGTCTGTGCCCTTTTCCTACTACGACAACCAGCAAAAAGTTGTGGGCTACTCTCAGGACTACTCCAACCAAATCGTTGAAGCCGTTAAGAAAAAGCTGAATGCACCGAATCTGCAGGTGAAAATGCTGCCGATTACCTCGCAGAACCGCATCCCGCTGCTGCAAAACGGCACCTATGACTTCGAATGCGGCTCTACCACCAATAACGTAGAGCGCCAGAAACAGGCCGCCTTCTCCGACACCATCTTTGTGGTCGGCACCCGCCTGCTGGTGAAGAAAGGCTCCGACATCAAAGACTTTAAAGACCTGGCCGGCAAACCGGTGGTGGTCACCTCCGGCACCACGTCCGAAGTGTTGCTGAACAAACTGAACGACAGCGACAAAATGAACATGCGCATCATCAGCGCCAAAGACCACGGCGACTCCTTCCGCACCCTGGAAAGCGGCCGCGCGGTGGCCTTCATGATGGATGACGCCCTGCTGGCGGGCGAGCGCGCCAAAGCCAAGAAGCCGGATCAATGGGAAATCATCGGCACGCCGCAGTCGAAAGAAGCCTACGGTTGCATGCTGCGTAAAGACGATCCTGAGTTCAAGAAACTGGTCGATGACACTATCGCCCAGGCGCAAACCTCCGGTGAAGCGGCCAAGTGGTTTGATAAATGGTTCAAGCAGCCTATCCCACCGAAAAACCTCAACATGAACTTCGAGCTGTCGGACGACATGAAGCAACTGTTCAAAGCGCCTAACGACAAAGCGTTGAACTGACTCAATAGAATAAAGCCGGGGCGGCCGCCAAGCCAAACCGGCCCAGTTGATGACTGGGACAGACAGGAATGAGGGGGGCCGTTCCCCTCCCTCATTTTCCCCAAGGCGCGTCACCGATCTCCGCACACAACAAGCCAGCCCGACTGGCCGCGCGGCGATCGGCGCCTATCAAGTCATCACTTTTCGGCGCCCTGCGCCCGTTTATCGGAGTTTGTTATGTCAATAGATTGGAACTGGGGTATCTTCCTGCAGCAGGCCCCGTTTGGGAACACCACTTACCTCGGCTGGATCTGGTCCGGCTTTCAGGTCACGGTGGCCCTCTCCGTCTGTGCATGGATTATCGCTTTCTTCGTCGGTTCGCTGTTCGGTATCTTGCGTACCGTGCCCAACCGCTTTCTTTCCACTCTCGGCACCTGTTACGTCGAACTGTTCCGCAACGTGCCGCTGATCGTGCAATTCTTTACCTGGTATCTGGTGATCCCCGAGCTGCTGCCGGCCAATATCGGCACCTGGTTCAAGACCGAGCTGGATCCCAACGTGCAGTTCTTCGTCTCTTCCATGCTCTGTCTGGGGCTGTTTACCGCCGCCCGCGTTTGCGAGCAAGTGCGCGCCGCCATTCAATCCCTGCCCCGCGGCCAGAAAGCCGCCGGGTTGGCGATGGGCCTGACGCTGCCGCAAACCTACCGCTACGTGCTGTTGCCAAACGCCTACCGGGTTATCGTGCCGCCGATGACCTCGGAGATGCTCAACCTGGTCAAAAACTCCGCCATCGCCTCCACCATCGGCTTGGTGGACATGGCCGCACAGGCCGGCAAGCTGTTGGATTACTCCGCACACGCCTATGAATCCTTTACCGCCATTACGCTGGCTTATATCGGCATCAACGCCGTGATCATGCTGTTTATGCGTCTGGTCGAAAAGAAAGTGCAGTTGCCTGGCAACCTGGGGAGTAAATAATGTACGAATTTGACTGGGCGTCGATCGTCCCAAGCTTCCCTTATCTGCTGCAGGGCATGGCGATCACGCTGAAGATCACCGTGACCGCCATCGTGGTCGGCATTCTGTGGGGCACCGTGCTGGCGGTGATGCGTCTGTCGCCGTTCAAGCCCATCAGCTGGTTCGCCACCCTGTATGTCAACCTGTTCCGCTCGGTGCCGCTGGTGATGGTGCTGCTGTGGTTCTATCTGGTGGTTCCAAGCTTATTACAACAGGTTCTAGGCCTGTCGCCGAAAACCGATATTCGCCTGATCTCGGCTATGGTAGCCTTTTCCCTGTTTGAAGCGGCCTATTACTCGGAAATCATCCGCGCCGGTATCATCAGCATCTCGCGCGGCCAATCCTCCGCCGCGTTGGCGCTGGGCATGACGCATTGGCAATCCATGCGGCTGGTGATCCTGCCGCAGGCGTTCCGCGCCATGGTGCCACTGCTGCTGACCCAGGGCATCGTCCTGTTCCAGGATACCTCGCTGGTTTACGTACTGAGCCTGGCCGACTTCTTCCGCACCGCATCGACCATCGGCGAACGCGACGGCACCCAGGTTGAAATGATCCTGTTCGCCGGCTTTGTCTATTTTGTTATCAGCCTCGCCGCCTCGGCGCTGGTAAGCTATTTGAAGAAAAGGACTGTTTGATGATATCCCTGAAAAATGTTTCCAAGTGGTACGGTCACTTTCAAGTGTTGACCGATTGCACCACCGAAGTGAAAAAAGGCGAAGTGGTCGTCGTCTGCGGTCCTTCAGGTTCCGGCAAGTCCACCCTGATCAAAACCGTCAACGGCCTGGAGCCGATCCAGCAGGGAAGCATCCTGGTGAACGGCACGCCCGTCAACGACAAGAAAACCAACCTGGCGCAGCTGCGCGCCAAGGTCGGCATGGTGTTCCAACACTTTGAACTGTTCCCGCACCTGTCCATTATCGACAACCTGACGCTGGCGCAGGTAAAAGTGCTCAAGCGCGACAAGACCGCCTCACGCGAGAAGGGCCTGAAGCTGCTGGAACGCGTCGGCCTGTCCGCCCATGCCAACAAGTTCCCCGGTCAGCTCTCCGGCGGCCAGCAACAGCGCGTCGCCATCGCCCGCGCGCTGTGCATGGATCCGATCGCCATGCTGTTCGACGAACCGACCTCGGCGCTCGATCCGGAAATGATCAACGAAGTGCTGGACGTGATGGTCGAGCTGGCGAACGAAGGCATGACCATGATGGTGGTGACCCACGAAATGGGCTTCGCCCGCAAGGTGGCGAACCGCGTGATCTTTATGGACGAAGGCAAAATCGTCGAAGACCGCAACAAAGACGATTTCTTCAACAACCCCGAGTCCGATCGCGCCAAGGACTTCCTCGCCAAGATCCTGCATTAAGTTCTCGCTATGCGCCCCGCCAGGGGCGCATCTTTTCTCCCGGCACGAAAAGCGCTTGTATCTCCTCGTTTTTGATCCGATGCTCGCCGGATAACAAACAGAGGAGAAAGAACATGCCCCGCCCTATTATCATCGATTGCGATCCCGGCCTCGACGACGCCATCGCGCTGGCTATGGCGCTGCGCTCGCCGGAGCTGGACGTCAAAGCCATCACCACCTCCGCCGGCAACCAGACGCCGGAGAAAACCCTGCATAACGCGCTGGGTCTGCTGACCCTGATGCAGCGCGAGGACATCCCTGTCGCCGCCGGCGCCGCTCGCCCGCTGATGCGCGAGCTGGTGATCGCCGACTATGTCCACGGCAAAACCGGCATGGGCAACACCCACCTGCCGACGCCGACCCTCAAACCCGATCCCCGCGGCGCCGTCGAGCTGATCGCCGACCTGCTGCGCGCCAGCCCGCAGCCAATCACCCTGGTGGTGACCGGCCCGATGACCAACATCGCCCTGCTGTTGGCCCAGCACGCCGAGCTGAAAAGCCGTATCGAGCGCATCGTATTTATGGGCGGCGGCATGAATGCCGGCAATACCACGCCGGTGGCGGAATTCAATATCTTCGTCGATCCCGAAGCCGCCGAGATGGTGTTGAAATCCGGCGTGCCGCTGACCATGGCCGGGCTGAACGTCACCCACCAGGCGCTGGTGCTGCCGCAGGATATCGAGCGCATTCGTCAGATAGCCAATCCGGTCGCGCAGGCGGTGGCGGAGATGCTCGATTTTTACCTGCCGCTGTATCTCAGCCACCCGCGCGGCCTGCCTGGCGCGGCGATGCACGATCCCTGCACCATCGCCTGGCTGCTGGCGCCGCAGCTGTTTACCGGCGTTGAACGCTGGGTCGGTGTGGAAACCAAAGGGGAGTACACCGTCGGCATGACGGTGGTGGACTATTTCCAGCAAACCGGCAACGCGGCCAACGTGGAAGTGCTGACCGGCATCGATCGCGCAGGCTTTATCGATCTGCTGGCCGAGCGCGTCGCGCGTTATTGATCCTCTCGGGGCACGCTCGCGCCCTCATTCAACTTTTTTGATTTAACTCAGCGAATTTTTGCGCTATCACTGTTGATGGCTTGCCTCTACCATGCGTTTACACCGATTGACATCGTTACCGATTACACTTCGCCTGGAGATAAGCCAATGAGCCGCGTACTGGTCCTGAAATCAAGTATTCTGGGTGAATATTCCCAGTCTGGAAAATTAGTCGATTTTTTTGTTGAACAATGGCGTGAAGCTCACCCAGAAGACACCTTCACCGTGCGCGACTTGGCCAACCCAACGCTGCCGGAGCTGGATGGCGAAGTGATGGCCGGCTTTACCGCCGGCGACAAGCCGTTGACGCCGCATCAGCAAAGCACCCTGGCGCTGTCCGATGAGCTGATTGCCGAGCTGAAGTCGCACGACACGCTGATCATCAGCGCCCCGATGTACAACTTCAACATCCCGACGCAGCTGAAGATCTACTTCGATCTGATCGCCCGCGCCGGTCAGACGTTCCGCTACACCTCCGCCGGCGCCGAAGGGCTGGTGACGGGCAAGAAAGCGATCGTCATCTCCAGCCGCGGCGGCATCCACGCCGACACGCCGACGGATCTGATCACCCCGTACGTGAAGCTGTTCCTGGGCTTTATCGGCATCACCGACGTTGAATTCGTGCTGGCGGAAGGCTTCGCCTACGGCCCGGAAGCGGCGGAGAAAGCCGCCCAGGACAGCCGCATCGCGGTCGCGCAGAAAATCCCGGCCGGCGTCGCCGTCCCGGCCAGCGTACCGGCGCCGGCAAACGTCGCCCAAGAAGCCGTCAGCGGCGGTTTCCTGAGCAACCTGCTGAAGAAACTGTTCCGTTAACGGTAAACGTCAGCGTTCCCCGCCGCGGCGGGGGACGTCATCAGGGTTCAAATGGCCGACGCTGGAACTGGTCGTGACCGCATTTCGGGCAGAGCGGCAGCACTTCCGGCGTGTAAAACGCCAGGTGGTAGTGACACTGCTCGCAGACCAGATTGCCCAGCCCCACCACTTCACCGCTGTGATACACACCGTGGTGGCTGACATCCTTGAACACCTCGCGCCACTCCAACTGGGTTTTATCGGTGATATCCGCCAGTTCCTGCCACAGGCTCTCCTTAATCACCCGCATAAACACGCTGTCGGTAAACTCGTCCCGGCTTTCCTGATAGCTGCGGGCGAACTCTTCCAGATCGCGCCGCACCGCCTGCGTCACCTGCCGCACCTCGTCGCGCGTCAGATCTTCGGCCTCGTTCAACCGCCGCTCCGCGCTCGCCACCAGTTCGTCGATATCGCGTTCGCCGTTTTTCAGACGTTCGGTCAGCGATGCCACCAATTCGCGGTAATACTGAGCAACCTTGTTCATAGACTCTCCTCGATAAACGCTGCGCCGGACTTGGCCATGGGGATACCCTTAAGCTACTTGTTCTTATTTTAGCCGTAAATGACTGATGTCACTTGGCAAGACGCGGGATCCGCAGGTTGTGAGCCGCGTCATGGCGGCGTTTTTTTTAAATGCGCCGAGTCAGGCGCTTGGAGTTGTTGCCGGGAGGTCTTATCAGCTATGCTATGCGGATCTACGAATACTAAATGTTCATTGCGTTGCCTCTGACCGGGGCAACGGTTTACACCTACAGGACCACCGGCCGCCATGCAAGAGCAATACCGTCCAGAAGACATAGAATCGAACGTACAGCTTCACTGGCAAGAGAAGCAGACTTTCAAAGTTACCGAAGACGACAGCAAAGAAAAGTACTACTGCCTATCCATGCTGCCTTACCCGTCCGGCCGACTGCACATGGGCCACGTTCGTAACTACACTATCGGCGACGTGATCTCGCGCTATCAGCGCATGCTGGGCAAAAACGTACTGCAGCCGATCGGCTGGGATGCGTTCGGCCTGCCGGCGGAAGGCGCGGCGGTGAAAAACAACACCGCGCCGGCCCCGTGGACCTACGACAACATCGAATACATGAAGAACCAGCTGAAACTGCTGGGCTTCGGCTACGACTGGGATCGCGAAATCGCCACCTGCCAGCCGGAATACTATCGCTGGGAACAGTGGTTCTTCACCAAGCTGTATGAAAAAGGTCTGGTCTACAAGAAGACCTCGGCGGTGAACTGGTGCCCGCACGATCTGACCGTGCTGGCCAACGAACAGGTTATTGACGGCTGCTGCTGGCGCTGCGACACCAAGGTCGAGCGTAAAGAGATCCCGCAGTGGTTCATCAAAATCACCGCCTACGCCGATCAGCTGCTGAACGATCTGGACACGCTGGAAAGCTGGCCGGAGCAGGTGAAAACCATGCAGCGCAACTGGATTGGCCGTTCCGAAGGCGTGGAAATCACCTTCGACGTGGCTGGCAGCGAAGAGAAGCTGACGGTTTATACCACCCGCCCCGACACCTTCATGGGCGCCACCTACGTGGCGGTCGCCGCGGGCCACCCGCTGGCGCAACAGGGCGCGCACAACAACTCGGCGCTGACCGACTTCATCGACGAATGCCGCAACACCAAAGTGGCCGAAGCCGAAATGGCGACGATGGAGAAGAAAGGCATGCCGACCGGCCTGTTCGTTGTCCATCCGCTGAGCGGCGAGAAGCTGCCGGTGTGGGTCGCCAACTTCGTGCTGATGGAATACGGCACCGGCGCCGTGATGGCAGTACCGGCGCACGACCAGCGCGACTGGGAATTCGCCACCAAATATGATTTGCCGATCAAACCGGTGATCCTGAACCTCGACGGCAGCCAGCCTGACGTGAGCGCCGAAGCGATGACTGACAAAGGCGCGCTGTTCAACTCCGGCGAGTTCGACGGCCTGGACAATGAAGCGGGCTTCAACGCCATCGCCGACAAACTGGTCGCCAAAGGCGTCGGCCAGCGCAAGGTCAATTACCGTCTGCGCGACTGGGGCGTTTCACGTCAGCGTTACTGGGGCGCGCCAATCCCGATGGTGACCCTGGAAGACGGCACCGTGATGCCGACGCCGGAAGACCAACTGCCGGTGATCCTGCCGGAAGACGTGGTCATGGACGGCATCACCAGCCCGATCAAGGCCGACCCTGAGTGGGCGAAGACCACCGTCAACGGCCAGCCGGCGCTGCGCGAAACCGACACCTTCGACACCTTTATGGAGTCCTCCTGGTACTACGCGCGCTACACCTGCCCGCAGTATGACCAGGGCATGCTGGATCCGGCCGCCGCCAACTACTGGCTGCCGGTCGATCAATATATCGGCGGCATCGAGCACGCCATCATGCACCTGATGTACTTCCGCTTCTTCCACAAGCTGATGCGCGATGCGGGCCTGGTGGATTCCGATGAGCCGGCCAAGCGCCTGCTGTGTCAGGGCATGGTGCTGGCCGACGCCTTCTACTACACCGGCAACAGCGGCGAGCGCGTCTGGGTATCCCCGGTTGACGCCACCGTCGAGCGCGACGACAAAGGCCGCATCATCAAGGCCACCGATCCGCAAGGCCGTGAACTGGTCTATGCTGGCATGAGCAAAATGTCGAAGTCGAAGAACAACGGCATCGACCCGCAGGAGATGGTGGAAAAATACGGCGCGGACACCGTGCGTCTGTTCATGATGTTCGCTTCACCGGCAGAAATGACGCTGGAGTGGCAGGAATCCGGCGTGGAAGGGGCTAACCGCTTCCTGAAGCGCGTATGGAAACTGGCCTACGATCACGTGGAAAAAGGCGCGGTGCAGCCGCTGGACGTGGCGTCGCTGAACGAAGAGCAGAAAGCGCTGCGCCGCGATCTGCACAAAACCATCGCCAAAGTGACCGACGATATCGGCCGCCGCCAGACCTTCAACACCGCGATCGCCGCCGTGATGGAGCTGATGAACAAACTGGCCCGCGCGCCACAGGAGAGCGAGCAGGATCGCGCGCTGCTGCAGGAAGCGCTGCTGGCCGTCGTTCGCATGCTGTATCCGTTCACCCCGCACGTGTGCTTCGCCCTGTGGCAGGCGCTGGGCGGCGAAGGCGACGTGGACACCGCGCCATGGCCGGTTACCGACGAGCAGGCGATGGTCGAAGACTCCAAGCTGGTGGTGGTGCAGGTGAACGGCAAGGTTCGCGCTAAAATCACCGTATCTGCCGATGCGACCGAAGAGCAAGTGCGCGCGCGCGCTGCCGAAGAGCATCTGGTGGCTAAATATCTGGACGGCGTCACGATTCGCAAAGTGATCTATGTTCCGGGCAAACTGCTTAACCTGGTTGTGGGTTAACACAAGGAGGAGTTGTGCGACAACGTATTCTGACGCTGTTGCTGGGGTTGGCGGTGCTGGTCACCGCCGGCTGCGGTTTTCACCTGCGTGGCACCACGCAGGTGCCTAATGAAATGAAAACGCTGATCCTGGACAGTTCGGATCCTTACGGGCCATTGACGCGCGCGGTGCGTGAGCAACTGCGTTTGAACGCCGTGACCATCGTCAGCGATCCGAAGCGTAAAGACGTGCCTTCTCTGCGCATCGTCGGCGCGACGGAAAGCCAGGATACCGCCTCGATCTTCCAGGACGGTAAAACCGCCGAGTATCAGCTGGTGCTGACCGTGCAGGCCCAGGTGCTGATCCCGGGGCACGACCTGTATCCGCTGTCGGTGAAAGTGTTCCGTTCGTTCTTCGACAACCCGCTGACCGCGCTGGCCAAAGACTCCGAGCAGGAGATCATTCGCCAGGAAATGCGTGAGCAGGCGGCGCAACAGCTGGTGCGCAAACTGCTGACCGTGCACGCGGCGGAAGAAGAAAACCGGCAAAAAGCCGCTGCCGTCGGCGAACGAGCGGCAAGCCAAACCGCACAATGATCCGCATTTATCCGGAACAACTTGCCGCGCAGCTCCGAGAGGGGCTGCGCGCTTGTTATTTATTGAGCGGCAATGAACCGCTGCTGCTGCAGGAAAGCCAGGATCTGCTCCGGCAGGCCGCGCAACAGCAGCAGTTCAGCGAGCACTACAGCATTTCCCTCGACGCCCATACCGACTGGGACGCCATCTTCGGCATCTGCCAGGCGATGAGCCTGTTCGCCAGCCGCCAGACGCTGCTGCTGATTTTCCCGGAAAACGGCCCAACGGCGCCGATCGGCGAACAGCTGACCAAGCTCGCCACCCTGTTGCACGAGGATATTCTGCTGATCCTGCGCGGCCCGCGCCTCACCAAAGCGCAGGAAAACAGCGCCTGGTTCAAGGCGCTCAGCCCGCACGGCGCCCTCGTCAGTTGCCAGACGCCGGAGCAGGCACAGCTGCCGCGCTGGGTCGCCACGCGCGCCAAGGCGATGAAGCTGGAGTTGGACGACGCGGCCAATCAGCTGTTGTGCTACTGCTACGAAGGCAACCTGCTGGCGCTGTCGCAGGCGCTGGAGCGGCTGTCGCTGCTGCACCCGGACGGCAAGCTCACCCTGCCGCGCGTCGAGCAGGCGGTGAACGACGCCGCCCACTTCACGCCGTTCCACTGGCTGGACGCCTTGCTGGCCGGCAAGAGCAAGCGCGCCTGGCATATTTTACAGCAGCTGCAGCAAGAGGACGTCGAGCCGGTGATCCTGTTGCGCACCCTGCAGCGCGAACTGCTGCTGTTGCTGACGCTGCAGCGCCGCATGGCGTCCGCGCCGCTGCGCACGCTGTTCGATCAGCACAAGGTCTGGCAGAACCGCCGCCCGCTGGTCACTCAGGCGCTGCAACGCCTGTCCGGCGCCCAGCTGCAGCAAGCGGTACAGCTGCTGACGCAAATCGAGCTGACCCTCAAGCAGGACTATGGCCAGTCGGTCTGGCCGGAACTGGAAACCCTGTCGATGCTGCTGTGCGGCAAACCCCTGGCCACGAGTTTTACCGATGCCCACTAATCCGGAACACCCCACCGTATTGCACGCACTGTTTGGCGGCACCTTTGATCCGATCCACTACGGCCATCTGCGGCCGGTAGAGGCGCTGGCCGCCGAAGTGGGCCTGAATCGCGTTACGCTGCTGCCTAACCACGTGCCGCCGCACCGCCCGCAGCCCGAGGCCAACGCACAGCAGCGCTTGAAGATGGTCGAGCTGGCGATCGCCGGCAATCCGCTGTTCGCGGTCGACGATCGCGAACTGCATCGCACCACCCCCTCCTACACCATCGAGACGTTGGAAACGATTCGTAAAGAGCGTGGCGCCGCCCAGCCGCTGGCGTTTATTATTGGCCAGGACTCGCTGCTGACGCTGCATAAATGGCATCGCTGGCAGGCGCTGTTGGACGTCTGCCATCTGCTGGTGTTGGCGCGCCCGGGCTATAACGATCGCATGGACACGCCGGAACTGCAGCAGTGGCTGGAACGTCATCGCACCGCCGACCCGGCGCTGCTCAGCCGCCGCCCGCACGGCCATATCTATCTGGCCGATACGCCGGAGCTGGAAATTTCCGCCACCGAGATCCGCCAGCGCCGCCATCAGGGCCTCAACTGCGACGATCTGCTGCCGCGCCCGGTGCAGCGCTATATCGAGTTGCAGGGTTTATATCGCTAGCGAAAGGTGCGTGATATACTGCGCCGCTATTTTTCAGGTATCCGCTGAAAACCCCGGAAACCTTAGCTGGCCGGGCAGTCACCAGTTAGCTGGCTTTCAGCGGCAGCCTGCCGAAACCTTTATCCGGTTACGCCGCGGCGCGCGCATTTTGCCCGCCGCAGCCGACTGAACAGAACACACCCGAGGGGGAACCTTTGCAAGGTAAAGCGCTCCAAGATTTCGTCATCGATAAAATCGATGACCTTAAAGGCCAAGACATTGTCGCTCTGGACGTACAGGGCAAATCCAGCATCACCGATTGCATGATCATCTGCACCGGCACGTCGACTCGCCACGTGATGTCGATCGCCAGCCACGTGGTGCAGGAATCCCGCGCCGCGGGCATGGAGCTGTTTGGCATGAAAGGCCAGGAAGCCTCCGACTGGATCGTGGTCGATCTGGGCGAAGTGATCGTGCACGTGATGCAGGAAGAAAGCCGTCGCCTGTACGAGCTGGAAAAACTCTGGAGCTAAGCGGTGAAACTGCAATTGGTGGCGGTCGGCACCAAAATGCCAGACTGGGTGCAAACCGGCTTTATGGATTACCTGCACCGCTTTCCCAAAGATATGCCGTTTGAGCTGACCGAGATCCCGGCCGGCAAACGCGGCAAAAACGCCGACATCAAACGCATTCTGGACAAGGAAGGCGAACAAATGCTGGCGGCGGTGGGCAAAGGCAACCGCATCGTTACGCTGGATATCCCAGGCACGCCGTGGGAAACGCCGCAGCTGGCGCAGCAGCTTGAGCGCTGGAAGCAGGATGGCCGCAACGTCAGCTTGCTGATCGGCGGCCCGGAAGGGCTGGCGCCCGCCTGCAAAGCCGCTGCCGAGCAGAGTTGGTCGCTTTCTCCGTTGACACTGCCGCATCCTTTGGTGCGCGTCCTGGTGGCCGAAAGCCTCTACCGCGCCTGGAGTATTACTACAAATCATCCTTACCACCGGGAATAGCCGGTGGTGACCGTGACAGAGTGAAATAAAGCAGCGGGATGAAAATAGAACGTAACCCTTTTCGCGACTATACGGCTGAATCCGCCCTGTTTGTACGCCGCGCCCTGGTGGCGTTCTTGGTCATCCTGGTGCTGTCCGGCATCCTGATCGCCAACCTGTATAATCTGCAAGTGGTCCGCGTCGAGGATTACCGCACCCGCTCCAACGAAAACCGCATCAAGCTGGTGCCCATCGCGCCCAGCCGCGGCATTATCTACGATCGCAACGGCACTCCGCTGGCGCTCAACCGCACCATTTATCAGCTGGAACTGATGCCGGAAAAGGTCGACGATCTCAAAGCCACGCTGCAGGCGCTGCGCCCGGTGGTCGACTTGACCGATGACGACATCACCAATTTCGAAAAAGAGCGCAAGCGCTCGCGCCGTTTCGTCTCCATTCCGGTGAAAACCGCGCTGACCGAGGTGCAAGTCGCCCGTTTTGCGGTCAATCAGTTCCGCTTCCCGGGTGTGGAAGTGAAAGGCTACCAGCGCCGCTACTACCCCTACGGCTCCGCCCTCACCCACGTCACCGGCTACGTGTCCAAGATCAACGATCGCGACGTCGAGCGGCTGGACAAAGACGGCAAACTGGCCAACTACGCCGCCACCCACGATATCGGCAAGCTGGGCATCGAACGCTATTACGAAGACACGCTGCACGGCAAAACCGGCTATGAAGAGGTCGAGGTCAACAACCGCGGCCGGGTGATCCGCCAATTGCACGAACAGCCGCCTTCCGCCGGTCAGGACGTCTACCTGACGCTCGATCTTAACCTGCAGCGCTATATCGAACAGCTGTTGGTCGGCAGCCGCGCCGCGGTGGTGGTGAGCGATCCGCGCACCGGCGCCATCCTGGCGATGGTCTCCAACCCGAGCTACGATCCGAACCTGTTCGTCGACGGCATTTCCAGCAAGGACTATCAGGGGTTGCTGAACGATCCGAATCGCCCGCTGATCAACCGCGCCACCCAGGGGGTCTACCCGCCCGCCTCGACGGTGAAGCCTTATATCGCGGTGTCGGCGCTGAGCGCCGGGGTGATCACCAAAACACCGTGGTGTTCGATCCCGGCTGGTGGCAATTGCCCGGCTCGGAAAAACGCTTTCGCGACTGGAAGAAATGGGGCCACGGCCGCCTGAACGTCACCAAGGCGCTGGAAGAGTCCGCAGATACCTATTTCTACCAGGTCGCTTATGACATGGGGATCGATCGGCTGTCGACCTGGCTGACCAAATTCGGTTACGGCCAGTACACCGGCATCGATCTGTCCGAAGAGCGCTCCGGCCTGATGCCGACGCGCGAATGGAAGCAGAAACGCTATAAAAAACCGTGGTATCAGGGCGACACCATTCCGGTAGGCATCGGCCAGGGTTACTGGACCGCGACGCCGATCCAGATGGCCAAGGCGCTGAACACCCTGATCAACGACGGCACCGTCAAAACGCCGCACCTGCTGCAGAGCACCCGCATCAACGGCGCGCTGGTGCCGTTCAAACAGGAAGAAAACACGCAGATCGGCGATATTCACTCCGGCTTCTGGGAAATTGCCAAAGACGGCATGTACGGTGTGGCCAACCGTCCGAACGGGACGGCGCGCAAATACTTTGCGGACGCACCTTATAAAGCCGCGGCGAAATCGGGTACCGCACAGGTATTCGGCTATGAAACCTACAACGCCCACAAACTGGCGGAGCACCTGCGCGATCACAAACTGATGACCGCCTTCGCACCGTTCAACAACCCGACGGTGTCGGTCGCCATCATTCTGGAAAACGGCGGCTCCGGTCCGGCGGTGGGGACCATCACCCGCCAGATCCTCGACCACATTCTGCTGGGCGACAACAATACGCAATTGCCAAGCGAAGCCCCGCTGCCGCCTGGCGTAGAAGGTGACTAAGGTAGAACATGACTGAAAGCCAACAAAAAGGCTCGATCTGGACCAAAATCCACATCGACCCGACGTTCCTGCTGCTGATCCTGGCCCTGTTGGTCTACAGCGCCTTCGTGATGTGGAGCGCCAGCGGCCAGGATATCGGCATGATGGAGCGCAAGATCGGGCAGATCGTCATGGGGCTGATCGTGATGGCCGTCATGGCGCAGATCCCGCCGCGCGTGTACGAAAGCTGGGCGCCCTATCTGTATATCTTCTGCGTGATTTTACTGATCCTGGTGGACGCCTTCGGCCAGATCAGTAAAGGCGCACAGCGCTGGTTGGATCTCGGCGTAGTGCGCTTCCAGCCGTCGGAAATCGCCAAGATCGCCGTGCCGCTGATGGTGGCGCGCTTTATGAACCGCGACGTCTGCCCGCCTTCGCTGAAAAACACCGCCATCGCGCTGGTGCTGATCTTCCTGCCGACGCTGCTGGTGGCCGCGCAGCCGGATCTGGGCACCTCTATCCTGATCGCCGCTTCCGGCCTGTTCGTACTGTTCCTGTCCGGCATGAGCTGGAAGCTGATCGCCGTCGCCGCCGTCGCGCTGGCGGCCTTCATCCCGGTGCTGTGGTTCTTCCTGATGCACGGCTATCAGCGCGACCGCGTCATGATGCTGCTCGATCCGGAGAGCGACCCGCTCGGCGCCGGTTATCACATCATTCAATCCAAGATCGCCATCGGCTCCGGCGGCCTGTCCGGCAAGGGCTGGCTGCACGGCACCCAGTCACAGCTGGAGTTTCTGCCGGAGCGCCATACCGACTTTATCTTCGCCGTCCTGGCCGAAGAGCTGGGGCTGATCGGGGTGCTGGTGCTTCTGGCGCTTTACCTGCTGGTGATCATCCGCGGGCTGATGATCGCCGCCAAGGCGCAAACCACCTTTGGCCGCGTCATGGTCGGCGGCTTGATGCTGATTTTGTTCGTTTATGTCTTTGTTAACATCGGTATGGTCAGTGGCATTTTGCCGGTAGTTGGCGTACCTTTGCCTCTGGTCAGTTACGGGGGTTCGGCGCTGATAGTGTTGATGGCCGGTTTCGGCATCATCATGTCGATCCACACGCATCGGAAAATGCTGTCTAAAAGTTTATAAGAGGTGAGTAATGCGTAAGGAATGGCTTTGGATCGGCGTCGCGGCGGTGTTGCTCTCCGCCTGTACCGCCCCGACCACGGAACAGCAAGCCCCTCCGCAGCCGTACAACGGCCCGGTGGTGGAAATCGGCGGCGTCGAGCCTCAATATGAACCCTATAACCCTAATAACATGCAGGATTATAAGGTTAATGGCGATACTTACCGCATCGTAAAAGATCCGCAGAACTTCTCGCAGACCGGCCTGGCGGCCTGGTATGGCGAAGAGGCCAACGGCAACACCACGGCGCTGGGCGAGCAGTTTGACCCCAACGGCCTGACGGCGGCGCATCCGACCCTGCCAATCCCAAGCTATGTGCGCGTCACTAACCTGGCCAACGGCCGTCAGCTGGTGGTGCGCGTCAACGATCGCGGGCCATACACCAAGGGCCGCATCATCGATCTGTCGAAAGCCGCCGCCGACCGCCTCAACCTGTCCAACAACACCAAGGTCAAGGTAGATTTCATCAACGTGGCGCCGGACGGCACGCTGAGCGGCCCCGGCACCATCGGCACCATCGTGGCGAAACAGAGCTACGCCCTGCCGGCGCGCCCGGATCTCGGCTCCAGCAGCATGGGCACCCCTATTCAACAGGAGGCGCCGATCGCCAGCGGCGCGGCGGTGCGCCCGATCGATAACAGCACTCTGCGCACCGACGACAACAGCGCCCCTGCAGCCGGCGGCAATGCCGCCAACGGCCGCAGCGGTTTCCTCGGCGCGCCGAGCGCGGTGCCGGCCGGGGTGCTGGAAGGTTCCGAACCTGAAGCCGCCGCGGTGGCCGCACCGGTTGCGGCCGGCGCGGCGGCTGTCGGCACGGCTGCTGCCGCCTCTTCCGGCGGCTACGTGGTGCAGGTCGGCGCGCTGAGCAGCGCCGAACGCGCCCAGAGCTGGCAACAGAGCCTGAGCCAACAGTTTGGCGTGCCGGGCAAAGTGGCGGCCAACGGCAACGTTTACCGCGTCCAGCTTGGCCCGTTCAGCAGCCGTCAACAGGCGGCCCAGCTGCAGCAACGCCTGGCGAGCGAAGCGCAACAACAGTCTTTCGTTACTGCTGCACCCTGAGCGTTAAGCCCGGCGGGCATTCACGGCCGATAAGCGGTTATTTAGCTGAAACATTTTCTTGCAGCTAAAAGGGCACTAACCGCAATTAGTCAGATGAATGGGTAATGCCTGCCGGGATCGCATCTGCTATAGTGTGGCTCGTTTTTTAACTTTACTTTCACGGATGTTGTAGTCCCGATCATGAAACAAGTAACTTCTTTTCGCTTAATCAAAAGCATCGCCCTCGGCACCGTTATCGCAATGAGCGCAGCCTCCGTTGCGCACGCCGATGACGTTAACATCAAAACCATGATCCCAGGTGTCCCGCAGATCGATGCGGAAGCGTACATCCTGATTGATTACAACTCCGGCAAGGTGCTGGCCGAGATGAACGCCGATGCGCGTCGCGATCCGGCCAGCCTGACCAAAATGATGACCAGCTACGTCATCGGCCAGGCGCTGAAAGCGGGAAAAATCGGCCAGGACGATCTGGTGACCGTCGGCCAGGACGCCTGGGCGACCGGCAACCCGGTGTTCAAAGGCTCCTCGCTGATGTTCCTGAAGCCGGGCGATCGCGTGCCGGTCTCTAAACTGACCCGCGGCATCAACCTGCAGTCCGGTAACGACGCCTGCGTGGCGATGGCCGACTACGTCGCCGGCAGCCAGGATGCGTTCGTCAACCTGATGAACACCTACGTCAGCAAGCTGGGCCTGCAGAATACCCACTTCCAGACGGTGCACGGCCTGGATGCGCAGGGCCAATACAGCTCGGCGCGCGACATGGCGCTGATCGGCCAGGCGCTGATCCGCGACGTGCCGGAAGAATACGCGATCTACAAAGAAAAAGAGTTCACCTTCAACAATATCCGCCAGATGAACCGCAACGGTCTGCTGTGGGATAACAGCCTGAACGTCGACGGCATCAAAACCGGCCATACCGACGCGGCGGGCTACAACCTGGTGGCTTCGGCGACCGAAGGCCAAATGCGCCTGATCTCCGCCGTGATGGGCGGCCGCACCTACAAAGGCCGTGAAGCCGAAAGCAAGAAACTGCTGACCTGGGGCTTCCGCTTCTTCGAAACCGTGGCGCCGCTGAAAGTCGGTAAAGAGTTCGCCTCCGAGCCGGTCTGGTTCGGCGATGCCGACCGCGTTGAGCTGGGCGTGGACAAAGACGTCTACCTGACCATTCCGCGCGGCCGCATGAAAGACCTGAAGGCCAGCTACGTGCTGAACACGCCGGAAATTCACGCGCCGCTGGCGAAAAATCAGGTGGTGGGCAGCATCAACTTCCAGCTGGACGGCAAAACCATCGACCAGCGTCCGCTGGTGGTGATGAACGAAGTGAAAGAAGGCGGCTTCTTCAGCCGCATCGTGGACTACATCAAACTGATGTTCCACCACTGGTTCGGTTAACGGTTGAAACGGGCGAAATCGTCCCCATATAGTGAATAACACTAACTCCCGCCCCGGCGGGAGTTATACTTTATAGATTAGCTAGCACTCTGGAGCGCACGCACATGCAAAAAACTAAACTGAACGAACTGCTCGAATTCCCTTGCTCGTTTACCTACAAGGTAATGGGCCTGGCGCAGCCTGAGCTGGTTGACCAGGTGGTTGAAGTGGTGCAGCGCCATGCGCCGGGCGATTACAACCCGCAGGTCAAGCCAAGCAGCAAAGGCAACTACCACTCCGTCTCCATCACCATCAATGCCACTCACATCGAGCAGGTCGAAACCCTGTACGAAGAGTTGGGCAACATTGAAATTGTTCGCATGGTGCTGTAATTCCAGCATAAACCCCTGCTTATCAACCCGGGATGGCGCAGCGTCTTCCCGGGTTGCGCATTTTTGGTCAGCGAAAGGCTGGTCGCAGGCCGGAGCGCCCGGTATAATGGCTTTACCACTTCTGTAACCTGACGATGACTCTTTTGCAACCAGACAAGATCATTTTGCGTCAGCTGGGGTTGCAGCCCTACGCGCCTGTATCCCAAGCCATGCATAACTTCACCGACAGTCGTACCGAGACCACGCCGGACGAGCTGTGGCTGGTGCAGCATCACCCGGTGTTCACCCAGGGTCAGGCCGGCAAAGCCGAACACGTGCTGATGCCCGGCGACATCCCGGTTGTCCAGAGCGATCGCGGCGGCCAGGTGACCTACCACGGGCCGGGTCAGCAGGTGATGTACGTGATGGTCGATCTGAAACGCAACAAGGTCGGCGTACGTCAATTGGTCACGGCGATAGAAGATACGGTTATCAACACCCTCGCCCACTTCCGCCTCACATCGCGCGCCCGTCCGGATGCGCCCGGCGTGTACGTGGGGGAGCAGAAAATCTGTTCGTTGGGTTTGCGGATCCGCAAAGGCAGCTCATTCCACGGCCTGGCCCTGAATGTGGCGATGGATCTCAGCCCCTTCCAACGCATCAACCCTTGCGGTTACGCCGGTATGCAGATGACGCAGGTCAGCGCGCTGGCGCCCGGCGTTGGCCTTGAAGACATACACCCAATCCTGGTACAGGAATTTGTTCATTTACTCGGCTACCAGACGGTCGAGCTTCGTAACTGGAACCTGCACGATTATGAGTAAACCAATTCAGATGGAACGCGGCGTCAAATACCGCGATGCTGACAAAATGGCGCTGATCCCGGTCAAAACGGTGGTCACCGAACGGCAGGAGCTGTTGCGTAAACCCGAGTGGATGAAGATCAAACTGCCTGCCGACTCAACGCGCATTCAGGGCATCAAAGCCGCGATGCGCAAGAACGGCCTGCACTCCGTCTGTGAGGAAGCCTCGTGCCCTAACCTGTCCGAGTGTTTCAACCACGGTACCGCCACCTTTATGATCCTCGGCGCCATCTGCACCCGCCGCTGCCCGTTCTGCGACGTGGCCCACGGCCGCCCGATCGCGCCGGACGCCAACGAGCCGGAAAAGCTGGCGCAAACCATCGCCGACATGGCGCTGCGTTACGTGGTGATCACCTCGGTTGACCGTGACGATCTGCGCGACGGCGGCGCTCAGCACTTTGCCGACTGCATCTCCGCCATCCGCGCCAAAAGCCCGAACATCAAAATTGAAACGCTGGTGCCGGACTTCCGCGGCCGTATGGACCGCGCGCTGGAGATCCTCACCGCCACGCCGCCGGACGTATTCAACCACAACCTGGAAAACGTGCCGCGCGTCTACCGCCAGGTGCGTCCGGGCGCCAACTACGAATGGTCGCTGAAGCTGCTGGAGCGCTTTAAAGAAGCGCACCCGGATATCCCGACCAAATCCGGCCTGATGGTCGGCCTGGGCGAAACCAACGCGGAAATCATTGAAGTAATGCGCGATCTGCGTCGCCACGGCGTGACCATGCTGACGCTGGGTCAGTACCTGCAGCCGAGCCGTCACCACCTGCCGGTGCAGCGCTACGTCAGCCCTGCCGAGTTTGACGAGATGAAAGAAGAAGCGATGGCGATGGGCTTCACCCACGCCGCCTGCGGCCCGTTCGTGCGTTCGTCTTACCACGCCGATCTGCAGGCCAAAGGGATGGAAGTGAAATAACGCGTAATAGTTTGTTACGCTATAGACGGCGGAAACGCCAAAAAACGGATGTCCGCAAGGCATCCGTTTTTTATTGCGCGCAGTCAGACGGGGTTAAACGTCTTTCTTTTCGACGCTCTGCTGAGCGGACTGGCTTTCGGCGGCGTTGTTGCCGGCGGCCGGCGGCGTGCTGTCATCGCCCACGGCTTTTTTAAAGCCTTTCAGCGCCGCGCCAAGATCGGCGCCGAGCGTACGCAGTTTGCTGGTGCCGAACAGTAAAATCACCAACACCGCAATCACCAGAAGTTTGGTAATGCTGATACCTTCCATACTCACCTTCTTATCATAGAGCGCTGCGTGAACAGCGAGAAAAACTGACCTTGCCTGCGAATATTTAGCGACTTTCCTTCGGCTCGCACAACCGCAACATGTAACAGAGTGAGATCGGTCGCAGTAATGCCACAGGGCCTCTGGACGTGAATCCCAGACTATTCTTAGTTTATCACCCGCATGATACGCTGCCATGATACTCATCAGGGAGATGCCGGATGTATATTGCCCCACCCATTTTCGATGCCCGAAAATCCGGCCTCAGCTTCGCCAAACGCACCTACCTGCCCCGCGCCGTCGGTCTGGGGCTCGGCTTTATCTGCGTCTGCGCCGCGCTCTATCCCCTGGCTCCGCCCGTGGCGGTCTGGCTATTGCTGGCCTTTCACGGCTTTCTCTGGCCGCATCTCGCGTACCGCCTGGCCTGCCGCGCCCAAGATCCGTTCAAAGCCGAAATTCGCAACCTGCTGATCGACTCCGCTTTCGGCGGCTTCTGGGCGGCGATGATGGCGTTCAACGCGCTGCCCGCCATCGTCATCCTGTCGATGATGAGCATGAATAACATCGCTTCAGCCGGCAAAGCGCTGTTTGTAAAAGGATTGGCCATGCAACTGGCCACGGCGGCGTTCACCGCCGCGCTGCTCGGCTTCCCGTTTCACCCGTACAGCACGCCGTTGCAGGTCTATCTGTGCCTGCCGATGATCTACCTTTACCCGACGCTGCTCGGGCTGGTGACTTACCGCACCGCCAAGCGGCTGGCGGAAAAGAAACAGGAGCTGCAGCGCATCAGCACCCGCGATGGGCTGACCGGCTTATACAACCGTCGCCACTGGGAGCATCTGCTGCATCGCCAGTTCGACAGCTGCCGTCGCTACCAGGATAACGCCACGCTGATCCTGATGGATATCGACCGCTTCAAAACCATCAACGACACCTTCGGCCATGCTTTGGGGGATGAGGCCCTGGCGGCGCTGGCGGAAGAGCTGCTGATCGGCTTGCGTAACGTGGATATCGTCGGGCGCTACGGCGGCGACGAGTTTGGCGCGGTGCTGCCGAACACCAACGCCGAGCAGGCGGAAATCGTCCTGCGACGCATCCAGCAGCGGCTGGATGCGGTCAGCTTCAAGGAGGCGCCGCAGCTGCGGCTGCAGATCAGCGCCGGCATCGCCAACTACCACCCCGCGCTGGGCGGCTATCTTGACTGGCTGAAAGCGGCCGACGGCGCGCTCTATCGGGCGAAGCAGAATGGCCGCAACCGGCTGGAAACGGCGGCGCCGCCAGGGGAGTAACTTACTGACTTAATAACTTGGCAAAATACTTCGGCGCTTCGACAAAGCCTTCGCGCCGGTAAAAAGCATGCGCCCGCTCGCGGCGGCTGTGGCAATGGACTTCCAGCCGATCGCAGCCGCGACGGTGCGCCAGCGCCTCGCCTGCCGCCAGCAGCCGCCGCCCTACGCCCGCGCCGCGCGCCCGATCGTCGACGCAAAAATAGCTGATGCGGCCAATGTCGCCGGCCAACGCCAGCTGCGGCAGGAAATGCAGCGACAACACGCCCAACACCTGCTCCCCGTCCGCCGCCACCAGCAGCGCCTCATCCGGATGCGCCAACAATTGCTGCATTCGCTGCGTCAGAAACGCCTCGGTGCCGGGATAATCCAGCGCCGTCATTAATTCAGCGATAGCGTGCCGGTCGCTCAGACGCGCCGTTCTGATTTCCATCCGTTTTACCTCGCAGGGGGTCGATACTACAAAATAGGCGGCATTAGGTGTAACATCCACCGGGTGCGGCGAAAAAGGCCGTGCGGCACGCTGGAGATGACATTCCTCCCTAACCGCCTTCACAGGCTGATGATGTCTACGTAACCTCTCGGAGAGAGGCGCGTAGCGTTACGCCTGTCCCTTTCCGAGCCTCGTGAATTTCTCTGATTGAAAGGGAGTTGCCCCATGTTGAGTTCTTTACTGGCCGTCTTTATCGGCGGCGGCGTCGGCAGCGTTTTGCGCTGGGCGGTAAGTATGAAAATGAATCCGCTGAACGCCCACATTCCGCTCGGTACGCTGATGGTCAATCTGATCGGCGGTTTTATCATCGGCCTGGCGATGGCGATTTTCACCCGCATGACGCATCTGGATCCCACCTGGAAACTGCTGATCACCACCGGATTCTGCGGCGGCCTGACCACCTTCTCCACCTTTTCGCTGGAGGTGGTATACCTGATGCAGGATGGCCGCTTCGGCTGGGCGCTGGCCAACATGCTGCTCAACCTGGCCGGCTCGCTGGCGATGACGCTGCTGGCCTTTATGCTGGTGATGTGGGTCAACGGGCGCTAAGCCCTTAATGTTTCCTTAATCTTGCATGCGCATAATCTCATCCAGTACCCCTGACTGGATGAGAAATCGCTATGTTTAGCCTGCCGAAAACCGCCGCCGAAGCGATCGCCGTTGCGCTGTGCGTGCTGATCGTCGCCGCCTTTATCAAATCCTACCTGTTCGCTTAAACGCCTTTTATCGCAGCACGCGTTCATCTTGCGTCTTTCCGGTCGGTTACACTACAATTGAGAATGAACGTTCACACCCAAAAATGTGAACCCGGCTCACGCGTAGCAAAGGATCGGGCAGATGCTCCCCCCCAACGACAGTAAACAGGCCAAAGTGCAGGCGCGCCGCGATCAGATCGTCGAAGCGGCGAAAACCAGCTTTCGCCGCCACGGCTTCCACGCCGCCAGCATGGCGGAGATCGCCCAAGGCTCGCAGCTTAGCGTCGGGCAAATCTATCGCTATTTCGCCAATAAAGACGCGATCATCGAAGAGATCGTCAACCGCATCATCACCAACAAGATGCAGCGCCTGGAAAACCTTGGCGATCACATCAACCTGATCGCCGGCACGCTGGCGGCACGCACGCTGTTTCAGCAACCGGGCGAGAGCGAAACCGATCACATGCTGATGCTGGAAGTGACCGCCGAGGCCACGCGCAACCCGGTGGTGGCCAAACTGCTCAGCGATGCGGAAGCGCGGCTGTTTCGCCACGTGTGCCACAACCTGCAGCGGCTGTATCCCGATTTCAGCGCGGAAGAGATCGCCGCCCGGGTGGAGTTTATCGCCGTCATGAGCGAAGGCACCGGTTACCGTATCCTTACCACGCAAAAAGCCGATGCGTCCCTGCTGCGCGATCTGTATCAGCAGGCCATTTCTCACCTGTTCAGGAAATCTTAATCTCCCATGACCAAACACTTAGCCAGACAACGTCTGGTGTACGCCGTCGTGCTTGGCCTGTTGGCCGCGCTGGGGCCGCTGTGCACCGATCTCTATCTGCCCGCCCTGCCGGAAATGGCGGGCGAGCTGAATACCTCCACCGCCGCCGCGCAGCTCAGCCTGACCGCCGGGCTGCTCGGCCTGGGCGTCGGCCAGCTGATTTTTGGCCCTTACAGCGACAAACTGGGCCGTATGCGCCCGCTGCTGCTGTCGCTGATCCTGCTGCTGGGCGCTTCGCTGTGGTGCGCGCTGGCGCCCACCATCGACCAATTGCTGATCGCCCGCCTGCTCCAGGGCATCGCCGGCGCCGGCGGCGCGGTGATTTCCCGCGCCATTGCCCGCGATCTGTACGCCGGCCATGAGCTGACCCGCTTCTTCGCCCTGCTGATGCTGGTTAACGGCCTGGCGCCGATCGTCGCGCCGGTGCTGGGCGGCGTCATGCTGCAGGTGATGAACTGGCGCGGCATCTTCGGCGTGCTGGCGGCCATCGCCGTGCTGCTGTTCAGCCTGTCGGCGCTGAAGCTGCGCGAATCCCTGCCGGTCGAGCGCCGCAGCCAGGGCGGCATTCTGGCGATGCTGATGTCGCTCGGCGGGTTGCTGACCCAGCGCTATTTCATGGGCCTGTGCCTGACGCAGGGCTTCGTCATGGCCGGCATGTTCGCCTATATCGGCGCTTCGCCTTTCGTCTTGCAACAGATCTACGGCCTCAGCCCGCAGATGTTCAGCCTGTGCTTCGCCATTAACGGCGTCGGGCTGATCATTGCGGCGCAGCTGGCCAGCCGTCTCAGTTCACGTTGGGGGGAACGCCGGGTATTGAGGGGCGGGTTAACGCTGGCGGCCGTCGCATCGCTGTTGCTGCTGTTGGCCGCCGCGCTGCATGCGCCGCTGGTCGTGTTGCTGGTGCCGCTGTTCTTCTCGGTGGCGGTGATCGGCATCGTCGGCCCGACCGCCTCGTCGCTGGCGATGCAAAGCCAGGGGGACAAAGCCGGCAGCGCGTCGGCCTTGATCGGCGTGTGCATGTTCGCGCTCGGCGCCTGCGCCGTGCCGCTCACCGGGCTGGGCGGCACCTCGGCCCTGTCGATGGCGCTGACCATCGTCGGCTGTTACGCCATCGCCATCCTGCTGTTCAGCCTGTTGGCCCGCCGCAGCGACGCATAACGCGCCCAATAAAAAACCCGCTCAATGAGCGGGTTTTAAGAAATTCAGCTACGCAGCTTAGATAGCAGTAACGTTAGCGGCAGATGGGCCTTTGGCACCGTTCGTGATTTCAAATTCTACACGCTGGCCTTCAGCAAGCGTTTTGAAACCGTTGCTAACGATGGCAGAGAAGTGAACGAAAACGTCCTTGCTACCATCTTCCGGAGTAATGAAACCGAAGCCCTTGGATTCATTAAACCACTTAACGCTACCTTTAATCTTAGACATCAAACTTACCTTTAACGTGAATGAAAGACACAAAACCTGTGTCGATTACAGTACAGCAAGCAGGCAGGATTTTGTCCACCACCGCGATCACAGAAATCCGATAAAGAGTGAAAAAATCCGTGTTGTCCGGTGTAAATGAATGACACCGGTTGCAGTAAGTTACCGTTCCAGGTCAATCCTCTCCCTGCGCCGGCGAACAACGCGCGAACGCCTAAACCTGCCCCTTCCCCCCATCGTTGACGCGCCGTGCAGACACAATCGCTATGAAATATAACCAGATGGTCTTTTTGCTTCGGCGGCCCCTGCACTAGGGTTAGGGTTTATTTCCCACTGTGAGCCAAGCCTATGACCAGCCAGTTGGCAGACAAGATCATCGCCTATCGGCGTGAACTGCACCAAAACCCGGAGCTTTCCAATCACGAATTCGCCACCACCGCCCGCCTGACCCGCTGGCTGCAAGAGGCGGGCATTCGCCTTCTGCCGTTGGCGCTGAAAACCGGCGTCGTGGCGGAGATCGGCAGCGGCCAGGGGCCGATCATCGCGCTGCGCGGCGACATCGACGCCCTGCCGATCGACGAAATCGCCGACGTGCCCTTCAGTTCGCAAAACAGCGGCGTGATGCACGCCTGCGGGCACGACTTTCACACCTCGGTGATGCTCGGCGCCGCACACCTGCTCAAAGCGCGTGAAGCCGAACTGGCGGGTACGGTGCGCATCTTCTTCCAGCCGGCGGAAGAGACCTTCAACGGCGCCCGGCACCTGATCGACGCCGGCGCGCTGGATAACGTCGCGGCGATATTTGGCCTGCACAATGCGCCGGAGCTGCCCACCGGCACCTTCGCCACCCGCGCCGGGCCGTTCTACGCCAACGTCGATCGCTTCCAGATCCGCATCACCGGCAAAGGCGCCCACGCCGCCAAACCGGAACAGGGTGTCGATACCATCGTCACCGCCAGCCAGATCGTCGGCGCGCTGCAAACGCTGCCCAGCCGCAGCTTCAGCTCGCTGGAATCGCTGGTGGTGAGCGTGACGCGCATCGAAGGCGGCAATACCTGGAACGTGCTGCCGCAAACCGTCGAGCTGGAAGGCACGGTGCGCACCCACAGCGATGCGGTGCGCCGCCAGGTGCCGGATAAAATTCGCCAGGTGATCGACGGCGTTGCCGCCGCGCTCGGCGCGCAGGCCGAATTCCACTGGCAGCCGGGGCCGCCGGCGGTGATCAACGACGCCCATTGGGCGGCGTTCAGCAAAACCGTCGCCGCCGAGGCCGGCTACCGGGTCGAAGAGGCGGAGCTGCAGATGGGCGGCGAGGATTTCGCGCTGTATCTGCATCACGTGCCGGGCGCGTTCGTCAGCATCGGCTCCGCCAGCGAATTCGGCCTGCACCATCCGCGTTTCAATCCCGATGAGCGCGCCCTCTTTCCTGCCGCCCACTATTTTTCGCTGCTGGCGGAGCGCACGCTGCAGCAATTAACCCCCGCAGCGAAAAAAGCCCTCAGCAACGCCTGAATAACGTGAAATAGTATTTCCCCGACGCCGCTGATGCCGCGCCGGGGATTATTATTTTCGCTCGCCGTGATATTTGCAGTTTTCAACATTTGAATATGCTGTTTTGTTGTTTTACATCCCGACAGCGCTCATCAATAGTGGACGCATCAGACACCGCGCGCCTTTCGGCGCATGACAGGATAATCACGATGAGCGACAACGCGAATAATCAACGGCAATTACGGCTGGGCGCCATTCTGCACGGCGCCTCGGGAAATATGTCCGCCTGGCGCCACCCGGACGCCACCGCCGACGCCAGCATCAACCTCGAATTTAATATCGCCTCGGCGAAAAAAGCCGAACAAGGGAAATTCGATTTCGTCTTCGTCGCCGATGGCTTATATATCAACGAAAAGTCCATTCCGCATTTTCTTAACCGTTTCGAGCCGTTGACCTTATTGGCCGCGCTGTCCGCCGCCACCGACAAAATTGGCCTGGTGGGCACGCTCTCCACGTCCTACAGCGATCCGTTCACCGTCGCCCGCCAGTTCGCCAGCCTCGATCACCTGAGCAACGGCCGCGCGGGCTGGAACGTGGTGACGTCGCCGCTGGAAGGTTCGGCCAAAAACTTCTCGCGCGCCGAGCACCCGGAGCACAGCCTGCGTTACCGCATCGCCGGCGAGTTTCTCGACGTCGCCAAAGGACTGTGGGACTCCTGGGAAGACGATGCCTTCGTGCGCAATAAGGCCAGCGGCGAATTTTTCCGCGCCGGGAAACTGCACACCCTCAATCATCAGGGGGAGTTCTTCTCGGTGCAGGGGCCGTTGAACATCGGCCGCACGCCGCAGGGCCGCCCGATCCTGTTCCAGGCCGGCGCCTCCGAAGACGGCAAACGGCTGGCGGCCAAGCACGCCGATGCGATCTTCACCCATCACGACACGCTGGAGCAGGCGCAGGATTTCTACCAGGACGTGAAGCGGCAGCTGGTGGAACAGGGGCGCGAACCGGACGACCTGCGCATCT
This sequence comes from Serratia sp. EWG9, assembly GCF_019913725.1. NCBI lineage: Bacteria > Pseudomonadati > Pseudomonadota > Gammaproteobacteria > Enterobacterales > Yersiniaceae > Serratia > Serratia sp. EWG9. The sequence goes on from NZ_JADNRO010000003.1 coordinate 225,162, forward strand.
TCCAGGGCGTCAGCGTGATCGTCGGCGACGACGATGCGGACGTCGAGCGCCAGTACCAAGAGACGGCCCGTCTGGTCAGCATCGAGAACGCCCTCAACTACCTTGGCCGCTACTTCGAACATTACGACTTTTCACGCCATCCGTTGGACGCGCCCTTCCCGGACATCGGCGATCTGGGGCAAAACAGCTTCCGCAGCACCACCGACGCCATCAAGCGCAACGCCCGCGAGCGTAACCTCACGCTGCGCCAGGTGGCGCTGGAGGCCGCCTCGCCGCGCCCGGTGTTCAGCGGCACGCCGGAAGCGGTGGCGGACGGCCTGCAACGCTGGTTCGACGGCGAAGCCGCCGACGGCTTCATCATCAGCGGCGGTACGCCCAACGCCTTCGGGCACTTCGTCGATCGGGTGGTGCCCGTCCTGCAACGGCGCGGCCTGTTCCGCCAGGCGTACCACGGCGATACGCTGCGCGAGCACCTGGGCCTGAAGCGTCCGTTGAACAGATTCACCCAATAATAAGATCGTTTTCAGGGATACCCGCTATGCAGAAAACCGTTACCGCCGCTCTCGTGGCGGCCTTGCTGAGCCTGACCGGCGCCGCGCAGGCGGGCACCGGCATCGATTTGCAGGCCAATGAAACCCCTATCCATGCGCCGAAAAACCCGCAGGCGATCGCCAAGCTGCCGGCCGATTTCCGCTTCGTGAAGCCGGGCCGGTTCACCGTCGCGATCGCCGCGCTCAACACGCCGCCGCTGGCGCTGTTCGCCGCCGACAACCGGCGGCTTATCGGCAGCGAAGTGGATATCGCGCAGTTGGTGGCCGACAGCCTGGGCCTGGAACTGCACGTGGTGCAAACCTCGTGGGAAGACTGGCCGCTGGGGGTGGTTTCCGGCAAGTATGACGCGGCCATCACCAACGTCACCGTCACCAAAGAGCGCAAAACCCGCTTCGACTTCGCCACCTATCGCATTGACTCGCTCGGCTTTTATGTCAAAACCGGCGGCAAGATCGCGACGATCAAACAGCCTGCCGATATCGCCGGATTAAAGATCATCGTCGGCTCTGGCACCAACCAGGAAGCCATCTTGCTGGCATGGGACAAGCAGAATCGGCAGCAGGGGCTCAAACCCTTCCAGCCGATCTACGTGACCGACGATGCGGCCGCCACGCTGGCGATCCAGTCCGGCCGGGCCGACGCCTATTTCGGGCCCAACGTGCTGGGCGCCTATAAAGCGGCGCTGAATGGCCGTACCCGGCTGGCGGGCACGGTGGAAGGCGGTTGGCCCAAGGCGGCGCACATCGCCGTCACCACCCGTAAAGGCAACGGGTTGGTGCAGGCGGTGAATGAAGCGCTGAACGGCGCGATCCGCGGCGGACAGTACGATCAGGTGCTCAACCGCTGGGGCGAGAGCGTCGAACGCCTTGCGCAGTCGGAAATCAACCCGCCCGGTCTGGGCGATTAGGAGCGCGCGATGACGCAAGACACTTTCATTCAGACGCTGCCGACCGATCCGCTGGTCGCCCCGGTGATCGAGGGGCTGTTCGGCGAATATCGTCAGCGCTACGGCGACTATTTTGGTGACCAGGAACCGGAACCGCTGGACCTGTACGCGCCGCCTCAGGGCGCCTTCATCGTGCTGCTGCGCGCCGGTGCGCCGATCGCCATGGGCGCCTTCAAGCGCTATGACGGGCAAACCGCCGAGCTGAAGCGTATCTGGACGCGGGGCGATCTGCGCCGCCAGGGCCTGGCGCAACGGGTGTTGCAGCAATTGGAAACGCTGGCGCTGGCGCAGGGTTATCGCCGGCTCTATCTGACCACCGGCTTTCGCCAGCCCGAAGCGGTGGGCCTGTACCTGAGCAACGGTTATCAGCCGCAGTTCGATCCCACCGTCGACAGCGAGGTTTACAGCCGCCCGCCCTACGATGGCCGCCTGCCGTTCCGCAAAAGCCTGATTGCAGAAGACGCCTGTTGTTGCGCGTCGGAAAGGAAAATCGCCTAAGGCCCCTTTATCTGTATCAGGAGACATGACATGTCCAAACAAGAAGTCTTGAAAGTGGTGCCCGCCCGCTATCCGCTGCGGCTGATCGGCGCGCTGTTTTCGCTGTTTATTCTGGCCGCCATCGTGCAATCGGTGGCGGGCAACGCGCGCTGGGAATGGGGCGTGTTCGCCGAGTGGTTCTTCGCCCCGGCGGTGCTGGCGGGGCTGGGACAGACCCTACTGCTGACGCTGCTCGGCACGCTGTTCAGCATCCTGTTCGGCACCCTGCTGGCGCTGGCGCGGCTGTCGCGCTCTTACCTGCTGGCGTCGCTGGCCTGGGGGTATATCTGGCTGTTTCGCTCGCTGCCGCTGATCCTGGTGCTGATCATCCTGTATAACTTTTCCTATCTGTACGATGCCATCTCGCTGGGCATTCCCTTTACCTCGGTGGTGTTCGCCAGCTACCCGACCATCGATATCCTCGGCCAGTTCGCCGTGGCGGTGCTGGGCCTGACGCTGGTGCAGTCCGCCTATACCGCCGAGATCATCCGCGGCGGCATCCTGGGCGTGGATTACGGCCAGCACGAAGCAGCGGCGGCGCTGGGCCTGCCGGGCTATCGCCGCACCTTCCGCATCATTCTGCCGCAGGCGCTGCGATCCATTATTCCGACCGGATTCAACGAGATCATCAGTCTGGCGAAAGGCACCTCAATCGTTTATGTGCTGGCGCTGCCGGAGCTGTTTTACACCATCCAGGTGATCTATAACCGCACCCAGCAGGTGATACCGCTGCTGATGGTGGCCACCGTCTGGTATCTGTTCATCACCACCGCCCTGTCGGTGATCCAATACTACATCGAACGCTATTTCGCCCGGGGCGCGGTGCGCGAACTGCCGCCGACGCCCTGGCAGAAACTGGCCGGCTGGCTAAAACGTTAGGAGACCCGCATGTCTGAAGCCATTGATTATTACGCCTTGCCCGAACAGCCGGCACGCAACCTCACCCCGGTGCCGGCGCGCGGTCTGATCGAAATCAGCAACGTCAGCAAATTCTTCGGCAAACACAAGGCGTTGGACGACGTCAGCCTGACGCTGCAGCCGGGCACCGTGACCGTGATCCTCGGGCCTTCCGGCTCCGGAAAATCGACGCTGCTGCGGGCGATCAACCATCTGGAGCGCGTCGACGAGGGCTTTATCCGCATTGACGGCGACTACGTCGGCTACCGCCGCAAGGGCAACCGGCTGTACGAGCTGAAGGAAAAGGCCATTCTCCGGCAGCGCATCAACGTCGGCTACGTGTTCCAAAACTTCAACCTGTTCCCGCATCTGACGGTGCTGGAAAACATCATCGAAGCGCCGGTGGTGCACAAGATCCACTCCCGCGAACGGGCGAAAGCGGTAGCCTATGAGCTGCTGGATACGGTCGGGCTGCGCCACAAGGCGGACGCCTACCCGCGCCACCTCTCCGGCGGCCAACAGCAGCGCATCGCCATCGCGCGCGCGCTGGCGCTGAACCCGAAGGTGATCCTGTTCGATGAGCCGACCTCCGCGCTCGATCCCGAGCTGGTCGGCGAAGTGCTGGACGTGATTAAAGGGTTGGCGGATCTGGGCGTCACGCTGGTAGTGGTGACGCATGAAATCGGCTTTGCGCGCGAAGCGGCGGATCGGGTGGTGTTTATGGTCGACGGGCAGATCGTCGAGCAGGGCGATGCCAGACAGGTGCTGGCTCAGCCGCAGCACCCGCGCACCGTCAACTTCCTCAACAAAGTGCTGTGAGCGTCGCGGGGCGCCGATGCGCCCCGCGCAGGAGCAGGTTAGAGGCCGGCGAAACGCCGCTTTTCGGCGGCGAAATCCAGCGGGCGGATCCCCTGCTGGTTTTTGTCCTCTTCGGTCAGCAACGCCGGGGGAATAAACCAGGTCACCTCGAACAGCAGCCCGTCCGGATCGTGACCATAAATGCTTTTGTGCACGCCGTGATCCTCTTCCAACCCGAGAATGCCGCGTTCGACCAGCTGATGGCGAATGCGCTCCAGCTCTTCCAGGCTGTCCACTTCCCAGGCCAGATGGTACAGCCCGGCCGGCGGCTCATGCTCCGCCGACGGCTCGCCGTTGGCGCGAAACACCCCGGCGCGCTGCTGGCCCAGGTTCTTGCTGAACAACGCCAAATCGTGATCGTTGTCCGAGTCGGCGGCCTGGGTAAATACCGCCCGATCGGGGCTGTCGGACGGCTTCAGCTTGAAGCCCAATACCTGATGATAAAAGTCGGCGCTCTGCCGCACGTCACTGACGTACAGCACGGCGTGATTGAGACGTTTGATGCCCATCGCTATTCCTTTTTGCGCATTGAATAAAGTCAGCATGAACATAGCATGTCGCCGGGAAGCCGCTAAATGCCGTTATCGCATGACTAAATGCCGCCCGCGCAATCTGTCGCTGCAAGGCATTCCGCGCTATCATAAGCGCTGTATTGAACCTTTTTGTGAGAATAGCGATGAACGGCAAGATAACGACTTTTTTTGAAGACAAAGGCTTCGGCTTTATTACCGACGAGAACGGAGAAAATCGTTATTTTCACGTGATTAAAGTGCAAAACCCGGAGCTGATTAAGAAAAACGCGGCGGTGACCTTCGAACCGACCAACAACACCAAAGGCCCGTCGGCTTATGCGGTCAAAGTGTTGGCGCCCAGCAAATACATCATCATCGCCAATGAAAGAATCAAGATCACCAGCATCAAGTCTTTCAATACCTTCACCAAGGAAGTGCCGGTCAAAGCCGACGTGGATAAAGAGAACACCGTGCTGTCAGTCGGCCTGCTGATGAACCGCATTCGCCCGCAGTCCGAAGACCAGGCGCAGGCCATGCAAACGCTGCGCATGCTGACCATCACCACCTTCCAGAACACCACCCATACCTTCTCCGAGCACGAGATCGACATGGATGAGACCATCAAGGCGCTGAAAAGCCTGCAAGCCTCTGCGTACAGAAAATAACCAACGAAATGTGTCGTCGCCTGTGTTAGCGTGAGTTTTCACCTGACACAGGCTATTGATATGTCCGATTCCAGCAGCGTCAAAGGTTTTATCAACCGCTCCACCCAAATCGTCTGCCCTAAATGCGGCTATGTTACCCGGCAAAAATGCGCGGCAATGCTGCAAGACGTGATATTGATTTGCCCTAATTGCGAAACCCGCTTCGAGCCCAGGCAAGGCTGAAAACGGTTAGCGGAACAGGATATGCTCGACGCTGTTGCCGTTCACCACGTTGAACGACTCCACCCGATTACGCCCCTGCGATTTGGCGCGATACAGCGCGATATCCGCCATGTTCATCAACTGCTCCAGCGATTTCACCTCGTTCATCGCCAAACTGGCGACGCCGACGCTGATGGTGATTTTCAACGTCTGCTTGCCTTCAGCCTGCAGCTCCGTCTGCTCTACCAGCCGGCGCAGATGCTCCCCCAGCGCCACGCCCTGCGCCGCCAACGCGCGCGGCAGCATGATGGCGAACTCTTCCCCGCCCAAGCGGCCGAATAGCTGATCGTGCCGCAGCTCGCGCCGCACGATATGCGCGAACGACGCCAGCACCTGATCGCCGGCGCTGTGGCCGTGCGTATCGTTGATCTGCTTGAAATGATCGATATCGATCAGCAGTAACGACACCGCTTCTTTGGAACGGTGCTTGTGCTCCAACAGCTCGCCCGCTTTGCGCGTCATCGCGCTGCGCGCCAGCACGCCGGTCAGGAAATCGTGGTTGGCACTGTGCTCCAGACGCCGCATAAGCTTACGGTTGGCCGCGATGGAACTGGCGAGGATCAGCGGCCCCATCACCAGCATGGCGATACCCAATCGGGCGGACATCAGCGTGTCGAGGAAGGCATTATGGTTGTTCGGCGTTTCATACAGCACCAGGTTGGCGGAGATGCTGCTGATCTCGGACATACCGGTCAACAACGTCAGCAACGTCACGGGGAACAGCTGGTAGCGCACCGCGCACCACAGCAGCGCCGGGATCGGGAAGGCGATCGCGCCCGGCCCGCCGATATAGACGCTGAACGCCAGCGACAGCAGCAGCGCCAGCAGCGGCAGGCAGCCTTTCAAGCGCCAACGCACCTGCATGCGTAACAGCTGTTTCAACCGCGGCGCCGCCATCAGCACCGGCAACAGCAGCAGGGTCGTCGAAAACTGTTCGCTGAACCAGGCCAGCCAGGCGACCACCACCGTGTTGTTGTACAGGCTATCGTTGCGCAGCACGGACAGCGTCGACGCCACCGCCGCACCGGCCAGGCTGGCGCTGAACATATAGAGTATCGCCTGGGGTTTACCCATGCGCCGTTGAGATTGCGGCAGCATCAGCATGATGCCGTAACCGACGACGATCAGCGACATGTTGCAGGCGTTAAGCCACAGCGCCAAAGACCAGCCCTCGCCGGTGCTGAGATCGGCGGCAACCATGCCCAGGTAGGTCGTGAGCCAGCCGAGTGGCGTGGCGTAAGCGGGTTTGCGCAGCAGCAGGCCGAGCAGAATCGCATTCACCGGCCAAAATAAAGAAAGCGAGCCAATCGGCCGGCTAAGAATGCCCACCAGGGAAAGTAAAAAGGCCAGCATGAAAAGATTGATGAGCTGAACCGTAAGCGGCAGGCCATGCCTGGCGTTTATTCTGGCGTTCATCGCCTCGCCCATATTTTGCTAATAACCAGAATAATAATGTGCATACTCTCTCGCCCGGCCAGTGAGGGATAATCAACCCGGATTTCAACCAAAAAAGCCAGACAAATCAATAATAAAAAGCATTAACAATTAATTAACAGACTTTTCTTAACCTAATGTGGCGGCGGCGGACTCCCCCGCATACCGTCGGAAAATAATGCTCAGCTCTGCTGACAGCATAGCGCAAAGCGTAATAGGCCGCCGACCGACGTTAATTACATTAATAAAATTGTGGTTATTGCTCGTTGAATGATATTTGAATAACTACGCGATTATTTTCCTGCAACTGGGCCACCCGTGCAATAACAACCCAAAAAAAGCCCGCCTAAAGCGGGCTTGCTTGAACAACAGCAAATCGACAGTTACGACACAGCCATTCATTGCATGCCTGTGCTGCCATGCAGTGTAGCGGCGAAAGCTTAAGCAGACCTTAGCAACAAAAAACCCGGCCTAGGAACCGGGAATATTTGTACGAAATGCAGCGTTAGCCCAAGCAGGCTAATAACATTTCGCAGCTTACACGCCAAATGTGCAGAGAAAATGAACGCTGCACGCGGCAAGGCCTTACGCCAGTTTGGCGGCAAAGCCCGCCACGCGCTGGCCATAGAGCTTGGCGGTCGCCAGATCGCCCGACAGCATCTCGTCCACGCCGGCATCCGACGGCGTCTGTACCAACAGCCCCACCGAACCGCCCAGGTTGTTGACATCGGTACGCTGCGCCGATTTGGTGTTGGCCGGCAGCAGCCCCAAGCTGACCCACAGGCCGCCATGTTGCGAAGCCAGCGTTTGCAGCGCAATCAGCGTGACCTGTTTGTCGCCGTTCAGGCTGGCGCTGTTGGTAAAGCCGCCGAACACTTTGTCCTGCCACTTGCGGCCGAACCAGGCTTTGGAGCTGGCGTCGGCGAATTTCTTGAACTGCCAGGACGGGCCGCCCATATAGGTCGGTGAGCCAAAGATGATGGCGTCCGCCTCATCCAGCTTCTGCCACGCTTCATCGCTGATATCGCCTTCCTGATCGATAGCGATCAGTTCGGCCCCAGCGCCTTCCGCCACCACTTTCGCCAAACGCTCGGTATGGCCGTAGCCGGAATGAAACACCACTACTGTCTTCGCCATAGAAATTCTCCACTCATTGCACAAAGGCGCCGACGACGCCCATCTCGCGTTCAATCTAATCAAGCGCGCAACGGCTGAATACTGAATAAAACTGACGGTGTTATTCAAAAAAATCGCGCTACGCGCCGCCGGGTATGCGCAGATAAAAAAAATCCCGCACAAGGCGGGATAAACTTAACAGGGATGGGGTAATACACTACAGGGAATGGATAACACACAACATCATCGGGTAGAGCTACAGTACCAATCCCAATGTATAGAACTGTCATCCCCGCGTAAGTTTGCTCGGCCAGATGTAACGCCGAATGGGGAGATGAAACAACCGATAAACTCATCCACGGCCATATAGCCGAGAGCGACGTCCCCCCATAAACCCGTTTGAATATGAAGATGTCACTAAGCCCTCGTCATCCCATGCAAACATTTACTGAATTCGTTGTTCAATCATTCATCCTTGCACAAAAAACAGCATTAAACATCAGCGCAAATAATTAACAAATGCAATAATCACATTAAGTGTTAATCACCCCATTCGCGATCCAGATTCCGCCCTATCAGAGCGTCATTTTTCTTTCGTACTCTGAAACATGGACGACAGGAAGGCCTAGGGAGAGAAACCCCATTATCTTTGTCGATTAAAATCGCCAAATAGCAACAACAAGGCAGTTTTTAAAACCAAAATCCTGCGAAATTAACAATACAAAAAACCAAAATATCAATTTTTTCTATTTTCATAAGCTATAAAAATAGTTCTGTTTTTTATCATTTTTATTCTGTGACCTCCCACTCATTATTAAAAAATCAAGGAATACTCAACGACTGCCTGATTGCAGCCTTATCAAGGCCTGCAGCGACACTCGGCTTACAGGAGCAGGAAAATCATTAAAATAAATTAACCTTACTGATTGACTTGGATATAGCTTATAGATAAATAATATTTGCGTATGATTACCTTTGATTAACAAAAAAGGACTTAACTTTACATAACATCACAATCCCTACCAGCAGCATCGTGATGATAAAAGTCTTTTAAAAACAACAAAAAACCCAATCACCTTGCCAACCACAGGCACAAATGATTAGCAAGGTAATTAAATGAATGCGAATAATTTGTTTTTTTGCGGTGAATGCCCATTGCGGTATGTCGAGGGTATTTAGCTGTCTCTTACACTCAATACAGGAAGAAGCAATGAACGGAAGACAAATGTCCTCTGATAACGCCAGCGAGCAAACGCACGTCAATCACGCCCTATTGCAATTCATTCTCATTCTATTGTCAGGTTTGGGACCAACCTCATTCCAAATTTTCCTGCCTTCAGTGCCTAGCCTGGTTAAATACTTTGAAACAACACCTGCGACCGCCAACCTGACAGTCTCTCTATCGATGATCAGTTTTGCCCTTGCTTGTCTGGTATATGGAAGATTGGCTGATCGACTGGGACGCAGAACCATATTACTGTTAGGCATGGCGATCCTGATTATTGGTAGTTTCATTTGTTTATCGGCGCAGTCCATTGAAGCCGTAATTTTGGGCCGTATTATTCAACCGGCGGGCGGGGCGGCCGGCGTTATTGCGGCGCGAATTATCGTCATGGATATCTATCACAGCGAAAAGGCGGCAAATGTCATGTCGAAACTGGTCGCTTCTATGATGATATCGCCGCTACTGGGCGTGCCATTGGGTGGTTTATTAACGGATAACTTTGGTTGGCGTTCAAATTTCATTCTGATCGGCGCTATTGCAGCCATCGTGTTTGTTATCATCTTGTTCAGTCTCTCCGAAACCCGCAAAGCGCAAACTGGCGTAGAAGCAGGCAAAAGCAATCTGTTCCATGACTATGGGCAGTTGGCGAAAAACGCCACCTTTCTCGGCAACGCCTTTCAATTTGGTTTCGCTCAGTCGGCCTTTATGGCCTTTATGGCCGCCGCCCCCATCGTGCTGACGCAGACCTTCCAACTTTCCGCCTCTGGCGCCAGTTTGTTGCTATTGATGGTGTCTGGCAGCGCCATTATCGGTAACTTGTCGGCCAGCCGTTTACCGCAAAGTCTGTCGCTACGGCGCCGTTTGCTGTTGGGCAGCATCATCGGCTTTATTTTCAGCTTGCTCGCTCTGACGCTAAGCCTGATAAACATCTGGTCGATTCCCGCACTGGTCATCCCAACGATGGTATTCAGTATTTTCTACGGTATCACCAGCCCGGCAGCGCAGGCCGGCGCCATTGGTGCGATCAAGCCTCTGGCGGGCACCGCGGCAGGATTGAGCATGTTCATCAGCATGCTTCTCGCGAGCGTTGCCACGCAGTTTATTGCCGAGTTCAATAGCGGAACCCCCCTGGTTATTACTTTTAGCCTGGCCTTATTGGCGTTGCTCTCGTTAATTTCCGCAATTGTCACGCTAAAAAAATCTGAATAAAAATCGGAAAATAGCATCACGGCGGGAATAAAGCCCGCCAGCTACATACCCTTTTTACATAAAATAATTAAGGACCTAGCATGGGTAATCATTTTATCCGTGAGCTGTCTGCATCACGCCCGTCGGCCATAAATTTAATTTGCTTTGCTCATGCCGGTGGTGGCACCAGCCGATATCGTACCTGGCATGCCGAATTACAGGAATATGCCAATATTCTTATTCCTGTTATTCCCGGCAGAGAAGAACGTTTTATTGAACCTGCCTTTTCCACGCTGGAACAAGTGGCCGATGACGTATTCGCTCGTATAAAACCCTATCTCGATACGCCGCTGGTGTTGGCAGGCATCAGCTACGGCGGCCTGCTGGCCTATGAGATGGCAACGCGGCTGGAACAGCATGGTGCCTGCGTTCACGCGCTATTGATCGCCAGCCAGAGGTCTCCCCACTATCACAAAACACGACAAAACTGGCATCAGATGTCGGCGGAAAAGCTGATCGATTGCCTGGTCAAACTAGGTGGCATCAACGCACAGGATGCCGCGACACCGGAATTCTATGAGCTTTTTCTGTCAACCATCCGCGCAGATTTGGAGGCGAGTGACGGCTATGCACCAACAGGTAAAGCCCCGTTGACATGCCCAATACACGTTTGCCACGGCTTGCACGACCAGGTGATCGATCGCCAGGCGACTCGCGGCTGGATAGACGTTACCGCCAATACCGTCGAATGGCGCGAATTTAATGCAGGCCATTTCTTATTTGACGAACAAAAAGATATTTGGCTGCAAGACGTGAAAAAAGTGCTCGCCACATTATCGCTGCACATGCCGCCGACATCCCTGGGGAATCATACTCATGTCTGAATTAGAAAAAACTCTCGATAATGAATTTACCGGCATCGAACTGGCCGTCATAGGAATGGCCGGGCGTTTTCCCGGAGCAGGAGACATTGACGCTTACTGGAATAATCTCTGTCAGGAGATCGATTCCGTTACCTGGCATGCTGATTTTGCGCCGCAAGCCTCCACGGACGGTTCCTGGCACGTCCCTGCAGGCTACCTGCTAACCGATGTCGATCAATTCGATGCAAAATTTTTCGCTATGTCGCCAAAAGAAGCGGCGATCACCGACCCGCAGCAACGCCTGCTACTTGAGTGCGCGTGGGAAGCGTTGGAAAACGCCGGCTATGCCGCCACATGCCACCAACAAAACGTCGGCGTCTATGTCAGCAGCGGTCCCAGCGGGTATTGGTTGCATAATCTCGCGAACAATAGGCAGCTTTGCGCCACCACCAGCAAAATGCAATTGCTGATTGGCAATGACAAGGATTACGCAGCCAACCGCATCTCCTACAAACTGGATTTGAAAGGCCCAAGCATCGTCGTTCAATCGGCCTGTTCCAGTTCGTTGTTGGCCGTACACACTGCAAGCCAGTCCCTGCTGGCAGGAGAGTGTGATATCGCCCTGGCCGGTGGTATCTCGCTGGAATACCCGGCTGAAGAAGGCTATCGGTATGAACCGGGCAGCATTCTTTCACAGGACGGGCATTGCAAACCGTTCAGCGAACATGCCAGCGGCACAGTGCGCGGGAATGGCGGCGGGATCGTGGTGTTAAAACGTCTGGATGATGCGATCAACGATCGGGATCATATTTATGCCATCGTCCGCGGCTCTGCGACCAACAATGACGGCGCACAAAAAGTGGGATATGCCGCACCCAGCGTCGAAGGCCAAACCCGCGTTATCCAAATGGCGCACGCCGTTGCCAACGTGACGCCCGACACTATCGGATACGTTGAAACTCATGGCACGGCCACCAGCTTGGGCGATCCGATAGAAATCGCCGCGCTGGCGGCCGCTTTTGGCGACGATTGTCCAGCCGCAAGCTGTAAGATAGGTTCGGTCAAATCCAACATAGGCCATCTTGACGCCGGTGCCGGTATTGCCGGATTTATCAAGACCGCGCTAAGCCTTTATCACGGTTATATTCCCGCTACGCTGCATTACCGGACGCCAAACCCCGCCATCCATTTCGCCGGTACCCCGTTTACCGTGACGAGTAAAGGAACGCCCTGGGAAGAAGGCTCGCCACGCAGGGCGGGAGTCAGCGCCTTCGGCATCGGCGGCTCTAATGTCCATGTCGTCATGGAGCAACCCCCGGTTTCCGCCGTCTCCCCTGCCGCAGAACCCGCCACCTGCGCATTACGCTTCTCGGCCAAAAGCCAGGTCGCCTTGCGCGCGACAATGCAGCGACTAGCCCATTATTTGCGCAACCATACCGAGGTATCTCTCGCCGATGTCGCCCATTCGTTGGCGACAGGTCGGAAAGCGTTTCCCGTGCGCGCCGCCATAACGGCCGACAGTGTGGAAGAGGCACTCGCGCAGCTGGAAACCGAGCGAGCTAAAACCACGTGCTTCGGAGAAGCCTGCGACGCGCCGATGAAAACAGCGTTTATGTTTCCTGGCCAGGGAACACAATATCAGGGTATGGGAGCCAACCTGTATCACACCGGCGGCATCTTCACCCAAGAGTTCGATCGGCTGGCGCAGCTGTTCCAACCGTTTATCGACCACGACTTACGCTCGCTGTTGTTCAACAAGGCGCAGGACACTGGCGAATTGCTGGCGCAAACCTGGCTTTCGCAACCGGCGATTTTCGCCGTCGAATATGCGCTGGCGAAACATTGGCTGGCTTCCGGCCTGACCCCCGAAGGCATGATAGGACACAGCATCGGCGAATATGTCGCAGCCTGCCTCGCCGGCGTTTTTACGCTTGAAGATGCCGTCAAGGTCGTTTCGGCACGCGGTCGCTTGATGCAAAGCATGGATCACGGCGAGATGTTGGCCGTCATGTCTGATGAGGCAAGCCTGCACTCTCGGCTACCCTCCGTCCTCTCCATCGCGGCCGTCAATCGGCCGGCATTGACCGTCATCTCTGGCCCCGCCCATGATATGGACGCGTTTCGCCGGTCATTGGAGCGCGATGGCATCAGCTGCCGAGCCCTTGAAACCTCCCATGCTTTCCATTCGGCCATGATGGAACCTTGCTTACAGGCTTTTGGTGAGGTGCTGGCTCAGGTCACCCTGACACCGCCGCGTCAGCGCTTTATCTCCAATCTCAGCGGAACATGGATCACTGATGAAGAGGCGACGACCCCTGATTATTGGGTGCGTCATCTACGTGGTACCGTGCGTTTTGCCGATGGGTTGGCAACGCTTATCGATCAACACGCCTTCCTGTTGTTCGAGTGCGGGCCAGGCACCTCATTGAGCCAGGCTGCACGCGCTATTGGCGCCGGCCGCAAAGATGTCAACGCCATCCCGTTGCTCTCGCCCGAGCACACGGGATTGAGTGGCCCGGCGTCACTTCTGCGCATCCAGGAGCAGCGCTGGTGTTACGGCCAGGCGATACCCCACTCACCGCAGGGCAACAAAATTCCGCTGCCGACTTACCGCTTTGATCGCGCCCGTCACTGGGTCGATCCTGAACCGCAAACCGCTGACGTGGTGCCGGCCATCAGCGCCGTCGACAACAAAAATGCGCCTGAACAGGCGAAGCCGGCGAACACGCTGGCGGAAAAACTGACGTTGCTGTGGAGCGAAGCGCTGGGAGTCGAGCAAATTGAGCCGAAAGAAAATTTCTTCGATCTCGGTGGCGACTCCATTCTCAGCATCCAGATTGCTAACCGCGCGCGTACGCTGGGGTTGCATTTTGGCCCTGGTGACATCCTCGAGTTTCCGACGGTGGAAAGCTTGCTCGCCGCTTTGGAGAACCGTGCAGGGCAACGCGACGCAGAGGCACAACCCGAAGAAGATCTGGCCAGCATTTATGCAAGCGCCTTGGAAATCCGTCCGGACGAGGCATTCTTGCCGTTCCCGCTTACCGATATTCAGCACGCATATTGGGTTGGACGTAACGCGGGCAATAACTCGGGCAATGTTGCAGCGCATGCCTATGAAGAGTTTGAATGCGCCGATCTGGATCTTGCGCGTCTAGAACAGGCACTCAATGCCTTGATCGCTCAACACGATATGCTGAGAGCCGTCATGACGCACGACGGCATGCAGCGCGTTCTCCCCCACGTCCCCCGATATATCATTGACACTAACGATTTTAGTCAGTTGAAACCTAAGGACGCCGTGGCGCAGTTAACGGCGCTCAGGGAGCGGAAATCTCATCAGCTGATGCCCTGTGATCAATGGCCGCTGTTTGATATTTCCGCCTCGCGATTGCCCGATGGCACCGTACGGCTGCACGTCAGCTTCGATCTGCTGATTATGGACGCCTGGAGCATTACGTTATTCTGGCGCGAGCTGGAGGAACGTTATTACCACGCCGATTACCAGCCTGAACCGGTGGCCATCACGTTCAGAGATTACGTGCTGGCCGAACAGCGCCTGGAACACAGCGCCGCCTATCAGCGCGCTCGCGACTATTGGCTTAAACGCGCCGACGCCTTCCCTTCTGCCCCGTCCCTGCCGCAGCGAATCGCTCCGCAAAGCCTGGAGCATCGCCGCTTCCTTCGCCGGGAAACGACGATACCCCACGCCGTCTGGCGCAAGCTGAAAGACGCCGCCGCACACCAGGGCCTCACGCCGTCCACCATATTGCTCACCGCCTATACGGAGATATTGGCGAACTGGAGCGAAACACCCCATTTTTGCCTGAACCTGCCGGCTTTCAATCGTCTGGAGGTGCATCCACAAATCGATCAGGTGATGGGGGATTTCACCTCGGTTCTGCTGTTCGAAGCCGACCTGCGGCAGGAGGAGACCTTTACTCAACGCGCTAAAAAAACGCAAAAACGCCTTTGGGACGATCTTTCTGCCTTGCAGTACAGTGGCGTAAAAATGCTGCGAGACATTGCGGAAAAAAGCGCCGAACGGCCAACCATGCCCTATGTCTTTACCAGCCTGATCTTCCCGTCCGCCGATGATAAACCGATTGTGAGCCGGCTCGGTAAATTGGTGGAAGGGATATCGCAAACGCCACACGTATGGCTCGACTGCCAGGTTTACGAAGAAAAAGGCAATCTCCTCATCAACTGGGATGCGGTCGACGGCCTTTTCGATCCTGACATGCTTGACGCGATGTTTATGGACTATCGCGCATTGCTTATGCGTTTGCCCAAAGAAGAAGCCATCTGGCATGAAAATCATTGGCGCGACGCTCTGGCTCAACGCGTCAACAGCGGCGCCATCGCCGAAGCCAATCGTACGGCCGTCGCCATTGACGAAAGTTGCTTGCATCAGGGGTTCTTGGCGTATGCAAACAAGAAGCCGTCAGCTCCCGCTATCCTGGGGGAAACCGTCCTCACCTATTCGGATTTGGCGAATATCTCCGCCAATGTGGCGCTGTCGCTGACCAAGCAGGCGCTCCAGCCCGGTGCACGCGTAGCCGTAGTCGCAGAAAAAGGCTGGCAACAAGTCGCCGCTGTGTTGGGTATTTTGCGCGCCGGTTGCGTCTATGTTCCACTCGACCCGACGCTACCGAAGGGGCGCATGCAGGCACTTTTGAGCGAGGCCGAAATTCGAGTCGCACTGACGACGCCCGCCAGCGACGGGCGCGTTGAGTGGCCGGCAACCATCGCGCATCTGCCCATCACTGAAGCGATGAACGCATTCACGGACGAATGGCGCGATGCCGAGATCGACGCGGCGTCGCCGGCTTACATTATCTTTACTTCAGGCACGACCGGTAAGCCCAAAGGGGTCATTGTCACTCATGCCGCCGCCGCTAACACCGTTACCGATATCAATTCGCGTTTCGCTATCGGCGAGAACGACCGCGTGTTGGCGCTTTCCTCACTCTCTTTCGATCTGTCGGTTTACGACATTTTCGGGCCACTGGCGCGCGGCGCGGCCATCGTGATGCCGAAAGATGAGCTTGCCAAAGATCCTGCGCACTGGGAAACCTGCGTGCAGAAATACCGGGTCACCGTCTGGAACTCGGTGCCGGCCTTGGTTGAACTCTTGGTCAATCATCTGTCCGCTAATCAAAACGCAACGCTGACGAGCATCAGGCTGGTCATGATGAGCGGCGATTGGATCAACGTTGCTTTACCGGAGAAAATCCACCGCGCAATGCCAAACGCCCTGAGCGTCAGTCTTGGCGGCGCCACCGAAGCCGCCATTTGGTCCATTTTCCACCTCATCCAGGATATCGATCCGACGATGACCAGCATTCCTTATGGCAAGGCTTTGGCAAACCAACGCTTCTATGTTTTGGACACCCATCTTCGCCACCGGCCAGAAGGCGTTGCGGGCGAACTTTATATCGCCGGCAAAGGGCTGGCCGCCGGCTACCTGAACAATCCCGCAGAAACCGCAGCACGCTTTATCACCCACCCGCAAAGCGGCGAGCGATTATACAAAACCGGCGATCTGGGACGCTGGTTGCCTGACGGCACCATCGAGTTTTTGGGGCGCAGAGACAATCAACTGAAGATCAATGGATTCCGTATTGAAACCGGTGAAATAGAGCGCGCCGCCGGTAAACACCCGGGAGTCGATCGCTGTGTGGTTCGCCTTCACCGCCAGGACGGCTCAGCACTGCTGCTCGCCTATCTTTGCCCGAGGCAAGACGCCACGCTCGATGAAATGCAGCTCCATCGCCATTTTGCCGAACAGCTGCCGGACTACATGGTGCCAAGCGTCATTATGATCCTACCGACGTTGCCGCTGTCAGCCAATGGCAAAGTCGATATTTCACAGCTGCCGACGCCGCAACTGTCACGCCATAGCGGTGAATTTATCGCTCCGGCGGACGATATCGAACATCGTCTCTGCCGGCTTGGCCAGAAGATTTTGGGTGGCGAGGCGCTGAGCGTTACCCAGGATCTGTTTAAATCCGGGATTGACTCACGCCGTCTCACCGATTTGGTGACCCAAATTCGCCGAGAATTTACCCCGGCATTCCCGCTTCGCGCCGCCTTTGAAACGCCCAACATACGGGGTATTGCTGAGGCGGTCAGGAATGCGCTGGATGCTGAGCGCACCGAGGACGAACTGCCGCCTATCGTCAAGGTACCGGCCATGTCCCGCTGGCCGCTTTCTTCCGCCCAACAGCGGCTGTGGTTCCATGATCAGCTTCATCCGGGAAACTGCACCTACAACCTGGTGGAACCTTTCGAACTGAACGGCTTGCTCAATGTGGATGCCTTGTCCCAGGCTCTGCGGATCTTTGTCGCCAGACATTCGGTGCTGACATGCCGCATTCTCGACGATCGGGCTGACGCTTATATGTCCCCGTCGCTGGAGACCTCATTTCAGCTGCAGTTGGAAGAGGCGTTCGACATCCCCTCTCACGAGAGAAAGGGCTACATGCAGCGCGCACTTGCTGCCGCGGCGACGCGCCCGTTCGATACCCGTTGCGGCGATATGTTCAGAGCCAGCCTCATCGCATTCTCCGCGCAGTGTCACCTCCTGATCATCGCCGTGCATCACATCGTATGGGATGGCTGGTCCACTGCCATTATGGCGGGTGAGATCAGCGAGATATATAACGCTCTCGTCGCAGGGAGGACGCCAGCCGAATCGTCAGACAGGCTTAATTTCCTTGACGTCGCGCAATGGGAGCAAACGCAACGCGCATCCCGGACCTTCAACACTCAATTGGATTACTGGGTCAATCAGCTTGGCGATAACCTGCCGGTGCTGGCTTTGCCGACGACGCCTGTCGATACCGACCATCTGACCGCTACCGGCGCGCGTCATCCTTTCCATTTAAGCGCGCCGCTCACTGCACGCTTCGATGCACTCTGCGCCAAACTGGGTATCACGCCTTTCATGGGGTATATGACCGCCTGGCAGTTGCTGCTGCATTGGTGGTGTCAACAAGACGACATCGTCGTGGGAACGGCGGCAGGCCATCGTTCTCGTCCCGAACTCGCCGGCGTCATCGGATTTATGGTGAACAGCCTCGCCATCCGCACTCGCTTCCAACGCCATGACGCCTTTGCAGATCTGTGCCTGCGCGTCAAACAAACCTGTCTGGATGCCTACCGGCATCAGGATCTGCCGTTCGATCAAATCGTCAACGCGCTGCGACCGAAGCGAAAAATGTCGCAGTCGGCGCCGATTTACCGCTCGTGGTTCGTCTTGCATGACGTAGCGACCCCGCCATGGACGTTATCAGGCATTAAGGCCACCTTGCTCGATGCGGAATTTCTGCTGGACGTGCACGACATAAAACTGTCGCTGGTTACCAGACAGGGCGCAATGGAAGGCGGGCTGGATTACCGCACCGCCTTGTTTACACCCGACGTAATCGCAAATGTTGCCGTCGCCTTTACGCAGTTAGTCGAGAAGGTTTCTGAGGACATGACGATCACCTTGCCGGAAATAAAAGGCTATCTCGATGCACAACACCCCAAAGTCGATGAAACATCAGCCTGTTCAGACGAATTGCCCTCTTGGGACTTTTCGGTTAATCGCCGCAAATAAATAAGGGTTAACAATGCAAAGCATGAAAGGTATTGGACCGGAAAACCAGACGCAATCCCATACGCTGCACGCAGCCGTCTTTAATCAGGCGATGGCAACGCCACTACGCCCGGCCGTGATCGACGAAAGCGGCATCATGGACTATCAATGCTTGCGGCATGCCGCGTTGAGCATCGCACAGCAATTGTCCGCGCTTAATCTGGCGAAAGAGACGGCCGTCGGCGTCTATCTTCCGCGCGATCGCCATATCCCCGCCAGCTTGTTGGGCATCATGGCGGCGGATTGCGCTTATCTGCCGCTCGACCCCAAGCATCCCCAGGCGCGCACCGAACTGTTGCTGGAGATCGCCCAGGCCAAATACGTCATTACAACAACGGCGCTAGCGAGCAGGCTGCCCGACACCATTACGCCCGTTTTCATCGACGAAAACGGGCGCCCCAACGAAGCGATACTGCAGCGCAACACCTGTGCCACTCAACTGGCTTACTTTATCTTTACTTCCGGTTCCACCGGCGTTCCCAAAGGGGTGATGATCGAACACGGCAACGCCCTGTCGCTTATCGATTGGGCCCACCAAACCTATACTGACGAACAGCTGTCGCAGGTCGCTTGTGGCACGTCGATCACCTTCGATCTCTCCGTCTTTGAAATCTTTGCTCCGCTTACTCAGGGCGGATGCGTGCATATGCTGGCAGATCCCCTGGCGTTATTACAGTGGCACAAGCGTGACGATATTACGCTGTTCAATACCGTACCTTCGGTCATCAACGAGATGGTTAAAATCGGCGAGTTGCCATCCCATTTGCCGATTATCAACTTAGCCGGGGAACCGCTGCCGATGCACCTGGTGCATACGCTCAGGCGACAATGCCCGACGGCAAAAATCTTTAATCTCTATGGTCCCTCGGAAGATACGACCTACTCCACCGGCG
This sequence comes from Serratia sp. EWG9, assembly GCF_019913725.1. Lineage (NCBI taxonomy): Bacteria > Pseudomonadati > Pseudomonadota > Gammaproteobacteria > Enterobacterales > Yersiniaceae > Serratia > Serratia sp. EWG9. Next base: position 244,751 of record NZ_JADNRO010000003.1, read on the forward strand.
GTGAAGTCTTGGCCTCAGACCCGCATCCCACCATCGGCACACCACTGACGGGCCGACGCTGTTATCTGCTTGACGCAGAAGGCAACGCCGTAGCGCCGGGAGAAACGGGGGAAATCTACGTGGCTGGCCCGGGCGTCGCTCGCGGTTACTACCATCGTCCAGAACTCAACGACGCCTTCCTGCCCGACCCCGCCGGCCCCAAAGGGGCGCGCATGTACCGCACCGGCGATTATGGCAAGCAGCTTGAAGATGGACGCCTGCTCTACCTCGGGCGTCGCGACGACCAGGTCAAGATCCGCGGCCATCGTATCGAAATCGGTGAGATTGACGCCGTGCTCCGTCGGCATCCCGGTGTGCGAGAAGTGGCGGTGGTGGTGGTCGAATCAGCGAACAAGGGCAAATCTTTACGCTGCGCACTGGAGCTGCACTCTCCGGCGGATCGTCATGCCATTATCGCCTGGGCGGCAACCCAACTGCCGGTCTACATGCTGCCGGCGGAGTGGATGGCCTTCGATGAACTTCCCCGTTTGCCTAACGGAAAAATTGACAGAGGTGCCTTAAGACACTGCCGAACGCAACATGAAAATCGTGCGGGCCAAGCGCCTGAAGGCGCCACAGAGCTATCGTTGGCTGGACTTTGGCGCCAGTTGCTGGACTGTGCTGACGTCTATCGCACCGATACGTTCTTCGGTCTCGGCGGGCATTCTTTACTGCTCGCCCGACTGGCTCATGAGATCAAAAAGCAGTTTTCTGCTGACCTTGCGATAGAACGGCTCCTGGCTGCCGATACGCTCTCGCGTCAGGCACGGCTTATTGAACAATGGACGAAAAACGCCGATGCGCCGCCGTGCGTCGGCCATACGCGACAAACCACTCTCGAAGCACCCTGTTCGCCCTCGCAATCGAGAATGTGGATGCTGGAAAAACTGTTGCCGGGCTCGCCTCGTTACAACATTCCCGCCGCTTTTCAAATCGTGGGGCCACTGGATATAAGCCGTCTTTCCAACGCAGCGGAACAAGTCGTGATGCAACATACCATCTTGCGTACGCGCTATGCCGAAGGCGCGCAGGGTCTGCAGCAATGCGTCGCCCAAACCTACCCGCCGGTGGTTCATCATGAAAACCTGTGTGAATGGGATGAAAAAGCAGCCTGGGAACAGGCCAGGAACCGCGCGAACGCCTTCGCTCGCACGGCGTTCGATCTGACCGAAGAAATCCCGTTCAAGGTGCTGGCCCTCAAGATCAAGCAAGACCTGCATCTGGTGGTGCTGCTGACGCACCACATCGCCGTTGACGGCTCCATGGACATCTTGCTGGCCGAACTCTCCGCGGCCTATGAGAATACGGCTTCGGATGCCTCTCCTGCCCCCCTCAGCTACCAGGACTATTGCCACTGGCTGACGCAATGTGAAAGCCGGCAAACCGAGGCTCTGGCTTATTGGCAACGACAGCTGGCCGAGCCACCGGCCGCCCCGCAACTTCCCTGCGATCGGCCGCTGCCGCGCCAGGAACGGGGGCAAGGTCGCCAGTTAAGCGTCCCCATTCCAGAAGATAAATTCATCGCGCTTTCTCAACTTTGCCGCCGACACGAAGTCTCTGTGTTCCACGGGTTGCTGGCGCTGACTTGGGCTTATTTGGGACGCCTGGCGGATACCGACGATGTCCTGCTGACCGCACCACTGCAAACGCGAAACAACCACGATTTTGCCGCAACCATCGGTAATTTCGTCAATACGGTTATTTTGCGCGGCGATATGCGGCACCAGCCGCGCGTCGGTGAATTATTGCGTCAGGCCAGGCAACGTACCCAGGAAGCCATGCAGTTCGGCCAGGTTCCTTATGAAACGGTGCTCGATAACGTCAAAGGGCTACGCACCGCCAATGGCACGCCGGCGCTCAACGTCATGCTATCGCTGCAGCAAGAACAGCCGCTGTGGACGATGAGGGATACCGGCTCCAGCCACCTGCCCATCGACTTGTTGACCAGCCGTTTCAGCCTGGGCTTCTTTTTCCGTCTCAGCAACGGCGGCCTTGAGCTGAATCTCGAATACGACACGGAACGCTTTACCGATGCTGCGGTTCAGCGCCTGATCGGCCATTGGTTCACGCTGATGAGTGCAGCGCTCGCAAACGATGAGGCCGTCGTCACTACCCTGCCTTTGCTCTCTGACGATGAGCGCCACAACATGCTCGACGGCTGGAACGCCACGCAATGCGATTATGCCGGCGATCGGCTGGTGCATCAGCTGTTCGAAGCACAAGCCAGTCAGGCACCTCACCACATCGCGCTATGCAATGCGCAGAACGCGATGAGTTACGCTGAATTGGATACGCGTGCCAATCGTTTGGCCCATTATTTGCTGGCCCAGGGATTCGACGCCGGCGCACGCATCGCTATCCTGTGCGATCGCAGCCCGGCGATGGTCATCGCCATGTTGGCTATTCTGAAAGCGGGCTGTGTTTATGTGCCCTTCGATCCCGCCAGCCCTCCAGCTCGTTTTCAAGCGATGATCCGTATCGCCGGCATCACCGGTATCGCAACTGACGCGCTGTTTGCCGATACCGCCGCCGCCTTGATCGCACAAGCGCCCACCTCGTTGGCGCACGTGCACGTCGCGATAAGCGAGGACCTCTCCTGGCCTTCGACTCCCGTGGAGAGCCGCATCACATCGGACGCACTGGCTTACATCATCTTTACATCAGGAACGACCGGCGATCCCAAGGCGGTCGCCGTCAGGCATAAACCGGTAATCAATCTGATCGAGTGGGTAAACAAGACCTTCACCGTGAACACCAGCGACAAGTCGCTGTTCGTCACGTCACTGGCCTTCGACCTGTCCGTCTACGATCTGCTGGGAATGCTTGCCGCAGGCGGAACGATTCGCCTCGCCGGCCGAGACGAAACCAAGGATCCGAGTACACTGGCCAACATCGTCTGTGCAGAGGGCATCACCTTCTGGAACTCAGCGCCCATCGCGCTCGATCAATGCGAACCCTATTTCCCGCCGTACCCGATTCCATCATTACGCCTGGCCTTCTTGTCCGGCGACTGGATCCCCGTATCGCTGCCGGACAAGCTGCGTAAGACGTTCCCCAACCTGCAGCTGGTTGGCTTGGGCGGCGCCACTGAAGCCGTCATTTGGTCCAACTTCTTTATCATCGAGCGGGTAGCGCCGGAGCAAAGCAGCATCCCTTACGGCAAACCGATTCAAAATGCTCGCTACTACATACTGGATAAGCAACTGCAGCCCGTTCCCATCGCGGTCGAGGGCGATCTGTTTATCGGCGGCGAGGTATTGGCCGAAGGTTACTTCGGCGATCAAGAGAAAACGGCGCGCAGTTATCTGCCCGATCCATATGGCCTGACGCCAACCGCCAGAATGTATCGAACCGGCGATAGAGCCCGATTCTTTCCGGATGGCACCATCGAATTCCTGGGACGGCAAGATACGCAGATAAAAATCAATGGATACCGCATTGAAACGGGCGAAATCGAAGCTGCGCTACTCACGCAACCCGGAATAAACGGCGCTTGTGTCGTGGTTAAAGGTGAACGTCATCGCCTCTGGCTGTGCGCCTATATCGTCAGCGAGGAACACAATCAGGAGGCGATTGCACGGCTGCGCGCCAATCTGCGCACCAAATTACCCGAATACATGATCCCCGCCGTGTTCACCTGTCTGTCAGCATTTCCTTTAACCGCCAACGGCAAACTGGATAAGCAGCGGCTTCCGGAGCCAATAACGATGAACGGCGGCGGCGATCGGCACGCCCCCCCGACAGGGCACTATGAGACGACGATCGCCGATATCTGGAAGCACGAACTTAACTGCGAGGCCCTGAACGCTACGGATAACTTTTTTGATCTCGGCGGCAACTCCGCCAGCTTGATAAGGACACACAGAACGCTGGAGAACGCGTTGAACCGCACGATCCCCATCGTCACGCTCTTTCAGTACACCACTTTGCGCAGCCTCGCCGAATGGCTGGCCGGCAACATAGAGAACGATGCAGCGGGCGCATCTCAGGCAACCGAACAGCGGCTCTCTGGCCGACAACGCCTAATGCAACAAAGAAAACAACGAATCACCGCCAACGACTGATCTTATTGACAGGAAAAAATGATGGATGCAGATGCCAAGCTTATCGCGCAATACCAGCCGCAGCTGGTGAAGTTGGGCGCACATAAAGTGGCTCATTTAGATGAGCCACTAATGAATCATTTAATACGAACACACCATCTTCTCAGGGAAATGGAATGTGACGAGACGATATGCTTATCCGGATTATTTCACGGCGCATATGGCACACAGGGATTACATACCGATGAGATTGGTGACATTCCGTCATCTCAAAGGGAAATTGTCAGAGCCAGTATCGGTGAAAACGCCGAGCAGCTGGTTTATCACTTCTCCGTCATGAGTTACGAATCATTGAGTAAAAGTTTCCGTAATATCCTCAAACCGGAAGGGCAACCTTGTTTGAAGGATCGCAGGAACGGTCAAACGCTCAACGTTTCAGTAAGTCATTTCCAAGCATTGTTAGCTTTAAAGCTGGCGGACGTATTGGCGCACACCCCTACGCAGAAATATCACACCTGTCTAAATCTGCCGGCGGAATACGGCATGTTTTGGGAGTTAGTCGCGGAATATCTGGGTGAAAAACACTTGTCCATTTGGAACAAAACCATTAACGGGTAATAAAAAACATGAAAACTGCAGAAAACATGGCATTACCAGAGAATAACTGGGAAGGGTTTCCCCTGTCTTTTCAGCAGCAACAGCTGATTAAGCAAACTACCCGAAATAGCCCGCAATATTTCAGCGCAACGTATTCTCTGTCAGGATCTTTGGACCCCAACCGTTTAATCGCGGCCTTGTCCACACTGATTAATGAACATGAGATTTTGCGAACGTCGTTCAGAAACGTATTGGGAGAAAACAGCGATGTGCTGATGGTCATCAATGATCCCTATCAGCCCGAACTGATTATGGCTGACGGTGAGCCTTCGGACGTTAACCCGTTCAACGAGGAAGAAGCGGCATCGGCATGCGCAAGTCCCACAGCCAGAGAACGGCCTCTCAAAGCCGCGCTTTACCGCATAACAGCCGACCGGCATACGCTGGTGATTTCACTGCCCACCGCCAGCCTGGACTATGCCTCCGCCGACGCGATGATGGTGGCGTTGAGTCGCCTCTATACCGGTGAGGCTGGTACGTCGTCCCCCATTGTACAATACGTCGACTTTGCCCAATGGCAGCGCGAGGATTTCCCCCCGCAAACTACCGTTACTCATGTCGAGCCCATCCCTTCTTTGCGTCTGCCTCTCGAATTCAAGTCCGACAGCCAGGATTGGCAATGCCGCCCCATAACGCTGACGATGGAAACACAATCTCAGCTACAAGCGCTGGCAACAGAAAACGCCTTGTCTCTGCGCGCTCTGCTTTACGCTTGTTGGAGTGCTGCGTTATGGCGCATAGCGGAATATCCCGACCGCTTTGTGCTCAGCACGAACCTGGCCGGCCGCCCTTTTGCGGAACTTCAACAGGCTCTGGGTCGGTTCGAATATGCAGTGCCTACGATCGCGCAGCCCAACGCTGACATGACGTTGCTGCAGTTCGCTGAACATTGTCAGCAAGCACTGCGACTGAGCGAGCAGCAAGACGGCCGCCAGCCGGGTGATGTTCATTCAGCCAGCGAGATCGGCTATCAATTCTTCAATGCGGCGTCGGCAATCGAAACACCCCTGCTACATTGGGAAAACCGTACCGCCATCCCTGTACCGGAACACTGCAGATTATCTCTGCAGGTGAATGCCGGTGAACGCCTCCACCTTGTGTTGCAGATACAGCAAGGCGTCTTCGATACGGCAGGGATCGCAACGATTGAGCAGGCGTTCCGCGCCACGCTGCAGGCGCTGCTCAAGACACCACAGGCCATGCTCGATCGCTTTCCGCTTATGACTGACGATGAAACACGCATTCTGATTGAAAACACCCATAACGCGTTGTCGTCATCGCCGGCCCTCGGTTGTTGGTACCATACTTTCAGCCGCCAGGCGTCGCAGACTCCCGATGCGCCGGCGTTAAAGTACAACTCGCGAATTTGGCGCTATGCCGAGCTGGATGCCTTCACCAATCAGTTGGCTCGCCATTTGCTGAACAATGGGGTGGAACAGGGCGCAGCGGTCGGCCTGATGCTTGAGCGCAGCGATCTGGCGCTGGCGGCTATCATCGCCATCCACAAAGCCGGAGCCTGTTATGTCCCTCTCGACCCTCAACTGCCCCAGCAGCGGGTGGAGATCATCCTGAAGCAAACCAGGCCGGCACTGATGCTTGTCGCTCAAGCGCAACACCGCCAGGCGCAGCTCACCCTCCCCGTGATGGCGCTGGATGAGCAGTGGAATGACATTAGCGTGCTGGATGACTCCGCGCTGCCATTCACCGCGTCTGCCGACAGCCTCGCTTATGTGCTCTACACCTCCGGCTCTACCGGAGAGCCGAAAGGCGTCAAGATCGCTCATCATCAATTGCAGAACTATGTGTCCGGCATTATTGAGCGTGCGGAACTGGGCGCAGCGCTCACCTATCTCTCCATTGGCCCCATCACCACCGACTTGGGTAATACCACCCTGTTCCCCGCACTGGTCACCGGTGGCTGCATCGACATCTCACCTTTCACGCACGCCGAGGATATTCAGGAGCAAATTCGCTATATGGAGCAAAGCGAGTATGACGTCCTCAAATTGACCCCTTCTCATATGGCATCTTTATTCGCGCTGGCGGACACGCCGGCGCGCCTGATGCCTGGCAAGGCCTTATTGCTGGGGGGTGAGGTGTTAAGTTGGGGGATGTGGCGCCTGTTCAACGATTTTGCGAACGGTTGTCGCATCTACAATCATTATGGGCCAACCGAAACCTGCGTGGGCGCCATTGCGCAGCAGGTAGCGTCGGATAAATACGCCAGGCTGGCTTCCACCGTTCCCCTCGGTACCCCCTTGCCGCATGCCCGCTGCTATGTCGTCGACCCGCATGGTGCATTGCTTCCCGTGGGCGTCGCGGGTGAGTTATATATTGGCGGCGAGACGGTCGCTTGCGGCTATGTGCAAAGCGCTGAAGATCAGCGTCCCCGCTTTATCGCCGATCCCTGGAGCCCGCGATCCAATGCCCGGCTTTACCGTTCAGGGGATAAAGTTCGCAGGCTTCCCGATGGCAGCCTGGAGTTTCTTGGCCGTATCGACCGTCAGTTGAAAATCCGCGGATTCCGGGTAGAACCGGCCGAAATAGAAAGCACGCTGCGCAAACATGCGGAGGTTTTGGACAGCTGCGTCGTTGAACAAGGCGAATCCGGCAGTGCACATCTGTTGGCTTACGTGGTTCTGCAAAGCGGCGACAACGGCAATGCCGATTGGCTGCGTGAGCATCTCGCCGCTTACCTGCCGGATTTCATGATCCCCTCTCAAATCGTGTCGCTCTCCCGCTTCCCGTTAAACCACAACGGCAAAGTCGATCACCGCATGCTACCGGCGCCGGATACGCTTATCGCCGCCAACGCCGATGACTATGTCGCGCCGCAAAGCGAAACGGAAAAAAGTGTCGCGGCCATTTTCCAGGAGTTGCTGCTGGCCAACCGTGTAGGCATACACGACGACTTCTTTGATATCGGTGGGCATTCGCTAATCGCCACAAAGTTGGTCGCTCAAATCCGTTCCACCTTCGATATTCCGTTCAATCTGCGCAGCGTTTTTATGGATGCGACCGTAGCCGGCCTCAGCCGCAACATTGATGAACAACGACACTCTCAGGAACTGGCAAAATGAACGAAACAGCAAGCGGTTTATTCGCCCGACGGCGCCAGAGCCAAGGCGTATCCGTCACCAGTCTGGTCACCGCGTCACCACTGACCCATGCCGGCGCTAAAGGTGTCATGCTGCGCCCGGCGCTAGCCAACCTATCCGCCCCTGAGTGGGGGCAAAACAGCTGGGATTATATCGCCAGTCTGTTAGCCGAATCTGGCGCCGTTTTGCTGCGTGGCTTCAAGGTCGCGGATGTCGCGGCTTTTCGCGCCTTTGTGCAAACGTCGGCAGGCGCATTGTTGGGATACACCCACCGCTCTACGCCGCGCAGCAATATCAGCGAAGGGATATACACCTCGACCGAGTATCCGGCCGACCAGCATATTCCCCAACACAATGAGATGTCCTACACCCGCAGTTGGCCCAAGCGGCTGTTCTTCCACTGCGCCGTCAAACCAGGCGATCAAGGGCAGACTCCGCTTGCCGACAGTCAGGGGGTCTATGAACGCCTGCCGGAAGACCTGCGCGCGCGTTTTGAAGCCCATGGCGTGATGTACGTGCGCAATTTTGGACAAGGTTTGGATCTCAGCTGGCAGCAGGTATTCCAAACGGAAAATCAGGCGGAGGTTGAGGCGTATTGCCAAGCGAACGACATCCAATGCCAATGGTTGGGGGAAGGACGCCTGCGCACACGCCAAATTTGTCAGGCGACCCTTGCCCACCCGCGAACGGGGGCGGGGATCTGGTTTAATCAGGCGCATCTGTTCCATATCAGCAATCTGCCGGCGGAGGCGGAACGTGAGTTAAGACGCGAATTCGCCGAGCATGAGCTGCCGCGCAATGCCCTGTTTGGCGACGGCAGTCCTATCCCGTCAACCGACCTGACGCTGATTCGACAAGCCTATCAACAAGAAGAAATCCTGTTCGACTGGGAACAGGGCGACATTCTGATTTTGGATAACGAAACCATTTCCCACGGCCGGCGACCATTTACGCCGCCGCGCAACATCATGGTGGCAATGACATGAGCGAATCAGGTTCATTTAAAGATGTACGTCGTGAAGTGGCGTACGCTTATGAAAATGTGAAATTTTTTAAAGCTCACATGGCAGCGTCGGGCCTACGGCCCGACGACATTAAAACCCTGGCGAACTTTAAACGCATCCCCGTCACACGCAAAATGCACTATCGACGCAACTATCCGTCAGGGGTGTTAGCTGCCGGATTTACACTGACCGGGCCGCATGTGATGCGCTTTCAAAGTTCTGGGACCTCAGGAGAACGTTTGAACAGCGCGATCCTTTCCTATGACCTGGCGCGACGACAGGCCACCAGTATGGGCGTCAATGCAAACTTCAACGCACTGTGGCGCCCTGGTGCCCGGCCGCGCATTTGCCGCTATGCCCCACCTAACTGCTCTGACGTAGAGTGCGGCATCGGCCTGACAACCATGGAGGAACGCACGCTGGCCGACGGCACGCTGGTCTTGCCTGTCGCTCACGACTTATTGGCGACCCCCGCCAGGATGATCAAGCAGGCGCTGGACGAAATCGCCGCCTACGATCCGGAAATTTTGGTGGTGGACCCGACGCATTTAGCCTTTTTAACTCGAGAGGCCGACAAGTTGGGACGCACTATCGTCACCACCAACAAGCTGCATATCGTTTGTGGCTATACCCATTTGACGCAGGTTGCACGACGTCAAATTCGGCGCTTCTTCGGTGACGAAACGCCAATCGGCAACATGCTGGGCATGTCGGAACTGGGTTACCTCGGTTTCGAATGCCACCACGGTTGTTTGCACATCAACAACCAAGATTTTTTCCTGGAGTTTTTAAGCGGGGAGCAGGAATCGGCCTTGGATGAAGTCGGCGAGTTGGTCATTTCCACCATTGATGACAGCTTGCTACCGCGCATTCGTTACGCCACCGGCGACCTGTACCGTCTATCGTCGGAACCCTGCACCTGTGGCGCCACTTTGCCGGTGGTCAACATCGAAGGGCGCGCCACCCACAACGTCATCGGTAAAAACGGGGCGATAGTGACGCCTGCCGAGGTCGATCTGGCGGTGGCCGATTGCCCAGCGATCGATTTATATAAGTTGGAACAAGACGAGCTCGGGAATCTTCGTTTTCGCTATATCCTCAATCAAGCATCATCGTCTGAGCTACTCGCATTGCAACAGCGCATCAGCGCACTTTGCCAAACCCGCGACATCATTTTCGAAGCCGTGGATTACATCGCCTGCGAACGCAGCGGAAAATTCCAATCCTGCATTTCAAGATATAACGGGGCATCTCATCCATGACGAATCATTTTATTGACCGCAGTCAGTTCCCTGCGCTGATGCAGGAAATAGACGGACGGCCTCTCAACTATCTCGACAGCGCCGCGACTACCCTAAAGCCGCGCGTCATGATTGACGCCGTAACGGAGTATTACAGCCAGAACGGTGCCAATATCCATCGCGGCAAACACCGTCTCTCCGATGAAGCCTCCAATGCCTATGAAGCCGCGCGCCTCGCAGTAGCGGACTACGTCAGCGCACAGGCTAACGAAGTCGTGTTTACCCACAATACGACCCATGCGCTGAACATCGTGGCGCAAGGATTGGCGCTGAGAAAATCGGATCTGGTTATCGCTGGTGTCGATTCACATCATTCCCAACTATTGCCTTGGCGACAAGTAGCCACCCTGAGGTTCATCCAAACCGATGATCAGGGCAGGATCGATTTGGATCATTTCCAGACGCTGCTCGCGCAACGGCCGAAAGTGGTCGCCCTGACGCACTGCTCCAATGTCACCGGCGTTGTGCATCCCATTGAGCAGATGATCGCGATGATCCGCACACAAAGCGATGCCGTTATTGTGCTGGACGCTGCACAGTCTCTCCCGCACGGCCGTCTCAACCTCCACACGCTGGGCGCCGACTTTGTCGCCTTCTCCGCACACAAAATGCTGGGCCCAACCGGGTTGGGCTTTTTGTACGCGAACCAACATCGCCTCGATGCACTTAAACCGCTGCAATTCGGTGGCGGTACGGTTGACTGGGTGGATGCCGATGGTCAGGTCAATCGTCGGGCGCCCTATCATCTCGAGGCCGGCACGCCGGCGATTGCTTCCGTCATCGGCGCCGGCGCGACTTTTCGTCTGTTAGCCGGCTTCGATGAGACGGCGCGGCGTGAACACGACAAAGGTTTGGTCAACGCGCTGCTTTCCGGGGCGGCCTCTCGCCCTTACCTCAAACTTATCGGCCCCGCCGACGGTGAAAACCGCCATGCCATAGGCGCCTTCAAGTTCTCGGACTGCGTTTCGGTCGGAGAAATCGCCCGCTTGCTCAGCGACGCCTACGGCATCATGTGCCGCAGCGGTTATCTGTGCGCGCAACCTTTCGTTAGCACCCTGGCCGGTGGAGAGATCCTGCGAGCATCCGCCTATCTATACAACACGACGGCTGATATCGATGCCCTGTATCAGGCCCTTGATGACCTGGCGGAGTGCATGGGGCTGCCCACGGTAAACTGATGAAAAACGCCCGGCGTTTGCCGGGCGTTTTATCGCTATAACGCGACGAGGAAAAAAGATGCGATTGATGAACTATGCCATTTTCCCGAACCTGACGGTCTCCGACCCCTTTTGGGTACAGCTCCGGCAAGAGGCAAAAGCCTTGGCCGAAAGAGAAGGGGCGATGAGCAAACTCCTGCAGCAAGGAGTATTGCAGCATGCCACCTTCAACGAGGCGCTCGCAAACCGCCTGGCCTTGAAACTGGCCAATGACGATATCGATGCGACGAGCCTGAGAAACGTTGTTGAACAAACGCTGCAACGTGCGCCCGACATTGTCGACGCCGCGCTGGCGGACATGCGCGCGGTTTACGAACGCGATCCCGCCTGCCACAGTACGGTACAGATATTTTTTTTCTTCAAGGGGTTTATCGCATTGCAAGCCTATCGCATCTCACATGCGCTGTATCGGCATCAGCAACGTGAAATGGCCTATCACATCCAAAGTCGGGTATCAGAACTCTTCTGTATCGATATCCATCCGGCCGCCAAGCTGGGCAAAGGCATCATGCTCGACCATGCTCACGCGATTGTCATCGGTGAAACGGCGACGGTGGGCGACAACGTCTCCCTGCTGCATTCGGTGACGCTGGGAGGAACAGGAAAAGCCGGCGGCGATCGCCATCCCAAGGTGGGTAATAGCGTCGTTATCGGCGCCGGAGCCAAAATATTGGGTAATGTGCGAATCGGCGACAGTTGCTGTGTTGCCGCCGGCGCCGTTGTGCTCAAGGACATTCCGCCATCGGCCACGGCAGTGGGCGTTCCCGCCCGGATTGTCGGCCTCTAAGCGCCTCCCACACACCGGTAGCGGTGAAAAAGTTTCGGTGTGTGGGGGCTTCCGAGATTTGGGGCATTTATCCGGCTATCTGGCGTCGCGCACCACGAATAGCCTCGACTCGAAACCGCCGCTTTTGAAGGTGCCGGTATTGACCCACCCCGGCGGCGAACGGCCGAAGTCCTGATTGAAATCCCCGCCGCTGACCAGCCAGACCCGGCGATGGTCTTTCGCTAACGCGCTGAGGTTATCGACGTAGGTCTGCGCCGCCCGATCGTGGAAAAAGGTGCCGAAACCATAGGCATTGGGCTTGCCCGAAATGCCGTTGGGCCTGGCGGGGGTATACAGCAAGGCGCGATAGCCCTTCTTGTTGTAATACACATAGCTCAGGTAGTTGAACATGTTGCTGACCACCACCGCATCGTTGGGCTGATAGTTACTGTTGATGTAGTGCACCATCACCTTGAACTCATCTTTCTCGACCGGATAGTCGTTGCGCACGCCGCAGCCGAACAGCAGGCTGAAGAACAGCAGCAAAGAGATCCCGCGCACCCGGCTTTTCGTACCGGCGATCAGCACGCCCAATACCAACGGAATGCCGAGCGCGGCGGAATAAAGGTAGCGATCGACAAACAGCGGTGAACGCCAGGAAATGGCGAATACCAACGTCACCGGGATCAGCATGCCGCCGAGCAGCAGCAACGCATATTTTCTCGGCATCTGGCGCCGCCACAGCAGCAGTGAACATAAGGCGACAAACATCGCCGGCAGCAGCCAGAGAATGATCGTGGGATAGTTGCTGCCATCATGCCCGGTGAGAAAACGCCAATACATCGCCGGCAGATCGCCCCAGGCAACCTGAGGGATCCAACCGACGTCGCCGCCGACCCGCAGTTCAGCAATATGCGCCAGCAGATTGAGCAGCACCAGCAGCCAGGGAATATAGGCCACGCCAATCGCCGCATTGGCCACCCACCACGCCGGCTGCCTGATGTAACACTCGCCTTCGCGGCGGCACGACAGTGCCAACACCACCAGCCAGTGCGCGATCAGCGTGAAAATCGTGAAGTAGTGAGTATAAAAGCTCAGCGTCATCAACAGCGCATACAGCGCCAGATAGCGGCGGTTATCCGGCGTTTTCAGCCACTTCGCCAGCGCCATGGCGGCGGCGATCGCCAACAGCCCCATCAGCGCATACATGCGCGCCTCCTGGCTGTAACGCACCGCCATCGGCATGATCGCCATCAGCCATCCCGCAGTCAGCGCCGCCCGCTCGTTGGCCAACCAACGGGTAAAACGCATCGCCAGCGCCACCGTCATCACGCCGAACACCAGGCTCAGCGCGCGGGCCGCCATAATGCCGTCGCCAAACAGCACCATCCAGCCATGCAGCAGCAGGTAATAAAGCGGCGGGTGAACATCGAAGGAAGCATGGTACAGCAAAGCGCCCACATCATAGCGGCTGGTCAGCACGCTGGAGGCCTCGTCGCACCAAAAATACCGATCCGTTAAGGAAATAAACCGCACGATCGCCGAAAACGCCACGATCGCCAACGCGTAATGTTTGTAACCGATGCCTTTTAAGCCGTTATTGCTCAAAGAAACATTCGATACCTGTTGCAGTGACATAACCGCATTCCGCCCAAGAGAACCACACAGTGTGGAGACGCAGCGTCATCATTGCCGACGGCGGGTAAATGGCGGGTAAATCAGTGCGAAAAAATCGGCGCAATCACCGCGGCGGCGCACGGCCCTCAGCGGATTTCAACGGTGATGTCCGGGTAGGCCTTCTCCCCGTCGCTGAGGTAATGCCCCAACGCCCGGTAAGCCATGACGTACAGCACGGCGGCGCCGCACAGGCACAGCAAGGTCACGAGAAAGAATCTGGATTTGCGCACGATAGGCTCCATGGGGAAATTTTCACCTATTGTAACGCGGCAAAATAAACGAAGGTTCAATTGGCGGCGGGTCGTTTGCCCTACGGCCGCTCTGTCGATCCATCAAAGCACTGGAGCGAGCTGAGCGGCAGCGTTATTGGCCATACGAAAACACGCTGCGCAGTGGAGCCGACACAACGCCGCCAGGCATGCGTCATGTTCCCGGGTACGGATGGGTCTCGCGCCAGTGGTCCGCTATCTGCTGCCGCGTACAGACCCACACCCGTTCGTGTTGCTGGATATAGTCGAGAAAACGCTGCAGCGCGCGAAAACGCCCCGGCCTGCCCAGCAGACGACAGTGCATCCCCACCGACATCATCTTCGGCGCCTCCTCGCCCTCAGCGTACAGCACGTCGAAGCTGTCTTTCAGATAGGTGTAAAATTGCTCGGCGGTATTAAATCCCTGAGCGGTGGCGAAACGCATGTCGTTGGCGTCCAGCGTGTAAGGAACGATCAGGTGCGGCCGACGGCTGCCGTCGCCGCACGCCACTTCGCTCCAGAACGGCAAATCATCGCCGTAATAATCGCTGTCATAATCAAAACCGCCCTGCTCCACGACCAGTTGCCGAGTGTTGGGGCTATCGCGCCCGGTATACCAGCCGGTAGGCGCTTTGCCGAACAGGTCGGCCAGCACTTGCACCGCTTTTTGCATATGCTCGCGCTCCTCAGCGATATCCATATGTTGATAATGGATCCAGCGCCAGCCATGGCTGACCACATCGTATTTCGCCGCTTTGATCGCCGCGACAATCTCCGGCTGGCGCGCCAGCGCCATCGCCACGCCGAAGACCGTCAACGGCAGGCCACGCCGGCTGAACTCGCGGTGGATCCGCCAAAATCCCGCCCGGCTGCCGTATTCGTACAGCGAATCCATCGACATATGGCGCGCCGGATAGCTGGCGGCGCCGATAATATCGGAGAGAAACTGTTCCGATCCCGCATCGCCATGCAGCACATGATTCTCCGCACCCTCCTCGTAATTGAGCACAAACTGCACGGCAATCCGCGCGTTGCCCGGCCAGCGCGCGTGCGGCGGATCTCCGGCGTAGCCCCGCAGGTCACGGGGGTAATTCTCATCGACAATGACCATTCTTCATCCCTTTAAAATAGATTTAACGACTGAAATTGACCGCTTAACGCTTTGGTTTCGGGATAGGCCAAGTCCCCTTGTTTGCTGGTCGATAACCCCAACGCCACCAGCGACTCCACCATTTTTACCGCCGCGCTGACGCCATCAATCACCGGCGCCCGCAGCTCGCGGGTCAGTTCCTGCGCCAGCGTCGCCATTCCGCCGCAGCCGAGCACAATCGCCCCGCAGCCATCCTCTTTCAGAGCGCGGATGCAGCGCTCGCGCACTTTCTCCTGCGCCAGCCCGCTGCCGTCTTCCAGCGCCAGCACCGGCAAGTCAATGGCGTGCAGCGCCGCGCAATGCTGATGAAAACCGTACTGATGCAGCAGGTGGCGGGCGATAATCAGCGTGCGCGGTAACGTGGTGACGATCGAAAAACGGGTCGCCACCATCGACGCCATATGCATCGCCGCTTCCGCAATGCCGATCACCGGCCCCTGCGCCAGCTCGCGCGCGGCCAGCAATCCCGGATCGCCGAAACAGGCGATCACATGACCGTCAACGCCCTGCCGTCGCCCCGCCCTCACCTGTTCCAGCACGCCGATCGCCGCGATGGCTTCGTCAAAGTGCCCTTCAATGGACGGCACCCCGTCGCGCGGGCACACCGCCAGGATCTCGGTGCCCGGCGCGGCGGCGGTGCGCGCGGCGGCGGCGATGGTGTCGGTCATCGCCTGACTGGTGTTGGGGTTGATAACCTGTATGCAAACAGAATACATCACGGCTCCTTGTAACCGGCGAACAGCCGGGAAAAATCGGGCAGGCTGACGCCATCGCGCTCAAAGCGCAGGCTGGCGACAATATGATCAAAATGGCGCATCAGGGCGTCGCTCAGAGGCTGCAGCGCTTTATCCCGCAACAAACCGACCAACTGCTGATGATCGTCGCAACGGCACCCCTGCCGCCACGGCGCGCCCCAGGTGGCGATGACCAGGGAAGAACGCTGGCAAAGACGCGTCACCATGTCGGTGATAACCGAATTGCCCGAGATCGCCTGCAGCTGAATATGAAAATCGGCGGAATAGCGAATCGCCGCCGGGCCGTCGTAAGCCTCATGCACCTGCTGTTCCAGCTGAATAATGCGCTCCAGTGCCGCCAGATGGGGCGCTCGACAGCGGGCGATAATATCGGGAAGATTGGCCACCTCCAGCAGCGCGCGCGTGCGGAAGATAGCCTGCGCCTCTTCCACCGTCGGGCTGGCGACATATGCACCACGTTTGGGCTTCAGGCTAACCATTTGCACAGCGGCGAGTCGTTGCAGCACCTTACGGATGCCGGTGCGGCTCACGGCAAACACGTCGGACAACGCCTCCTCCGGCAATTTGCTGCCCGGCGGCAGCTGATGCTCGACAATCGCCGTCATCAACGCCTGATAAATGGTTTCATCTTTGTCCTGCAGCGCTGGCGCGGCCTGGAGACAATGTTCAGTATTCATTCACCCACTCCGGTTTCACCTATCGATAGCAAAATCGTATACATAACGCTCGGTTTCTGTATGCAAAATCAGCCATTGTGGCCTGGATCCTGCAATAGCCTCAGCAATCCACATAACAAGAGGAGCAGGTTTCATGCCACATTCAACACACATGCATCAGGTTTCGGCCAAAGACGCGACCGCCGGCTACAGCCCGCGACTGTGTAATGAAGATCTCGCGCCGACGCGCGACCAAAACTGGAGCTGGTACAACATTTTTTCATTCTGGATGTCGGACGTGCACAGCATGGGGGGCTATGTGGTCGCGGCGAGCTTTTTCACGCTTGGGTTGGCCAGTTGGCAAGTGCTGCTCTGCCTGCTGATCGGCATTTGCATCGTACAGCTGTGCGCCAACCTGGTGGCGAAGCCAAGCCAAATGGCCGGCGTGCCCTATGCGGTCATCTGCCGCCAGGCGTTTGGCGTCTTTGGCGCCAATATCCCGGCGGTGATCCGCGGGCTTATCGCTTTCGCCTGGTATGGGATCCAGACCTACCTTGCGGCCAACGCCCTGATGCTGGTGCTGCTCAAGTTCTGGCCGTCGCTGTCCACGCTCACCGGAAGCGGCTTCCTCGGCCTGTCGCTCCTGGGCTGGCTATGCTTCGCCACCATGTGGCTGCTGCAGGCGATGGTCTTTTGGCACGGCATGAACGCCATTAAGCGCTTCATCGATATCGCCGGGCCGGCAGTCTATGTGGTGATGCTGGCGCTGGCGGGCTGGATTGTATACAAGACCGGTTTTGACGGGATTTCCTTTACCCTGGCCAGCAAATCGCTGACCGCCGGGGAGCAGACCTGGCAAATGATCACCGCCACCGCGCTGGTGGTCTCCTACTTCTCCGGGCCGCTGCTCAACTTCGGCGATTTCTCCCGCTACGGCAAAAACATGGGCGAGATCCGCCGCGGCAACCGCTGGGGCCTGCCGTTCAACTTCCTGCTGTTCTCCATCGTCACCGTAGTGATTGTTTCCGGCACACAATCGCTGTTTGGCCACATGATCACCGACCCGATTGAAACCGTCAGCCGCATTGGAAACGATCTGGCGGTCGCCATTGGCCTGCTGACGATGATCACCGCCACCATTGGCATCAATATCGTGGCCAACTTCGTCTCGCCAGCCTTTGACTTTTCGAACTGTTCGCCGCAGAAAATCAGCTTCCGCACCGGCGGGATGATTGCCGCCGTTGGGTCGATTCTGCTGACGCCGTGGAATTTGTTTAATTCGCCGGAGCTTATCCACTACACCCTCGACGTGCTGGGCGCCTTTATTGGCCCATTGTTCGGCATCCTGATCGCCGATTTTTATCTGATCAAACGCGGCCAGGTATCCGTGGACGATCTGTTTGATGACACCCCGAAAGGCAAATACTGGTACCGCAACGGTTTTAACCCGAAAGCCATTGCCGCGCTGCTGCCGTCGGTGGCCATTGGCCTGATCATCAGCTTTATTCCGGCTCTGCACCAAGTGGCCAACTTCAGCTGGTTTATCGGCGTCTTCCTCGGCGCGACCGCCTACCGCTGGCTGGCCCGCGATGAGCGCACCGCCGTGGCCGGTCCGGCGTTCCGGGCGAAGGTGATGGCGCAAAAAGAGTAATTCCGCCCACAGCAAACTGCGTCGGAAGGGAAAAAAGCCATCCGCAACCGTGCCGCCCCGGCGTTAACGCCGGGGCGGCCGTTGTGAGCGAACCAGGCGGCCGCTGGCTTTTCACCGATGCGTGGAGGAGCGCTGAGCGCCGCGTTCAAGCGCGTATTTTCGAAGCACTTCAACCCCCTATCGCATCTGGGGTTGAGGCAAATCTGCATGAAGAGACGGCGGAGTGGTGAGGGAAAGCCCGGCCAGTAAGGCGGCGATAATGACAAACAGGTGCCCTTCGGACGAGTCCAGCAGGAATGAATTGAACAGATGGCAGGCCATGTAGCTGCTGAGCACCGCAACGAACAGATTTCGGCGCGCCGGCGGCAAGCGCCAGGCGACGCGGTAGCAACTCCACATCCAGGTGAGGAACACCATCAATCCCAGCAAACCGCTCTGCACCGTTTCCAACAGGTATTCATTGTGCGGATTATGCACGCCATAGCCGGTGGATGGATTGCCGTACCAAAAGCTGCCGGCGCCGTTGCCCAGCAGCGGGGATTGCTTTATCAGTCGCAGGGCTTCGCGGGCGAAGGCGGTGCGTTGCCCCATGGAGTTGTCGCAGGCCGCATAAGCCGTTTGGGCCGGGGCGAAAACGCACCCCTGAATTTGCTGGACGCCCAGCGTCAGGCGCTCCATGGCGCGATTGGGGGTCATGACCAGCATCACGACAGCCAGTATGCCGCAGGCGATCACGGCCACTTGCTGCTTGCGCCGGAGTGTGAGCAATAACCAGATGCCCATGCCAACGGCCAATGCCACATACCCGGTACGCCCCTGCACCATCAGCAGAACATTAACCGTCGCCAACAACACCAGTCCCGCATACCCCCAGCGCCGTTTTCCGCTACAGGCAAAAGCACGCGACAACCAGACCAGCGCCGCCAGCGCCATAAACACGTTTTGGGTGATTTGCAGCTTAAACACCGTAGGGTTGGCGGGGTTCAGCCCGCCCAATGTGACATGGCCAAGCCCGCTCATGAAGCTGATGGCCAATATCGCGGCATTGGCCCACAAAAAGCCGCGGACAAATTGCGTCATCAGCCGCGAGTCGGCCAGAAAGAACAGCGCCAGCGGCAGGACATACAGCAATTTTTGGTATTTGCCGACCATTTTGGGGCCGTAGGCGTGAGCATGCGTCAGCAATGACAACGCCAGCAGCGCAAACATCAGGGCCGGCAACCAAACCAGGGGATGACAAGCCAGTGCAGCCCACTGCCGGATATCGCGCAGCCAGAGCAGACAGACGACAATCAGCCCCAGTGAGATATTCATCAGGGGATTGGAGGTCGGGAGGGAGGCTCCCAGCAAAAAGGCGGTAAACGCAAACAACCGTTGCTGAAGGGGCGTTTGTATTGACGAGGAAACTGCTGAGTTGAATAGCATCGTGACGTACTCATTGATAAGAGAAAAAACACGGTGGAAGGCCGCGCAGGATTAACGCTGCGCAGATCCGACGAGGGATGCCAGTTGCCTGTTAACCGCCTGTATCACATCGCCGGCCGGGATGGCCGCGAGGTAACGCTCGCAGGTGTTGGTGTCAACGGCTTCCGGGGCGGGCAGCGGACGATAGTCTCCGGCCCACAGCAACGTGTGGGGCGCCTGCCACGGGGACCATCGCGCGAGGTCGCTGGGCCCGAACAGCACCACCGAGGGCGTATTCAGCGCGGCGGCCATGTGCATCGGCACCGAATCGACCCCAATAAACAGCCGCGCCCGGTCAATCAACACCGCGAGCTCCGGCAGCTCCAGACGCCCGGTCAGATTAATCACCCGCCGCGGTAACAGGCAGCGGGCCATGATGGCGCTTATCATGGCGGCTTCATCTTGCGTGCGTCCGCCGGTGAGCACCACCGTTCTGCCCTGGGCGGTCAGGTGGTTAATCACGGCGCTGAATCCGTCCACCGTCCAGGTCTTGAAAGCCCAGCGTGCGGTCGGCTGTATCAGCACAAAATCGGTCAGGTGATGGCGTCGACTGAGCCGGTCAACGTCATCCACATCAGATTGCCGCCAGGCCTGCGTCACCTGCGTGATTGTCGTGGGCAAGGCCAGTGGCGCCAGAATGCTGAGATTATTCAGCACGGTGTGTTGCGCCGGGCCGGCAACGTCGACCAGTAGCGAATGGCAGGCCCGCCAGAGTCGATTGTCGCGTTTGGGGTAGCGAAACCCCAGACTGAAGGTCGGCTTGAGAAAACGGCAATACAACGCCGCCCGCCACTGATCGGAGAGGTTGATCACCAGATCGTAATGGCCGGTCCGCAGGCTGTTCCATAACGCATATTCGCCGCGGTATTGCGCTTTCAGCCCTTGGCGCTTGAGCTCTCGATCCACGGTAAAGGCCAGATAAACATCCTGATTGCCGGCCAGCATCGCCTCGGTGCCGTCATAGACCAGCACATCGATCAACGCATTGGGGTAGTTGACGCGCAATGTGCTGAGCACCGGCGTCATCAACAGGACGTCGCCAAAGTGGCGTAGCTTGATGACGAGAATGCGTTGCACGCTATCCCGGTGCAAAAGCGCATTGGGCACCCGGCGATCGGGGAGTATGGCCAGCGGGGATACGGGGCGTTTGCCGGTGGTGCGATGGGCATTCATGGTTCGTCGCCTCAGAAAAATACAAAAGGCCGCTGCAGGGCCGAAAGAGTCCGTGAGGATAAAAATAGCGCTGCGCCACGGTTCGAAAACCCGAGAAGGCTGCAGGGAGAAAACGCCGTTCTCTCTGCCGTGCTCCCTGAACCGTCAATCTCGTTATCGCGGGAAAGCGGGCGATTAGCAGACGTTCTCGTCATGGCTGAGTACGGGGGTTTTATCCTGATAAATTGTCGAGCGCTACGTGGTATTCACCGGATGAATAAAGAGTTACCGCCGAATAATATCCTGCCCGATCTTAACGGCGACCGTGCAGCAAAGATAATTGGTTGTGCAGATCAATAAGATCCTACCGATCGTTGAAAACGATCAATCCTTTACAAATTGCAGGGTTACCGAGAAAACTCCTAACCCATTGAGGTTATTAATGTCTTTTATTGCTGCAGCGTACGGCGCGTGCTGAACTCACTCCCCGACCGGAGAGCCCGGTGCGGGAAGTGAACCATCGTCAGCGAATAAACGTGGGAGGGGGAAATAGGAGTTTTCACCGGTGGAACAGCGGCGCCGCGGCCGGATACCTAATCACTCGCCAAGCGCAGGAATTGCACGACCGTCGAAAAGCTGAGCTTTGGAGAATAGACCGGCTGGGAGAGCATAGAAATGGTACAGCGATACACTCACCTTGCACCGAACCATCTCACTGAGCATGCGAGGCAAATTGATGCGATTTTCGGAGGTTTAGTCCCAAATCTGTCCCATGATGAAATTGGAAAGACGGGATGAAAGGCGTAACTCATTGATACTTAATGGCACGCCCTATAGGATTCGAACCTATGACCTACGGCTTAGAAGGCCGTTGCTCTATCCAACTGAGCTAAGGGCGCATTGAGATGCGGCAACCTGTGGTTGCGGGTTGCGATTATACGGTCAGAGGTTAGCGAGTCAATGCCTTTTCATGACGTTACGGCGGCGACGGTGCTTTATGGCGTTTTTTCCGCCAGCGCGCGTGCGGCGGCCCGCGCTATGCTGTGTTGCGCCAGGCCGACAGCGGTATCGCCTGGCGTGCGTTCGGCCCCTTGCCGCCCATCGCCCCGCCGCAGGCAAAGGCGCACGGACTGAACGACCGCCGTAATGTCGCCCCAATCGGCATGCTCAACCACCTGCATGTTGCAGGTCGCCTCCCCTCTTTTCCCCAGAGCGGAGTCAGGGCGTGCGCTGTTTAAAGAAGCCTGGCTCCACGGCGCCCAAGCCAGCAATAGCGCGCACCCTACCCATGCGCTGCCGTTCATGCACACAGCTTCCGCCACAGGGCGCTCAGGCGCGCCCGCCACGACGGCGTCGCCTGGTGCTGACAAAGCTGATGCAGCGCGGTGAGTTGCTCACTGTCCGCCGGATGCAGCGAAGAATCGAACACCGTCTCACCAACGTGCTTAGGCTGCGCCGGTTGCTGATCAGGCTGATGATGCAACGGATAAAGCCGGGTTATCGCTCTCATGATCCTGCCCTCTTTCGCCCTGTGTATGGCCCCAGCGTATGCAAATGCCGGTAAAAATGGCGTAGAGGTTCCTGAAACCGGCATAAAAAAAGCGTAAATCGGCCTCGCCGACGGCGGCGAGGGTGATTCTGCGCCTGACAGCGCGCTCAGCTTCTGACAGAATAGCGGCATCCCCGCTTTTCTTAATTGATGGATTTCCACACTGATGTCAGCAAAGATTATTGATGGTAAAACGATTGCGCAGCAGGTTAGAAACGAAGTGGCTGAGCAAGTGAAACAACGTCTGGCGGCCGGCAAGCGCGCGCCAGGGCTGGCGGTTGTGCTGGTCGGCGAGAATCCGGCTTCGCAAATTTACGTCGCCAGCAAGCGCCGCGCCTGCGATGAAGTCGGCTTCCTCTCCCGCTCCTACGACCTGCCCGCTGCCACCAGTGAAGCCGAGCTGCTGGCGTTGATCGACCAGCTGAACGCCGATGAGGAAATCGACGGCATTTTGGTGCAGCTGCCGTTGCCGGCCGGCATCGATAACGTCAAGGTGCTGGAACGCATCCATCCGGACAAAGACGTCGACGGCTTCCACCCGTACAACGTCGGCCGCCTGTGCCAGCGCGCGCCCAAGCTGCGCCCATGCACGCCGCGCGGCATCGTCACCCTGCTGGAGCGTTATAACATCGATACCTACGGCCTGAACGCCGTGGTGGTCGGCGCGTCCAACATCGTCGGCCGCCCGATGAGCATGGAGCTGCTGCTGGCCGGCTGCACCACCACCGTCACCCACCGCTTCACCAAGAATCTGCGTCATCACGTCGAGAACGCCGATCTGCTGGTGGTGGCGGTCGGCAAACCGGGCTTCATTCCGGGCGACTGGATCAAACCGGGCGCCATCGTGGTTGACGTCGGCATCAACCGCCTGGAAAGCGGTAAAGTGGTGGGCGATGTCGATTTCGACGCCGCCAGCGAGCGCGCCGCCTACATCACCCCGGTGCCGGGTGGCGTTGGCCCGATGACCGTGGCTACACTGATCCAAAATACCTTGCAGGCCTGCGAGGAATATCACGACGTTCAACCTAAATAAGTAAGGCAGTATGGAAATTTTCAATCTGGACAATCATCCCCATGTCGAACTGTGCGATCTGCTGAAGTTCCAGGGCTGGTGTGAAAGCGGCGGCGCCGCCAAAGAAGTCATCGCCGAAGGGCAGGTGAAAGTCGACGGTAAGGTCGAAACCCGCAAGCGCTGCAAGATCGTCGCCGATCAGGTGGTGGAGTTCGGCGGCGGCAAGGTCATGGTTAAACCCTAACCCGCAGCCATAGAAAAAGGCGCTGAATTCAGCGCCTTTTTTGTTTCCTTCTGCCGGATTACTTACGGCGCCAGGTGGTGCCCTGCGGGCCGTCTTCCAGCACGATGTTCATCTCGTTCAAGCGATCACGCGCGGCATCCGCCAGCGCCCAGTCCTTGGCGGCGCGCGCTTCGTTACGCTGTTTGATCAGCGCTTCGATCTCCGCCACTTCGCCGTCGCCAACCTGTGCGCCCCCTTGCAGGAACTGCTCCGGCTCCTGCTGCAGCAGGCCAAGCACGTTCGCCAGCTTGCGCAGTTCCGCCGCCATGCCGCTGGCCGCCGCCATGTCTTCCCCCTTCAGGCGGTTAACCTCGCGCGCCAGATCGAACAGCGCCGAGTAGGCTTCCGGGGTGTTGAAGTCGTCGTCCATCGCTTCGCGGAAGCGGGCTTCGAACGCTTCGCCGCCGGCCGGCGCGGCATTGGCGTCGGTGCCGCGCAGCGCGGTATAGAGGCGCTCCAGCGCGGTGCGCGCCTGCTTGAGATTCTCTTCACTGTAGTTCAGCTGGCTGCGATAGTGGCCGGACATCAGGAAGTAACGCACCGTCTCCGCATCGTAATGGCCGAGCACGTCGCGAATGGTAAAGAAGTTATCCAGCGATTTGGACATCTTCTCTTTGTCGATCATCACCATGCCGGAGTGCATCCAGTAATTGACGTACGGGCCGTCGTGGGCGCAGCTCGACTGCGCGATCTCGTTCTCGTGGTGCGGGAACATCAGATCGGAACCGCCGCCGTGAATGTCGAAGTGGGTGCCCAGCTGTTTGCAGTTCATGGCGGAGCATTCGATGTGCCAGCCCGGACGGCCCGGCCCCCACGGCGACTGCCAGCTCGGCTCGCCCGGTTTGGACATCTTCCACAGCACGAAGTCCATCGGGTTGCGCTTAACGTCGTCGATCTCCACGCGCGCGCCGGCCTGCAGCTGCTCCAGATCCTGGCGCGACAGCAGCCCGTACTGCGGATCGCTGTCGATGGAGAACATCACGTCGCCGTTGCTGGCCACATAGGCGTGATCGCGATCGATCAGGCGCTGGGTGATCTCGATGATCTCGGCGATGTGTTGGGTCGCGCGCGGTTCGCTGTCCGGGCGATCGATCAGCAACGCGTCGAAGTCGGCATGCATTTCCGCCAGCATGCGTTCGGTCAGCTGGTCGCAGGTCTCATGATTTTCCGCCGCGCGGCGGATGATTTTGTCGTCCACGTCGGTGACGTTGCGCACGTAGTTCAGCGAATAGCCGAGATAGCGCAGGTAACGCGCCACCACGTCGAAAGCGACAAAGGTACGACCGTGGCCGATGTGACACAGGTCATAGATGGTTACCCCGCACACGTACATGCCCACTTTCCCGGCATGAATGGGTTTGAATTCCTCTTTTTGACGACTCAGGGTATTAAAAATCTTTAGCATCGGGAGATTCCGTGGTGTGCGTGATAACAAAAAAGATAACCGGGCTTCAGGTTTAACGCCCGGTAGCGTATTGAAACCTGAAGCCTGATCTATTGCAAGGTTAAGGCCATGCTTTGCTGACTTCACGCGAAGAAAAAGCGCAAAATTCGCCGGCCGCGCAATTGTTATAATATAACATAAATACAATTACCACAGACAGTGCGCGGTTGAGCCGCTGCTGACTCGCTGGGGCGGATATGTTATAAGGGCGGTCTGAATGTTCACTCGCTTTACGTGACGTCTCACTTCACCTTGTTAGGATTAAAACTATGGTTACTTTCCACACCAATCACGGCGATATCGTTATCAAGACCTTTGCTGACAAAGCGCCGGTTACCGTTGAAAACTTCCTGAACTACTGCCGCGCCGGTTTCTACGACAACACCATCTTCCACCGTGTGATCAACGGCTTCATGATCCAGGGCGGCGGTTTCGAGCCGGGCATGAACCAGAAAGCGACCAACGCGGCCATCAAGAACGAAGCCAACAACGGTTTGAAAAACACCATCGGCACCCTGGCAATGGCGCGCACCAACGATCCGCACTCCGCCACCGCACAGTTCTTCATCAACGTGGCTGACAACGACTTCCTGAACTTCCGCGGCGAAAACGTACAGGGCTGGGGCTACTGCGTGTTTGCTGAAGTGGTTGAAGGCATGGACGTGGTCAACAAGATCAAAGGCGTGAAAACCGGCCGCAGCGGCATGCACCAGGACGTACCGGTAGAAGACGTGGTGATCAACAGCGTGACCGTCAGCGAGTAATCGCGGCTGCATGAGTACGCTGTTCATCGCAGATCTGCACTTGTGCGCACAGGAACCGGCAATCACTGCCGGTTTTCTGCGTTTTTTACGGCGCGAAGCGGTGCACGCCGACGCGCTGTACATCCTCGGCGACCTGTTTGAAGCCTGGATCGGCGACGACGATCCCGAGCCGCTGCACGCGGAGATCGCCGCGGCGCTGAAAGCGCTGCAACAGGCCGGCGTGCCCTGCTATTTCATCCACGGCAACCGCGATTTTCTGCTCGGCAAGCGCTTCGCCCGCGCCAGCGGCATGCAGCTGCTGCCGGAAGAAAAAGTGCTGGAGCTGTACGGCCGCAGGATCCTGATCCTGCACGGCGACACCCTGTGCACCGACGATCAAGCCTATCAGCAATTCCGCCGTAAAGTGCACAACCCGCTGATTCAAAAACTGTTCCTCGCGCTGCCGCTGCGCTGGCGACTGAAGATCGCCGCCAAGATGCGCGCCCGCAGCCAGCAATCCAACCAGTACAAGTCGGACGCCATCATGGACGTCAACCCGCAGGCGGTCGAGCAAACGATGCTGCGCCACGATGTGCACTGGATGATCCACGGCCATACCCATCGCCCGGCGGTGCATCGGCTGGCGTTGAGCAACGGCGAAGCCCATCGCGGGGTGCTGGGCGCCTGGCACGTCGAAGGATCGATGATCAAAGTCAGCGCCGACGCCGTCGAGCTGATCCAATTCCCGTTCTGAGTTCCGCACTGGCGCGCGGGTGAAAATTCGCGCTTTCGCCGGTGAAAACCGGCGACGCAACCGTTTTCCTTACCGTGCGCTCATGGTATGCTCTACGCCCTCATTCGGCCCTCAGCCGACGCCAGACAAATCACAGGAGCCTTACACCCATGGGAGCCAACGCCGCTTCAGCCGCCAATGCCGGGGCTAAAATCGCAATTGTAATGGGATCGAAAAGTGACTGGGCCACCATGCAGTTCGCCGCCGAAGTCCTGACCCAGCTCGATGTCCCCTTCCATGTCGAAGTCGTTTCCGCTCACCGCACGCCGGACAAGCTGTTCAGCTTCGCCGAGCAGGCTGCCGCCAACGGCTTTGACGTGATCATCGCCGGTGCCGGCGGTGCCGCGCATCTGCCGGGCATGCTGGCGGCGAAAACGCTGGTGCCGGTGCTGGGTGTGCCGGTGCAAAGCGCCGCGCTGAGCGGCGTGGACAGCCTCTACTCCATCGTGCAGATGCCGCGCGGCATTCCGGTGGGGACGCTGGCGATCGGCAAAGCCGGCGCCGCCAACGCCGGGCTGCTGGCGATGCAGATCCTGGCGCTGCACGATGCCGCCCTGGCGCAGCGTTTGGCGGACTGGCGTCAGGCGCAGACTGAAGACGTTTTGAACCACCCCGATCCGCGGGAGGACGCATGAAGCCGGTTTGCGTATTGGGCAACGGTCAGCTGGGGCGCATGCTGCGCCAGGCCGGCGAACCGCTGGGCATCGCCGTCTACCCTGTCGGCATCGATGCCGAACCCGAGGCGGTGCCGTATCAGAACAGCGTCATTACCGCCGAGATTGAACGCTGGCCGGAAACCGCGCTGACGCGCGAACTGGCGACTCACGGCGCCTTCGTCAACCGCGACATCTTCCCGCGTTTGGCGGATCGCCTGACGCAAAAGCAGCTGCTCGATCAGCTCGGCCTGGCGACCGCGCCGTGGCAGCTGCTGGCGAGCGCCGCCGAATGGCCGCAGGTGTTCGCTGCGCTGGGCGAGCTGGCGATCGTCAAACGCCGGGTCGGCGGCTATGACGGCCGCGGCCAGTGGCGCCTGCGTCCGGGGCAGGAAGCCGAACTGCCGGCCGATGCCTATGGCGAGTGCATCGTCGAGCAAGGCATCAATTTCTCCGGCGAAGTGTCGCTGGTGGGCGCGCGCGGCCACGACGGCCGTTCGGTCTTCTACCCGCTGACCCACAACCTGCATGAAGACGGCATCCTGCGCGCCAGCGTGGCGCTGCCGCAGCCCAATCCGGCGCTGCAGCAACAGGCCGAGCAGATGCTGGCGGCGATCCTGAACGAGCTGAACTACGTCGGCGTGATGGCGATGGAGTGCTTTATCGTCGGCGATCGGCTGTTGATCAACGAACTGGCGCCGCGCGTGCACAACAGCGGCCACTGGACGCAAAACGGCGCATCCATCAGCCAGTTCGAGCTGCACCTGCGCGCCATCCTCGGCCTGCCGCTGCCGCAGCCGGTGGTGAGCACGCCGTCGGTGATGGTCAACCTGATCGGCACCGCCGTCAACGAACAGTGGCTGTCGCTGCCGCTGGTGCATCTGCACTGGTATGAGAAAGAGGTGCGCCCGGGCCGCAAGGTCGGCCACCTCAATCTGAACGACCCGAGCGCCGCCGATCTACGTCAAGCGCTGCAGGCGCTGGCGCCGCTGCTGCCGGGCGAATACCAAAGCGGGCTGGCCTGGGCACAGCAGAAGCTGGCTTAACGGTTTACACCGCCGAAAAGAAGAAGGTTCAGCCCAGGCTGAACCTTTTTTATTGCCGCAAAGATCAACGCGAGCCGATATTACGCAACGGTTTGCCGGCCATCAGATTGCGCTCAATGTGTTCCAGTGAAATATTTTTGGTTTCCGGGATCAGCGCCAGCGTGATGAAAACAAACAGCACGTTAAGCCCCGCGTAGACCCAAAAGGTGTGAGCGCTGCCCAACGAATTCAGCATGGTCAGGAACGTCGCCCCCACGATCATATTGGCTATCCAGTTAGTGGCGGTGGAACAGGTGATGCCGAAATCGCGGCCTTTCAATGGCTGGATCTCTGAGCACAGCACCCAAATCAGCGGGCCGGCGCTCATGGCAAAGCCGACGATAAACATCAGCAGCATGACGATGGCGAAATATTGCTCCGCCGCCGAGTTCATGCCGATATTCATCATGGTGCCCAGCGCCCCCATGCCGACGGCCATCACGATAAACCCAAGGATCAAAGTGGGCTTGCGGCCCCAGCGGTCAACCAGCCCAATAGCGATAAAGGTGGCCAGCACGTTGACCAGACCGACGATCACCGTGCCCCACATCTGCTGTTCCGTACTGGCGAAGCCCGCCAGACCGAAAATCTTCGGCGCGTAATACATGGTGACGTTCATCCCGGTAAACTGCTGCATCACCTGAAGAAGAATGCCAAGGAAAACCGCGCGGCGGAAATTTTTATTGCCTTTGAACAACGCCCAACCGCTTTGCTTCAGTTTGAGGCTTTCACGAATTTCATTCAGCTCATACTGCGCCTGGGCACTGCTGTCGCGCAGCTTCTCCAACACCTGACGCGCTTGCTCATGGCGATTACGCGAGGCCAACCACCGCGGGCTGTCAGGCAAAAAGAACACGCCGACCAACAACAGCCCGGCCGGGATGGTGATGACGCCCAACATCCAGCGCCAGGCGCCGGTATAGCTGAATGCCGTATCAGACAGGTAAGCGGCCAGAATGCCGATGGTGATCATCAATTGATACATCGAGATCATGCTGCCGCGGATTTTCTCCGGCGCGATTTCAGAAAGATAAATCGGCGCGGTATAAGAAGCGATCCCCACCGCCAATCCCAGCAGAATACGTGAAACGATCAACACCTCCACGTTGGGAGCGAACGCAGAACACAGCGATCCCGCCACGAAGAGGATTGCGCCGATCATCAAACTGTATTTGCGCCCCAGCCGGAAGTTCATCCAGCCGCTGCCGATGGCGCCGACGGCGGCGCCAAACATCATTGAGCTGACCACCCACTCCTGCTGAGAGCTGGCGATCTGAAAAGTATCGGTAATAAACGGCAGGGCGCCGGCGATCACGCCGATATCAAGACCGAACAGCAAGCCGGCCAAGGCGGCTAAAAAACAGACGAAAAAAGTCATGCCGACATGAGTCGGGCTTTTCTCCGCCGGTGTCACTTTGACGGTATCGCTCATACAGCCTCCAGGAGAAAACGGTCATCAGTGTGCGACATGATAGGAGGCAATGCGTCGGAGATAAGTGAGTGCGATCACATTAGTGAAAACGGTTACATTCCATTAAATCTTTTTAGGCCGTTTTTTATGGCGGATGAATTCACTTAATCCATGCGTAACCCTCTAAATCAATGCGTAAAACAGGCGAAGTCAGCCAACTATCCGCTACACCGATGACCAATGGCAAACGTATCGATATGACATAAATGTAATCGATTTCACAATGAATGGGCATGAAGAGGAATTGCGCCAGTGACGCGCGAAAGAAAATCGGCAGGCCCGGCCACGCTTGGCGGCAACGGGCCTGCGATCGCCAGATCAGCCATCATAACTGCGGAACAGCGCCCGGCCGCGCAGCAAGCGCACGCCCAGCCAGCCGCCGCACAGCGACAGCAGCAGCGCGCTGGCCAGCGGCAGCGCCCACCACAGCACCGGCGTCGGCGTCCACGGGAAGTCGAACACCCGGCTTTGCAGCAGCCACAGCGCCGCTTCGGCCCCCACCGCCGCCGCGATGCCCGCCACCAGCCCCAGCAGGGCAAACTCACACCACAGCGTGCGGCGCAGCAGCCGTTTACCGGCGCCCAGCGTGCGATAGACCACCAACTCCTGCCGCCGCTGACGCATGCCGACCTGCACCTGCGCCAGCAGCAGCAGGCCGCCGCACAGCACCACCAGCACCACCATCACCTCCAGCGCGCGGCTGACCTGTTGCAGCACGCCGCCGACCTGTTTCAGGATCGCGCCGATGTCCAGCAGGCTGAGCGTTGGGAACTGGCGGTTGAGCTGGGTCAACATCCGGCCGTCGCCGTCGTAGCGGAAGCTGGTGAGCCAGGTCTGCGGCTGGCCGCCCAGCGCGCCCGGCGGGAAGATAAAGTAAAAGTTCGGCTTCAGGCTTTCCCAATCCACCTGACGCAGGCTGGTGACTTTGGCGCTGAACGCCTGGGTATCGCCGCTGAAGGTCAGCGTGTCGCCCAGCTTGATCTTCAGCCGCCCGGCGATGCCTTCATCCATCGAGACTTCGCCGCTTTTCGGCGGCCAATTGCCCGCCACCAGCGGATTGTGATCCGGCAGCTCGGCCAGCCAGGTCAGGTTCAGCTCACGGTTCACCGCCTCGCCGCCCGGATCGTCTTCATGCACCCGTTCGGTCGCCACCTGCTGGTTTATCTCGGTCAGGCGCACCCGGACGATCGGGTAATAGGTTTCCGGTTTGATCTGGTGCTGCTGCAGGAAAGTTTTCACCTGCGGCACCTGCGCCTCGGTCATGTTGAGCAGGAAATAGTTCGGGCTGTCCGGCGGCAGCTGTTGCTGCCAGCGTTCGAGCAGATCGCCGCGCAGCACCAACAGCAGCGCCAACAGCATGAACGACAGCGAGAACGCCGCCAACTGGCTGATGGTCACCCACGGCTGATGCAGCAGGCGGTTGACCGCCAGCCGCAGCGCCAGACTCTTGAGCGTGATGCGGCGCAACAGCAGCAGGCTGCCCCACCCTATACCGCCCAGCAGCAGCGCCAGCACCGCCATGCCCGCCAGGATCGCCCACAGCAACGTGCTGGCTCCCATCAGCAACACCAACAACGCGACCACGATCGCCGCCGTCACCGGCAGGAAATAGCGCAGCGGCCAGACGTTGGCCGCCACATCGCGACGCAGCACCCGCAGCGGCTGGGTGGCCAGCAACTGGCGATACGGCCGCAACCCGACCAGCAGCGAAATCAGCACCAGCGCACCGAGCGCCCACAGCCACGGCCAGACGCCGGCGGCGGGCAACGCGGCCGGCAACACCGGCTTCAGCAGGCGAATCAACAGCGCCTCGAACGCCAGCCCGATCGCCCCGCCGCACACCGCCGCCAGCGCCATCACCGCCAGCCACTGGCCGACGATCAATTTGCGCAGCGCGCCGCGCCCGGCGCCAAGGGTTTTCAGCACCGCGATCAGATCGTAGCGGCTGCGGCAATAGTGGCTCATCGCCACCGCCACGGCGGCGATCGACAACAGCAGCGTCAGCAGGGCCGACAACAGCAGGAACTGTTGGGAGCGCTGCAGCGACTTGCCCAGCGCGCTGCCGGATTCCTGCAGCCCGAACCAGCGCTGATCCGGCGTCAACTGCGGCGTCAGCCGTTCTTCGTAACGCTGAATATCCGGCTCGGCGCCGGCGAACATGTAACGATAGGTCAGGCGGCTGCCCGGCTGCACTGCGCCGGTCTTATCGACGTCCGCCAGGTTGATCATGATGCGCGGCGCGGTCTGGAATGGATTGAAACCGGCGTCCGGCTCCTGAATGATTTCACCGGCGATGCGCAGCGTGGTGTCGCCGACCTCCAGCGAATCCCCCACTTTCACGTTCAGCAGCGCCAGCAAACGCGGCGCCACCAGCACGCTGCCCGGTTCGGGCTGGATGTTGGCCGGGCGCGTTTCCAGCTTGCCGTACAGCGGATAGGCCAAATCGGTGGCTTTCACGTCCGCCAGCTGCGGCCGATCGCCGGCATAGGTCATGGTGGTGAACGACAGCTGACGGCTCACCTTCAGCCCTTGTTGCTGCGCGTCCAGCAGCCAGCCTTCCGGCACCGGATGCGCGCTGCGCAGCACCCGATCGCCGGCGATAAAATCGCGGCTCTGCTGGCTGAGCCCTTTGTCCATGCGATCGCTGATGCTGCCCAGCGCCAGCACGCAGGCGACGGAGAGCGTCAGCGCCAGCCACACGATCAGCAGCGACGGCGAACGCCATTCGCGCCAGAACCAGCGCCAGATCATGCTTCCTCCCACAGCTTGCCTTCGCGCAGCCGCAGCCGCCGCTGGCAGCGCGCCGCCAGGGTTTCGTCATGGGTCACCAGGATCAGGGTGGTGTCAAAATCGCGGTTGAGGGAAAACAGCAGGTCGGCGATGCGATCGCCGGTCTGACGATCGAGGTTGCCGGTCGGTTCATCGGCGAACAGCACCCGCGGTCGGCCGCTGAAGGCGCGCGCCAGCGCCACGCGCTGCTGCTCGCCGCCGGACAGCTGCGCCGGCAGGTGATCGAGCCGTTTCCCCAGCCCCAACTGCTCGAGCAGCTGCACCGCCTGCTCGCGGCTCTGTCTGTCGCTCTCGCCGCGCAACAGCGCCGGCAGCTGCACATTCTCCAGCGCGTTCAGCGTCGGCACCAGCATGAACGACTGAAACACGAAACCGACGTCCCTGGCGCGCAGCGCGGCGCGCCCCTCTTCGTCCAGCGCGGTCAGCGACTCGCCGAGCAAGCGTACCTCGCCTTCGCTGCCGTCATCCAGCCCGGCCAAAATGCCCAGCAAGGTCGATTTCCCCGATCCGGATTCGCCGATCAGGGCGATCGTCTGCGCGGGTTTGACAAGCAGCTCGACTCCGGTAAGGATGGTGAGCTGATGCTCACCCTGACCAACGTGTTTACTAAGATGATGAACTTCAAGAACGTTTTCCGCTGGCATCTTCCCTTCCTTTTGCTGTTGGGATTATTCAGTTTACGCGCTGCCGCCGCCGATACCTTGTTGATTTTAGGCGACAGTTTAAGCGCCGGTTACCGCCTGCCGATCGAGCGGGCGTGGCCGACGCTGTTGGCCGAACAGTGGCAGAAAAAACCGGGTGCGCCGCAGCTGGTCAACGCCAGCATCAGCGGCGACACCGCCGCGCAGGGGCTGGCGCGTCTGCCCGCGCTGCTGAAACAGCATCAGCCGCGCTGGGTGCTGATCGAGCTGGGCGCCAACGACGGCCTGCGCGGCTTCCCGGCGCAGGACGTACAGCGCGATCTCGGCCAAATCATCACGTTGGTGCAGCAGGCCGGCGCGCAGCCGCTGCTGATGCAGATCCGCATCCCGCCGAACTACGGCCGCCGCTATACTGAAGCGTTCGGCGCCGTCTACTCGGCACTGGCCAAGCAGTTCAACATTCCGCTGCTGCCGTTCTATATGGAACAGGTGGTGGTGAAGCCGGAATGGATGCAGGATGACGGATTGCACCCCAATGGGGACGCCCAGCCGTTTATCGCCACCTGGATGGCGGAGCGCCTGGAGCCTCTAGTAAAGCATGAGTCTCACTAAATTAGGGTCGTACACTAGGTAAAGTTATGCAAAAAGCGGTATTGATAACCGGCTGTTCCAGCGGGATTGGCTTGATTGCGGCGCAGGATCTGCGCAACCGCGGCTACCGGGTGCTGGCCGCCTGCCGCAAGCCGCAGGACGTGGAAAACATGCGCCAGCTCGGGCTGGAAGGCATCGAGCTGGATCTGGACGACAGCGCCAGCGTCGAGCGCGCCGCCGCCGAGGTGATCGCGCTGACCGACGGCCGACTGTACGGTCTGTTCAATAACGGCGGTTTCGGCGTTTACGGCCCGCTCAGCCGCATTTCGCGCAGCCAGCTGGAACGGCAGTTCGCCACCAACCTGTTCGGCACCCACCAACTGACCCAACTGCTGTTGCCGGCGATGCTGCCGCACGGCGAAGGGCGGATCATTCAGACCAGTTCGGTGATGGGCCTGGTCTCCAGCGCCGGGCGCGGCGCCTACGCCGCCAGCAAGTTCGCGCTGGAAGCCTGGTCGGACGCGCTGCGCATGGAGCTGCACGGCAGCGGCATTCAGGTCAGCCTGATCGAACCGGGGCCGATCTCCACCCACTTTAGCCAGAACGTCAACCAGGCGCAGAGCGACAAACCGGTGCACAATCCCGGCATCGCCAAGCGCCTGACGCTGCCGCCGGAGGCCATTCTGCCCAAACTGCGCCACGCGCTGGAAAGCCCGCGCGCCAAACTGCGCTATCCGGTCACCCTGCTGGCGCACGCGATGAGCGTGCTGCGCCGCATTTTGCCGGGCCGCTGTCTGGATTGGCTGCTGCGCAGCAACGCTTAATTCGCCCGACGGGGTTGAAGAATGGCGGCGCGCCCCCATCTACACCCCATGGCTCCGCACGATCAGAGAGAAAAAAGATGCTAGCTCAAGCTGTTGTTGATATTAACGAAACTAACCTGCACCAGACGCTGGAACAATCGATGTCCACACCGGTGCTGTTCTACTTCTGGTCCGAGCGCAGCCAACACTGCCTGCAGCTCACGCCGGTGCTGGACAAGCTGGCGGCGGAATACGCCGGTCAGTTCATTCTGGCCAAGGTGGACTGCGACGCCGAACAGATGATCGCCTCGCAATTCGGGCTGCGTTCCATTCCGACGGTCTACCTGTTCAAAGACGGTCAGCCGGTCGACGGCTTCCAGGGCCCGCAGCCGGAAGAAGCGATCCGCGATTTGCTGCAGCGTTTCCTGCCGAAGGAAGAAGATCTGAAACTGGCACAGGCGCAGGAGCTGCTGGCCGCCGGCAACGCCGCCGAAGCGCTGCCGCTGCTGAAAGACGCCTGGCAGAGCAGCCAACAGCGCAGCGA
Organism: Serratia sp. EWG9; assembly: GCF_019913725.1. NCBI lineage: Bacteria > Pseudomonadati > Pseudomonadota > Gammaproteobacteria > Enterobacterales > Yersiniaceae > Serratia > Serratia sp. EWG9. The sequence goes on from NZ_JADNRO010000003.1 coordinate 280,031, forward strand.
CATCGGCCTGACGCTGGCCGAAACTCAGATCGCGCTCAGCCGCAGCGAAGACGCTGAAGCGGTGCTGGCGACCATCCCGCTGCAGGATCGCGATACCCGCTATCAAGGTCTGGTGGCGCAGATTGAATTGTTGAAGCAGGCGGCGGACACGCCGGAAATCCAACAGCTGCAACAGCAGGTGCAGCAGCAGCCGGACAACGTCGAACTGGCGGTGCAGCTGGCGCTGCAACTGCATCAGGTCGGGCGTAACGAAGAAGCGCTGGAACTGCTGATGGGGCATCTGAAGAAAGATCTGGCCGCCGCCAACGGCAGCGCGCGCAAAACCCTGATGGACATTTTGGCCGCACTCGGCACCGGCGACGCGCTGGCCGCTAAATATCGCCGCCAGCTGTACTCCCTGCTGTACTGATCTCCGTCATACTTGAAGCTGCATCCAGGCGGCAAATGTGAAAAGCCCTGGGCGCTTAGATAGCTAAGCGACCAGGGCTCGAACGTGCAGCCAGCTTGAATATGACGGGGATTAGCGATAGACCCGCACCCCGCCCTCCACGCCCGCCGGGCTGAACAACACCTGCCACAGCTGAATGTTGCGCGAACGGAACGCGCCGGCGCAGGCGTTCAGGTAATAGGTGAACATGCGCTCGAAGCGTTCGGAATAACCGCCCATCAGATCCGGCCACGCCCGTTTGAAATTCTCCAGCCAGGCCATCAGCGTGCGATCGTAATCGGCGCCAAAGTTGTGCCAATCCTCCATCACGAAACGCCCTTCGCTGGCCTCGGCGATATGCCGCACCGAAGGCAGGCAGCCGTTGGGGAAGATGTATTTGTCTATCCAGGCGTCGACGTTGAGATCGGTCTGATTGGAACCGATGGTGTGCAGCAGGAACAGGCCATCCGGCTTCAGGTTGCGCGCCGCGACGCTAAAATAGGTCTCATAGTTTTTCGGCCCGACGTGCTCGAACATGCCGACCGACACGATGCGATCGAACTGACGATCCAGATCGCGGTAATCCTGCAGCAAGATCTCGACGTCCAGCCCGGCGCAGCGTTCCTGCGCCAGCTTCTGCTGCTCGGCCGAAATGGTCACGCCGTGCACCGAGACGCCGTAGTTTTGCGCCGCAAACTGCGCCAATCCGCCCCAGCCGCAGCCGATATCCAGCAGCGTCATGCCCGGTTTCAACTGCAGTTTTTCGCAGATCATCCTGAGCTTGGCCTGCTGCGCCTGCTCCAGCGTCTGCGCCTCTTTCCAGTAGCCGCAGGAGTATTGCATATAAGGATCGAGCATCGCCCGGAACAGGTCGTTGCCGATGTCGTAGTGCTCTTTGCCCACCTGCCAGGCACGCTTGCGCGATTGGCGATTGAACAGCCGGGCATAGGCGATGCGCGCGATGTCGCTCAGGCTTTTCGGCAGCCGTTCATCGACGCCGGCCTGCAGAATGCGGGTGAACAGCATGTCCAGCCGTTCGCACTCCCACCAGCCGTCCATATAGCTTTCGCCGAAGCCGAGCGAGCCTTCCTGCAAAATGCGTTTGAACAGCGCCGGGTTATTCACCCGGATATCCCAGGCACGCGGGCCGTTGATGGCGACGCCGGCTTCCGCCAACATCTCCTCCACAATGCGATACCAGCGATCGTTCTTCTGGGCGAGTTCATCAACACTGAGCGAATCCATAACAATCCTTGGCCGAAATGTCATTTCAAAAAGCATAGTCGCAAATGAAAATGACAAATTTTTGACGGTAAACACGGGGGTGTTTTTACTCTAGCCAAGGCGAGCAACATCATGAAATGAATAAAAATTATTGAAATCATGCCATTTAGGCATACTTATTTTTCAGCTGTGCCACACTTGTCGTGACAACACTCTGTTCCAGACGCGGGATCCACCGCTCGCGGGTTGCGTCAGCGCCCTGGATTAAGTCGCGGTATCAGTAGGCATTTTTCCGGCGCTGTCGTAATATCTGTTTACATATGTCTGACAGGAGGTTTGCATGCTTACTTTTATTCCCATCGTGATCGTCGTCGCACTGATTGTGGTGTTCGCCGGCGTCAAAATTGTGCCGCAGGGGTTCCAATGGACGGTAGAACGCTTCGGCCGCTACACCAAAACGCTGATGCCGGGCCTGAACCTGGTGGTGCCGTTCATGGACCGCATCGGCCGCAAAATCAACATGATGGAGCAGGTGCTGGACATCCCTTCCCAAGAGGTGATTTCCCGCGATAACGCCAACGTCGCCATCGACGCGGTGTGCTTTATCCAGGTGGTCGATCCGGCGCGCGCCGCCTACGAGGTCAGCAACCTCGAACAGGCGATCGTCAACCTGACCATGACCAACTTCCGCACCGTGCTCGGCTCGATGGAGCTGGACGAAATGCTGTCGCAGCGCGACAGCATCAACAGCCGCCTGCTGCACATCGTCGATGAAGCGACCAACCCTTGGGGGGTGAAAATCACCCGTATCGAGATCCGCGACGTGCGGCCGCCGGCAGAACTGATCGCCTCGATGAACGCCCAGATGAAGGCCGAGCGCACCAAGCGCGCCGACATCCTGGAGGCGGAGGGGGTGCGTCAGGCGGCCATTCTGCGCGCCGAAGGGGAGAAGCAATCGCAGATCCTGAAGGCCGAGGGCGAACGTCAGTCGGCGTTCCTGCAGGCGGAAGCGCGTGAGCGCGCCGCCGAGGCCGAGGCGCGCGCCACCCAGCTGGTGTCCGACGCCATCGCCAGCGGCAACATTCAGGCGGTGAACTACTTCGTGGCGCAGAAATACACCGATGCTCTGCAGAAGATCGGTTCCTCCAACAACAGCAAGGTGGTGATGATGCCGCTGGACGCCAGCAGCCTGCTCGGCTCGATCGGCGGCATTACCGAACTGCTGAAAGAAAGCAAAGGCAAATAATCATGCTCGAACTGATCGCGGCGAATCCGCTGTGGTTCTGGCTCTCCCTCGGGGGCGTGCTGCTGGCGGCGGAAATGCTCGGCGCCGGCGGCTACCTGCTGTGGAGCGGCGTGGCGGCGCTGTTGGTCGGCGCCTTGATCTGGCTGCTGCCACCGCTTTCCTGGGAATGGCAAGGCGTGATCTTCGCCGTCCTGACCGTCGTCGTCGCCTATCTGTGGTGGTACTGGCTGCGTCGCCGCCCGGCGGCCGCATCCGGCGGTTCGCCGGTGCTCAACCAGCGCAACCGTCAGCTGATCGGCACCCGCGCCACGCTGACGGAGCCGATGCACAACGGCATGGGGCGCATCAATATCGGCGACAGCAGCTGGCGCGCGCAGGCGGCGGAAGATCTGCCCGCCGGCACCGAAGTGGAAGTGGTGGCGGTGGAAGGGGTCACGCTGGTGATCCGTGCCATCAGCCGTTAATTAGAACGACAACACCCCGCCAGGTTATTGATGATGGGGCACTCCGCCCCCTCGTCGCCCGGGCATTGTTCCGCCAGCGTCAACAGGCGCTGGCGCATGTTCCCCAGCTCGCTGATGTGCTTTTCGATCTCCGCCACCTTCTGCAGCGTGCGCGCCTTCACGTCGGCGCTGTGGCGGGCCGGATCGTTGAACAACGCTACCAGTTCGCGGCACTCGTCCAGGTTGAAGCCCACCTGCCGCGCCTGGCGCAGCAGCGTCAGCTCTTCGACATGCTTGGCGGAATAGTGGCGGTAACCGTTGTCGCTGCGGATCGGGGCGGTAATCAACGCTTTCTCTTCGTAAAAACGAATCGTCTTGCTGGTTAAACCGGTTTTTTCGCGACGTCGCTAATATTCATTTTCCCTCCTTGACCTTACCCTTGCTGGAAGGTTTAAGCTCCATTCTTAGTGAAAACAGGTCAGGCGGTCAACCTTTAAACACCGCCTCTACGCAAGGAGTTCAATCATGTCACACACCACTATGCTGGCATTGCAGGGGTTGTCCTGCATGAACTGCGCGCAGCGGGTGAAAAAAGCCCTGGAAAGCCGCAGCGATGTCGAACAGGCGGAGGTTAACGTCCATTACGCCAAAGTGACCGGCGAAGCGCCGGACAGCGCATTGATCGACAGCGTGATCGCCGCCGGCTATCAGGCAGAAGTCGCGCCGCGCGCCGACACCGAATTACAGCTGAGCGGCCTGAGCTGCATGCACTGCGTCGGCAGCACCCGCAAGGCGCTGGAAGCGGTGCCGGGCGTGTTCGCCGCCGACGTCGAGATCGACAACGCGAAAGTGTACGGCGATGCCGATCCGCAGGCGCTGATCGCCGCGGTGGAACATGCCGGTTATCACGCCAGCGTGGCGGGCGCCGTCGTCCCAAAAACTGAGCCGTTGACTGACGCAACACCTTCGTTGCCGGACGTTCAGCCAGCGGCGCAGCCTTCTCTTCCGGCAACCGACAGCGCGGACGACAGCGTACAGCTGCTGCTCAGCGGCATGACCTGCGCCAGCTGCGTCAATAAGGTGCAGCAGGCGCTGCAAAGCGTTCCCGGCGTGGAGCACGCGCGCGTCAACCTGGCGGAGCGCAGCGCGCTGGTGACCGGCGCCGCCGATGCGCAGGCGCTGGTGGCGGCGGTGGAAAAAGCCGGCTACGGCGCCGAGATGATTCAGGACGAAACCGAACGCCGCGAACGTCAGCAACAGACCGCACGCGCCAACATGAAGCGCTTTAGCTGGCAGGCGGCGCTGGGGCTGGCGTTAGGTATTCCGCTGATGGCCTGGGGGCTGTTCGGCGGCAGCATGACGCTGACGCCGGAAACCCAGCGCCCCTGGCTGCTGGTCGGCGTCATTACCCTGGCGGTGATGGTGTTCGCCGGCGGGCACTTCTACCGCAACGCCTGGCGCGCATTGATGAACGGCAGCGCCACCATGGATACCCTGGTGGCGCTCGGCACCGGCGCCGCCTGGCTCTATTCGATCGCCGTCAACATTTGGCCCGATTTCTTCCCGATGGAGGCGCGTCACCTCTATTACGAGGCCAGCGCGATGATCATCGGTTTGATCAACCTCGGCCATGCGCTGGAACAGCGCGCCCGCCAACGTTCTTCGCAGGCGCTGGAGCGGCTGCTCGATCTGACGCCGCCCACCGCGCGGCTGGTGACTGACGACGGCGAGCGCGATATTCCGCTGGCGGAGGTGCAGCTCGGCATGACGCTGCGGCTGACCACCGGCGATCGCGTGCCGGTCGACGGTGAAATCGTGCAGGGCGAAGTCTGGCTTGATGAAGCGATGCTGACCGGCGAAGCGGTGCCGCAGCAGAAAGGCCCCGGCGACACGGTGCATGCCGGGACGGTAGTCGACGACGGCAGCGTGCTGTTCCGCGCCGCCGCCATCGGCAGCCAAACCACGCTGGCGCGCATCATCAAACTGGTGCGTCAGGCGCAGAGCAGTAAGCCGGCGATTGGCCAGTTGGCCGACCGCGTCTCGGCGGTGTTCGTGCCGGCGGTGGTGGCGATCGCCCTGTTCAGCGCGGCGGTGTGGTACTTCTTTGGTCCGCAGCCGCAGCTGGTCTATACGCTGGTGATCGCCACCACGGTGCTGATCATCGCCTGCCCATGTGCGTTAGGATTGGCGACGCCGATGTCGATCATCTCCGGCGTGGGCCGCGCGGCGGAATTCGGCGTGCTGGTGCGCGACGCCGACGCCCTGCAGCAGGCCAGCCAGTTGGATACCCTGGTGTTCGATAAAACCGGCACCCTGACCGAAGGGAAACCGCAGGTGGTGGAGATCCTGACCTTCAATCAGGTCAGCGAACAGCAGGCGCTCGGCTGGGCCGCCGCGCTGGAACAAGGCTCCAATCACCCGCTGGCGCGCGCCATCATGGAACGCGCCGCCGGGCAAACGCTGCCGCAGGTGGCGCAGTTCCGCACCCTGCGCGGCGCCGGCGTCAGCGGGGAGATCGACGGCGTGCAGGTGCTGCTGGGCAACGCCGCGCTGCTGAAACAACATCAGGTCGCGGCCGACGAACTGGAGGCGCCGATGCGCGCCCAGGCCGAACGCGGCGTGACGCCGGTGCTGCTGGCCGTTGACGGTAAACCGGCTGCGCTGTTCGCCATTCGCGATCCGCTGCGCGAGGACAGCGTCGCGGCGCTGCAGCGCCTGCACCAGCAGGGATATCAGCTGGTGATGCTGACCGGCGACAACCCGGTGACCGCCAACGCCATCGCCAAAGAGGCCGGTATCGATCGGGTGATTGCCGGCGTGCTGCCGGACGGCAAAGCGGCGGCGATCAAACAGCTGCAGGCGCAGGGCCAACGCGTGGCGATGGTCGGCGACGGCATCAACGACGCCCCGGCGCTGGCGCAGGCCGACGTGGGCATCGCGATGGGCGGCGGCAGCGACATCGCCATCGAGACCGCCGCCATCACCCTGATGCGTCACAGCCTGCACGGCGTGGCGGATGCGGTGGAACTGTCGAAGGCCACGCTGCGCAACATGAAGCAGAACCTGTTCGGCGCCTTTATCTACAATACGCTGGGCATTCCGATCGCCGCCGGCGTGCTCTACCCGCTGACCGGCACGCTGCTCAGCCCGGTGGTAGCGGGCGCGGCGATGGCGCTGTCGTCGATTACCGTGGTCAGCAACGCCAACCGGCTGCTGCGTTTTAAACCCAGGAAGTAAGCTCCGGGGCGCCGTCAAGGCGCCCCGCTGTTTTCCGGGCTTCCCTGCGCGGCGGATAGCGTTTAGCATGAATGACGATTTTCCCTCGCCTTGCACGCGAAAACGCGCACCCGTTATTCAGGAGCCACGCCGTATGGGTCAACTGTTACGCCGCCTCGCCGCCTTTCTCGGCCTGATCTCGCCCAAAAGTTACGCTTATCCGGCGCTGGACATCACTCTACCGGGCGAGCGTCGGCTCCATCTGGTGGGCAGCATCCATATGGGCACCATCGATATGTCGCCGCTGCCGCCCCGGCTGGCCGCCCGGCTGCAACAGGCCGACGCGCTGATCGTCGAAGCCGATATCACCAGTGCCGCCTCCCCTTTCGACCACGCAGAGCAACAGCCGGAGCTGGAACAGCGCCTGTCCGCCGAAGAATATCAACAGCTGCTGGCGCTGTGCCACGAACTGGGCGCCGATCCGCACGCCTTCGCCACCCTGCCCGGCTGGCAGGTGGCGCTGATGATGCAGGCGCGGCAGGCTCAGCGTCTGGGGCTGCGCGCAGAGTACGGCGTAGATTATCAGCTGCTGCAGGCCGCCAGAGCGCAGGACAAACCGGTGATCGAACTCGAGGGGGCGCAGCAGCAGTTGGCGCTGCTGGAACAGCTACCGGAAGGCGGCATCGCGCTGCTGCGCGATACGCTGGAGCACTGGCATACCAACGCGCGGCTGCTGCAAACCATGGTGAGCTGGTGGCTGGACGCCAAACCGCGCGGCACGCTGGACACGCTGCCGGCCACCTTCAGCGCCGGGCTTTACGACGTGCTGATGCATCAGCGCAATCGCGACTGGCGGCGTCAGCTGGAGGCGCTGCCGGCCGGAGACTATGTGGTGGCGGTTGGCGCATTGCACCTGTATGGCGAGGATAACCTGCCGGCGATGCTGCAGCCGCAGGGGTAAAAAAGTGGCCAATATCGCTATTGGCCAGTCAAAGAGGAATTTCTTGTATTCTAGTTATACGCATAGCAACCGTGTTAACGGTTACAGTAAACAGGGTAGCAACCCGGTGAATATCTTGGCAACCCGCTTTATGTAACAGCCGCTCAGGTTGCCGGGCAGGTTGGATTTTTGTATTTTTAAGACTGGTTATCACCCCTTCCCCGCCGGGGACATTTTGGACAACACATCATGACGCCCGCAGTCGTTCTGCTTGAGAAACAAAAGGTCGCCTTCACCCTTCATCCTTATCACCACGACAGTGACGAAACCAACTTCGGTGACGAAGCGGTGAGAAAGCTGGGGCTGGATGCCGATCGGGTTTACAAAACCTTGCTGGTGGCGCTGAACGGCGACGCCAAACACCTGGCGGTGGCGGTCACGCCGGTCGCAACCCAGTTGGATCTGAAAAAGGTTGCCCGCGCCCTCGGCGCCAAAAAGGCCGAGATGGCCGATCCGCAGCTGGCGCAGCGCGTCACCGGGTATCTGGTGGGCGGCATCAGCCCGCTGGGGCAGAAAAAACGGCTGCCGACGGTGATCGACAGTCCGGCGCAAGCGTTCGCCACCATTTACGTTTCCGGCGGCAAACGCGGGCTGGATATCGAGCTGGCCGCCGCCGATCTGTGCCGCCTGCTGGCCGGCAGCTTCGCCGACATCGCCAAACGCGACTGACGCCGCGTACTCAGCGGCACACCACCGTGGCGTCACAGGCCGCCAGCGTTTCTACCAGGCGGTCCTCCAGCGCCTTCACCTGCGCGCCGGGCACCAGATAGTTATTGCTGATGATGGCGAACGCCAGCGGCCGCCCGGTCGCCGAATCAACATAGCCGCTGAGCGACGATACGCCGGTCATGGAACCGCTCTTGGCGTGAGCGCGCCCCGCCGCCGCACTTTTCACCATGCGGTTACGCAGCGTGCCGCCCACCAGCAACCCCGGCTCGCCCGCGACGGGCAAGGCGCGATACCAGTCGGCGAACCACGGCTGTTTTCTGGCCGCCAGCAGCAGCGTCGTCAGCTGTTGCGGCGTGATCTGGTTCATGCGCGACAGCCCTGAACCGTCCACCTGGCGATACGCGTCGGCCGCGATGCCCTGGCTTTGCACAAATCCGTTTATCGCCTGAAGGCCGGCGGCCCAATCCCCTTTGCCCTGCGTCTTGCGGCCCATCGCCTTGGTCAATATCTCGCCGTAGCCGTTATTGGACACTTTCAGGAAGGTGACGACCAGGCGGGAGAGCGGCGGCGAGGTTTTTTGCGCCAGCAGCTGTGCGCCGGCCGGCGTCACGCCCTCTTCAGCGTTGCCGCGCAGGGTGATGCCGTGCGCGCGCAGAGCATGTTGCAATAAAGCGCCGACGACGAGGGCCGGTTGATCGACGGTAATCAATCGCGAGCTGGCCTCCGCCTGTGCGGCGATGGTGCCGCTGACCACGATCCGGTTGCTGCCCGGCCGGCGCTCGTACGTCAGCGCGGTGTCACTGCCGGTGGTGGTGCGATTGACCAGCGTCACCGCGTCATTGGCGGGATAGAAGCTCGCCCGTCCCGGCGCGCCGGCGCGAGCGCCCGGCCGCACATCCACCTGCACCACGTTGATATCGCCGCCGGGGGTAAAGGCGTAGTTCAGCGCCGAGATCGGCGCAGCGAAGGCGAAGGGTTCATCGTCCCAGCTCCAGCCGGCGCCGAATGGCGTTTGATCGAAGGCGCCGGCGTCCAGCAACAACCGCCCCTGTATATGACGGATGCCGCGCTGCGCCAGCGCCGCGGCGAAGGTGTCGAGATCGTCCGGATGCAGCGTCGGATCGCCGCTGCCCTGCAGATAGAGATTTCCCCGCAACGTGTCGCCGCGCTGCTCGCCGGCGGTCAGCAGCCGGGTTTCAAACCGGTAATCCGCCCCCAGCACGCCGAACGCCGCCAAAGAAGTGAAGATCTTCATGTTGGAAGCCGGCGCCAAACGCTGCTCCGCGTGCGCCTGATACAGCACCTTGCCGCTGTCGGCATCGCGCACCATCACGCCGTTCGACGCCCCGACCAACGCCTTGTCCTGGCCGAGGGCCGCCAGCGCCTGGCTGAGGGTTTGTCCATGACGTTCGCCGGATGACGAACACCCCGCCAGCGCCACGATGGCGGGCAGCAGCCAGCCTGCGGTTTTCAACATGTCATCTTCCTGTTTGCGTTATCAAAACCAAATTGTCGCTCAGGCTATCATTGGAAGGCGGCGACGTCCTGTTTTCCATTCACTGAACAACGATTTTTGCCTATTGATATTATAAAACAAGCAATAATAAGAATTGCTAAACAATCCAGGCAATAAAGTTTGAATATGAACTATATTATGTGAAACAACCTTTAATATAATGTTAATGTTTTTAATGTGTCGTGTTGACAATAAACAAAGCCAAAGCTATCGTTACTCCCCATTAAAACTCACAACCTATTATTAATAACAATTTACTTATATGAATTTTAAAATGTGATCTCACTCACTGACTTCCATAGGGAATAACACGCCATGTCTGCAAATACAGGGCCCGAAGGTCATCAAGTTATTTTTGATGGCGCGGGCATCGGTGACTTTTGTCCTGAAACGTCGCTGCTTGAAAACTTTGAAAGATTAAATATCGACATTCCCAACCTATGCCGAAAGGGGAGGTGCGGCTGTTGCAAATTACTTCTAATCAGCGGAAATATACGCCATGAAAAACAGAGTGCCTTATGCGAAGAGGAGTTAGAAGAGAATATTATTCTGGCCTGCTGCGCCTATTCACAATCGGATATTGAAATAGAACTCTATTAATAAGGATTAACCGATGAGCCTCATTGAAACCACGTTGAAAAAATGGGATCGCGCCGCGATTGTCCGCTCCCGCCCGCGTCGCCTTCTCAACGAACAGGACAGCCAATCAACCCTTTTCTTCCCCCTCGAACGTCTGCCGCTGTGCCTCCATCCGCGCGTTGCCGCGCTCGGTGAACAAGCCTTGCGCTATATTCAGGTACAAACCCTCTACCATTACCTGAATGGCATCGCCAACATCGAGTTGGATATCATCAATGATTCCAGTTACAAGCTCTACAAAAACGCGGTCGGCGTAGACTTTCCGCTTGAAATGCGCTTAGACGCGCTGACCGTGGTCGTGGATGAGTCCTATCACGCCCTGGTGGCGCTGGATCTGATCAATCAGGTAGAGCAGATGACGTCCATTGCGCCGCTGCCGATGCCAAAAGATACCGAGGCCTCCTATGCCCTGGCGCAATCGTTGGCAATGGGCGACGAACGGCTGCGCGAGCTGCTGCGACTGGTTTGCGTGTCCCTGTCGGAGCAGGCGCTGACGACCGATCTGATCGATGTGATCAACAACGAAGATATCTTCCCGACCTTCTATCTGGTGATGAAAGATCACGTTGCGGATGAAGGCCGCCATGCCCGCTTCTCACAGCAGGTGCTGAGCCATATCTGGCGCCACAGCGACGCGGCCACCAAGCAAGCGTTGCAACAACCGATTTTGGCTTTCCTGGAAGGCTACGCAACCGACGCTATCGCCAAAGATTTCAGCGCCTGCATGTTGCGCCAACTCGGACTGACAGAAGCGGAAATTATCGACATCATCGCAGACACTTATCCAGCAACGCATGTTAAACCGTGGGAAACCAATAATATCGTCACGGAGCAAATGTTGGTGGCGCTGAATAAATCGGGCATTCTGGCTGATTTGCCTATCGCCGATGCGCTGCATGCAAAAATCTAATTAACCGGTATAAAAATCCAGCACCTTTGATATTCCGCAAGGGAAACCATTATTCTCAGGAAGCAAAAATGGAATTACTTCATATTGGCTATTTCGGCGACAGCGCCTGCGGTAAATTATTAACCGACGAAATCCAGGAATACGGCCATCAGGTTAGCTTTATCAGTCTCGAACACCGCCCAACCGAAAAGCTCGACCTTATTATCACCACTGAAAATAACGCTGAAACAATACGACGACTGCAACAGCAGGGAAAAAATCTGCTGACGCTCGCAACCAATAAAAAAAATATTAACGACATTGACACCCTGCAAAACCAAGAACACTTCTCTCTGTACTTTAGCTCCGCCGGCCAGGCCGCTTATCTGTGCGATGCGCTGTCGGATATGGCCGCTGACGCCCAACTTCCCCTGCTGCAGGAAAGGCTTGTCGACATTGTGGTCGAGCTGTCGCGTGGCGGTATACCGCCGGTACAAGAACTTCCCTACCGCTTGGCGCGTAAATACTATGCCGAATCACCGACGCGCATGCGCGAATTGACCGCATTGCTGATGGAACGTCTTGGCGATCAGATGCAGGGACGTTGCGGCAGCGATCTCTGCCATCTCACCTGGCAACCCGGCGCCGACTTCCATACGGTGCCGGTAGCGGACATCACGTCCCCCGCACAGCTGCAACATTTCTTCTTTAATGAAACCGGCGCGCTCAAACAGGGACGCTATGCCCAGCCACGAGTGATGGTCGACGTAGCGGCTTGCGGTGACGGCACTCAGCTTACCCTGTATGGCGACGACATGCGTTTCAACGCGTTCACCGACTATCTTGACGCGCTATTGGCAGATCCGGCCGATCCCATCGCCGCGCCCATTGTTACTCAACCTCACACGTTACATCGCCTGAGCCAATTCAACGCAACCGACGATGCCGAGCTCCTGGCGCACGACGTCATCGCTTTGTTCCGCCACGCCGCCGCCGCTCATCCGCAACAGGCCGCGCTGCATGCCGATGGCCAGACATACAGCTATGGAGAAATCGATCGCGCCTCGGATCAGTTTGCCTGTTGGCTGCTTGAACACAGCGGCGCCGCCAGTTCGGTCGTCGCCGTCTCGATGGACAAGTCAGCGACGCTGCTGATCGTGCTGTTGGGGATACTGAAAAGCAATAAAACCTATGTGCTGCTCGACCCGCAGGCGCCAGCGGCACGCAATCAAAGCATTCTTGACGACGTACAGCCCGCGCTGATTTTGGCCGACTCGCCGTTGCACTCCGGCGACGCGCCATGCATTGCGCCATCAAGCATTGATTACCGTTCGCTGAACATCCATGCGGAGCAACTCCCTCAATCGCGAGACGCTCTGGCTTACGTCTGCTATACCTCCGGGACGACAGGCAAGCCCAAAGGCGTCATGATCGGGCGGGAAGGCCTGAGCAACGTGGCGCAAAACCACCGCGATTTCATTGGACTGGCGCAAGGCAGCCGCGTGCTGGCCATCGCCTCGCTGGGTTTCGACGCCTTCGGCTGGGACGTCTATGGCGCGTTAGTCAGCGGCGCGACGCTTTATCTTGCGCCCTCGGAGCTGCATACCGATGTCGGCGCGCTGCACGACTATCTGACTCAACACGATATCGGCCATATCACTATTACGCCGGCAATTCTGGAATTGTTGCCCCGCGAAATGTGGCCGGGACTGCGGACGATGATCGTCATGGGAGACGCCCCACCTGCAGACGTCGTCGCCTGGTGGGCCGAACGCACCCGATTGTGCAACGGTTACGGGCCGACCGAGGCTTCCATTGCCACTTCGCTGTGCGAGTATCGTCCCGGCGTTCCCTGGAACTGCATTGGCAAACCGCTGAAAAACTACCGTTGCCACATCCTTGATCTCCACCATAATCCACTGCCGGTCGGTTTTGAGGGCGAACTGTGCATCGCCGGCAGCGGCCTGGCGCACGGTTACCTGCATCAAGAGGCGCTGAGCGCAGAGAAGTTCATTATCTGTCGGCTACCGTATATGGCGGCCGAAGAGCGTCTTTATCGAACCGGCGACATCGCCAAATGGGACGAACAGGGCAACATTATTTTCGTCGGCCGCCGTGATCACCAGGTGAAGATACGCGGAGTGCGCATCGAGATGGGAGAAGTGGAAAGCGCCGTCCGCAGTCATCCACTGGTTGAAAGCGCCTGCGTGGTCGCTCGCAGCCAGCCCTCGGGCAAAATTCTCGCCGCCTTCGTGCAACCCGCTTCGCCTGAGCTGACGATCGACGCGCTGCGCCACGCGTTGGTCACACTGCTCCACCCCGCCGCGATCCCCAGCGTCTTTATTTTCTTGCCAGCGCTGCCGCTGACCATCAATGGCAAGATCGCCCGCCAACAGTTGGAAAACTGGCCACTGGATGAGCGGAATGAGCGCCTTACACCGCCGGAAACCGAAACGGAGGCCATTCTCGAGCGCATCGTGGCCAACGCGATCGGCTGTCCGCAAGCCGACGTCACCCAGGAGTTCATCAACCTGGGCGCGCACTCGCTGACCATGAGCAAAATCGTCGCGCTCGTCGCACGCGATCTTTGCTGCCACCTGAGCATCGCCGATCTGTTCCGCCACAATACGGTGCGCAAACTGGCCGAATATATCGAGAATAAGGCCGTTGCCGCGGAGCGCGCCATCGCGATCTGCGACGAACGCCGCGCGCCGCTCAGCCCACAGCAGAACCTGCTTTGGTACCTGAGCGCATTGAATCCTGACGACTGCAGTTACAACCTGCCGCTGGCGATAGGCATCCAGGGCCCGCTTGATCTGGGCCGCTTTGAGCAGGCGCTCAATTTTATTTATGAAAAACATGAAAGCCTGCGCACTCGTTTCACCGAAACCGACGGTATCGCCTATCAGTTGGCAGAACCACATACCCCGATTCGCCTTGCCGATCACTGGGTGGAAGGCCAAACGCTGTCGGCAGAAAAGTGGGTGCGCCAACTGTGTGCCACGCCTTTCGACATCACCGCTCGTCCGCCGCTGGTGCTTCGGCTGGTCCAGTATCAGCAGCAGCACCATGTTTTGATTTGGGTAAAACACAACATTATTACCGATGCCTGGAGCGAACAACTGATCCTTAACGATCTGTGGCAGCGCTATAACGAGCTCGACGATCACCACGGCTTAGACGCACCGCAACCGCAGATTCAAACTATCGACATCGTCAATAGCGGCATCGCGTCACCTGCGCCGGCGGATGTTGCTTATTGGCAACAGCAACTGCAAGACTGCCGCGAACTGGACTTCCCGCTGGATAAACCGCGCCCGCTAATGCCGACGCACGCCGGAGAGCGCATCCATTATCAGCTGCAGCCTGACGTAGCCGGTCTGCTGGCGTCACGGGGCAAAGCGCTGGGCGCCACGCCTTTCGCCTTGCTCTGCGCGGCATTAAGTTTGCTGCTCAGCCGTTATACCCAGCAGCAGGATATCGTCATCGGCACCGCCATCGCAGCGCGGGATAACCTGGATCAGGCGCAGGTCAGCGGCTTCCACGTCAATACCGTACCGCTGCGTATCCAACTGAGCGAACAGGACACCCTGGCCGGACTGATCGGTAACATGATGGAAACCTGCATCGGCGCCTACCAGCATCAGCAGCTCTCCTTCGACCGGATCTTGCACCAGATCGAATACGAACGGATGTCGAATAAAAATCCGTTATTCCAGATCATGGCTATCCTGCAGAACGCCGGTGACGTATGCCAACAAAACCTGCGCGATTGCACTCTGCATCGCTTGCCGCTTTCGTCCGGCTTCTCGATGTTCGATATGACCTGGAACTTCAGTGTGGAACAGGACGCCGTCACCATCGAACTCGATTACGCCAGCGAACTGTTTTATCCCGCCAGCATGCAAATGCTGTTGGACAACTATCAGCAAACGCTGCGGCAACTGCTCACCCTGCCGGCCAATACGGCGCAGCTTGCCCTCAACCCGCTATGCGAACGGGAACAACAGTGGCTGCAACAGTTGGCCGTCAACGCCGACGCAGGTTCACGTGACTCGCTGCTGATGCACATTGGCCGGTTGGCACATACTCAGCCTGACAGCCTCGCCGTCAGCTGCGAACGGCAACAGTACAGCTACCGTCAGCTGTGGGCGCAGTCTGAGCGCGTCGCGCATGCATTGCTGCGCATCGACAGCCGGCCTTTCTCGGTCGGCGTCATGATGGAGAAAAGTTGCCACGTCGCCGTGCTCCTGCTCGGCGTGCTGAGAGCCGGCAAACACTACGTGCCGATTGACGTACACTACCCGGCCGACCGCGTGAGCTACATGATCGAGAACGCGCAAGCCCGGTTGCTGGTGACCGATGGTGAGCCAGAGCAAGGTTGGGCCAGTCCCGCCGTCGGTTTCGACTCGCTGGTTTCTCATCCTGCAGCGGCCGACGCGTTGCCGATCCCAGCCGACGATACGCTGGCCTACATCATGTACACCTCAGGCTCAACCGGTAACCCCAAAGGGGTGATGATCACGCATGGCAACCTGAACAATTTCACCAACGACTTCGTCGGGCGGCTGGCGCTGAGCGCGCGCGATAAGGTGCTCAGCCTGACCAGCATCAGCTTCGATATTTTTGGGTTGGAACTGTTCTGCTCGCTGGCCGGCGGCGCGCACGTCACGCTGTGTCCACGAGAAACCGCCATGGATCCGGTCAAGCTGTATCACTTTATCGAGCGACAGCAGCCCAGCGTGATTCAAGCGACACCTACCGTCTGGAGTACCATCGTCCACCACCTGCCGGCGGCGAGCCAACGCCCCCTGACCGTGCTATGCGGCGGCGAGAAAATGCCGGCGGCCCTGTTGACGCAATTGCGACGTATCGCGACACGGGTGCTGCAGGTGTATGGCCCGACGGAAACCACCATCTGGTCGACCTGCGCCGATCTGACTCACGAAGGCGCAAGCGACTGTATCGGCACGCCGATCCAGGCGACTGAGGTTCTGGTCATGGATCAGGCCGGCAACCCGCTGCCAAGCGGCGCATTTGGTGAGCTGTGGCTGGGCGGCGCAGGGGTATCGCCGGGGTATTGGCGCAACCCGACGCTGAGCGATAAGGTCTTTCTACGGCGTCAGGCGTTCGGCGCCGAGCGCTATATGTACCGCACCGGCGACATTGTGCGTTTTAATCGACAGGGGCAGCTGGAGTATCTCGGCCGGAACGATCACCAGGTCAAAATTCGCGGCCACCGTATTGAGTTGAGCGAAATCGATCTCAGTCTATCGTCCCTCGACAATATCGAGCGGTCACTCAGTTTAATTGTCGGTGAAGGCCAGCAGGCCCGCATCGTCAGCTACCTGCAGTTAACGTCGGGCGAAGAGCTGAATGAAAAAGCGGTACGCACGGCGCTGAAAGCCCGTTTGCCGAATATCATGATCCCGTCCGGTTTTGTGGTGCTGTCGGCCTTCCCGCTCACCAACAACAACAAAATCGACATCCGTCGGCTACCGGCGCCGGAAACCCGCTACTCGGCTTCCGAAGCGGACTACACGCCCGCGGCCAATGAGGCGGAAAGCGCCATGCAGCATATCTGGCAACAAGTATTGTCACAGACGCAGATCAGCGTCTGCGACAGCTTCTTCAGCCTGGGTGGAAATTCACTGCAGATCCCGCAGCTGCTGCACGCCATTCGTCAACAGATGGGCGTCTCGCTGACTATCCGCGAATTCATCATGCACAGCCAGATCCGCGAACTTACCGCGCTGGCCTTGAGCAAAACTGCCGAGGTCGCCGATGAAACGCATTGAGGTGTACCACCAAGGGCGTTGTCATCACCTTGACCACCGAGAGCCGCTGCGGCTCTCGGCCAGGCTGGACTTCGCCGATAACCCAACCAACCTTTATGGTGTGGCCCCCGCCGACTCGGCGCCGCTGAGTTACGGCGATACCGTCGCCAACGTGCGTCATGGCGGGGTCTGCAACGCCGAGCGCATCAGCCTGGTGCCGCACTGCCATGGTACGCACACCGAATGCATCGGCCATATTCTTCCTGAAACGCGCAACGTGGCTGACTTGCCGCTTGAACCGTTCATCGCCGCCACCCTGATTCGCATCAGGCCGCAGCGAGCGGACGCGACCGTGGAGAGCTATAACGCCAGCGCTGCCTGTGAAGATTGGCTGATTACCCGGGCGGCGCTCGATGACGCGTTGGCGCCGTTGTCGGGCGACTACCTGCAGGCTTTGGTGATTGCGGTCGAGGCGCCGAGCGAATTCCGCGCCGCGTCCTGCGCGCCCTACTTCAGCCATCAAGCCTTGGCGCGCATCGTCGAACTCGGCGTCCAGCATCTGTTGGTGGACATTCCGTCGATCGACCGTCTATACGACGGCGGACGCATGGACAACCATCGACGTTTTTGGGGGCTTGAGGCCCCCGACAGGCCGCAAGAAGGGCGCAAATACGCCTCCGTGACCGAGCTGATTCAGGTTCCCGCGCAGGCCACGGCGGGACACTATTTTCTGACCATTCAACTGCCGGATCTGAGCGGGGATGCCCTTCCCAGCCGGCCCATCTTATTTTCGTTTTCTACAGGGAAAGTGACATCATGAATTACGCCAGCTATCTGCAGCTAAACCAGCTGCTGTCGCTGCAACAGCCAGCCTCGCCGTCTGCGGAACACCGCAATGAAAACTTGTTTATCATCACTCATCAAACCTACGAGCTCTGGTTCAAGCAGCTGATCGATGAGCTTCATCTGGCGATCGCGCAGATCGAAGAAGGAGATATACCGGCGGCGATCGAAACGATGACGCGCGTCAATGCCATTACCCAAACCGTGGTGAATCAGATCGCCGTGATTTGCACGCTGAAGTTTCACGAATTCCAGCGTTTTCGCAGCTATCTCGGCACCGCCAGCGGTTTTCAATCCTACCAGTTCGCCGGCATAGAAGCGCTGCTCGGCAAGGAAAATCCGAAAAAACTACAGCAGTATCAGGGTGATGAAGAGGCACAGCGTCGATTGGCGGCTATCATCCAACCGGTTTCCCTATGGCAGGCAATACGCGGCCATCTGATGCGTCTCAATGATCAGCCCAATCAGGCGGCGCAAGGCTTCGACGACATCATCAGGCAATCGCTGACGCGTTCGAGCTGCGAGTCGCTGCTGCTCAATCAACTGCTGGATTTGGATTCACTGCTGCAGGAGTGGCGTTACCGCCATGTGAAACTGGTGGAACGTACTATCGGGCAGCGGAAAGGTACCGGCGGTTCATCGGGTTCAGACTATCTGAAATCAACGCTGTTCACGCCGATCTTCGATGAATTGTGGAACGCCATCAACTGAATGCGTTCCTTAACGCCAAGGAAGTTCAGGCTTCCTTGGCCCCCTGAAAATACGGATTTCGCCATGCATTGCACCCACTTCCCCAACGCCCCACGCAGCTTGAAACCGCTGACGCCAGGGCGCCAGGGCAGCCTGCGGCTGATCGCTTTTCCTCATGCCGCGCCGGCGCCACTGCCTTTCAGGGGTGGAGCCCCTCGTTGCATCAGGACATCGAACTCTATGCCGTGCAATACCCCGGTCGAGAGGAGCGGGCAAACGAAGCGCCGCTCTGTCACCCCCAATCACTCATCAATCAACTGATGCCGGCACTGCAGCCACTGCAGGACAAACCGCTGATCTTTTTCGGCCACAGTCTTGGCGGACGGGTTGCGCTGGCGTTAGCGACGGCGCTGCCTCAGCCGCCGCTGCAGTTGATCATTTCCGCCAGTTCATCGCCCTTCCTGGCGCGCCACAGTTCGTTGCTGAGAATGCCGCGTGCCGCTTTGTTGAACGCGCTATGTGCCGGCGAGGGTCTGGATGCGTCGCTCATCGACGACAGCGCGCTGCTCGATTACTATCTGCCGCTGATCCGTGCCGATCTGATGCTGTCCAGCCAATTGCTTTTCCCTGAGCAACCGGGTTACCCCGCCCCGCTGGCGATGTTTTATGGTGAAAACGACGAGCTGATCGATCGGCAGGATTTGCTCGACTGGCGCCGGATCGCGCAAGGCGATTTTCAGCAGCGCACTTTTGCCGGCGGGCATATGTATATCACCACGCAGCGCGACGCCGTGATAGCCGGCATTCACCAGTTGCTGGCAGGCCACCTGAGTGAACCGGCCAGCATATAGCCGTCAGGCGTTTTCACTCTCAAGCATCGCCAAACGACGCTCGTTGTGCACCACCCGCCACGCCAACAGCAGCACGCAGAGGCTGCAGAGCGACAGCACGGCGCCCAGGTGCTGCGACAGCCCCGCCAACACCAAGCCACCGCCGAGCATCAGGTAATACATCAGGCCAAGGATGGCGCCGGCGGTGCCCATGCAGTCTTTATAATGGCGCAGCGCGCGCGCCAGAATATTGGGAATGGCGATACCGTACGCCATCACCACCAGCATCATCGGCAGAACGAACCACAAGGTCCCTTCCAGCAGCAGTACCAGCAGGCCGCCGGTCAGCGATAATCCGCAGGCCAGCATCAACAGCGCGGGGAACAGCCAGTGCTTGCCGATCAAAAACTTGTTGATCGCCGCGCCGATACCCACCCCGGCCGCCAACACCAAACCGGTATAACCGAACCACTGTGCCGGCAGCGCCAACGCCGAGAAGTGGAATGGCGCCAGCTGGTAATAGCTGAACATGCAAATATTGAACAACGCCACCAACAGCGCGCTGAGCCAAATATCCCCGTCCTTGACCATCCGTCCCAGCGTGCCGAAAAATGAATTCTTCACCACCTGCTGCGGACGCGTCTCCGGCAGTTGCCAACCGGCATAGCCCAGTAACAGCGCCGCCAACAGCGCCAAACCGCCGAACACCCCCTGATAGCCCCAATAGTGAGTCAGCACTGCGCCGCTCAACACGCCAACCGCCGGGCTGATCGCCATGGCGATCCCCATCACCGAGAACACCCGCGCCAATTCATAACCGTCGAAGCGATCGCGAATCGCCGTTTGCGTCCCGACCGACCCGACCGCCGCGCCAAAGGCGGCCAGCACCCGCGCCGCCAGCAGTACGCTGAAGCTGCCGCTGAACAGCGCAACGAGAGAAGCCAGCAGATAGAGCGTCAGCCCGGCCAAAATAGTGGGACGCCGCCCGATGACATCGCACATCCGCCCCCATACCACCACGCCCAGCGCAAAGGCGAAAAAGTAACAAGAGAGCGTTTGCGCCGCCATTTCCGCACTGACCCGGAAACCGTGCGCAATATGCGTCAATGCAGGGCTGTAGATGGTCTCCACCACCTGGGGAAACATCATCATCGACGTCGCCAACGTCAGCGTCAGTTTACGTTGCATAACAGATCCTGTAGCCAAGAATAGGCTGCACAAGGTAGCATCTGGTCCCAGCGCCGATTACAATATAAAAGACAATAAATTTACAAAATCGGACAGACTATGGCGTGGCTTCAGGCGCAGGACAGTTTTAATCCGGATACGCTCGACAACGGGGTGCTCGGGATCGCCGCCGAACTGGCGCAGCACGACTCGGGCACGCATTGGCATGACAGGGGGCAGTTGCTGTTCTGTCAGCAAGGCAGCATGCGCATCACGCTCAACCAAAGCATCTGCATGCTGCCGCCGGGCAGAGTCGCCTGGATCCCGCCGCAGGTGGCTCACCGCGTTCAGGTCAACGGCGTCGTCGGTTACCGTTCGCTTTATCTCGACGCCGATCGCTATGCCTGTCTGCCTGCGCAGCTTGCCGTACTGACAGCCTCGCCACTGCTGCGCGAGGTGTTGGAACGCATCGCGTTCGCCGCCTTCGACACCGACTGGCAGCATGGGCCTTACGCCAATATTCTGGCGGTCTGCCTGGACGAGATCGCCGCCGCGCCGCGCGAACTGACGCTGCTGCCGCTGCCCAGCGACCGCCGCCTGCGCCATCTGGCCAATCTGGACATGCTTCCGCCGCTGCACGAGCTATCGCGCTATAGCGGCGCTTCCGAGAAAACCATCAGCCGGATTTTCCGCCGTGAAACCGGGCTCGGTTATCAACAATGGCGTCAGCAATGGCGCCTGATCAAAGCGATAGAGATGCTGGCCGCAGGGATGAGCCAATCCGACGTCGCCGGTCGGCTGGCGTTTTCCAGCGACAGCGCCTTCGCCACTTTTTTCAAGAATATGGCGGGCTGCCCGCCGAGGGCGTATATGGAGAGAAGGAAGTAAGACGCCGTTTAAAACGGCAACGCTGACAAAAGGCGTTGATGCAGAGGAGAAAAGCGAGGGGGGAACGGCGCCCCCGCGACAAGCGAGAGCGCCGTTCCGCGACGCCCCTAGCGATAGACGATTTCGCCCTTCGGCTCGTAGGCCGCTGCATCCAGCGGCGAGTGTTTCTCGATGTACTGCTTCAGCACTTCGGCATCGATAAAGCCGGTGTTGACGTAGCTCGGCAGCCCGTCCAGCTTCGGATAGCCGTCGCCGCCCAGCGCGTTGAAGTTCAGCGTCGCCATGCGGTAAGTTTTATCCGCCTGCAGCGGCTGGCCGTTGATCTTCACCTCGCTGACGCCCTTGCCGTCCGCCACCAGGCTGACGTTGGCGAACTGGGCATAGGCGCCGGAATCCGGCTTCATGTTGGCCACCACCGCCAGATACTGTTCAACCTCGCGGCCTTTCATATCGACATGCACCAGCGTGTTGCCGAACGGCTGCACCTTGAGCACGTTCTTGTAGGTGATATCGCCGCTTTCAATCGAATCGCGCACCCCGCCGCCGCTCATCACGGCGAAGTCGGCGTCGGCGCGCTCCCTCTGCGCCGCCAGCATCACCCGCGCCAGGTTGGTCTGCACGAAGCGCACCTTGCTGCGATCGCCTTCAAGCTTGCCGTTGACGCTGCCGATCTTCACGCCCAGCTGCGCCTTGCCCTTATCCTGGAACGGCGTCAGCAGCTTCATCATGGTCGGATCTTCCGCAATCTGCTGGGTGTAGTACACGCGCTCGCTGGTGCCGTCGGCTTTCTCCACCTTCTTCTTCAGGTTCACCGGGATCAGCTGATAATGCACCAGCTTCAGCTCGCCGTTGCGGAATTCGAAATCGGCGCGCCCGACGTATTTGCCCCACTCGTGCGCCTGCACGATCCAGGTGCCGTTCTGACGATCCGGCGAGCATGGCGTGCCCGGTACGTAATCCGCCTGTTTGCGGTTGTCACCGGCCATGCACACCGGATCCTGCGAGTGGCCGCCGACGATCATGTCGAGATATCCCGCCGGCAGGCTGCGCGCCATCTCCACGTCGCCCGGCGCGTTAGAGCCATGCTCGCCGTTGTCGTAGTGCCCCATATGGGTGGCGGCGATGATCACGTCCGGCTTCTCGTCCTTGCGCAGTTGCTCCACCACCTGCTTCGCTTCCTGCGCCGGCACGCGGAACTCCATGTCGGTGAAGTACTCCGGATTGCCTATCTTGGCGGTGTCGTCGGTCGTCAGGCCGATCACGGCAATCTTGATACCCTGCTTGTCGAACAAGGCGTAAGGCTTGAACAGGCGCTGGCCTGTGCTTTTCTGGTAGATGTTGGCGGACAAGAGCGGGAAGGTCGCCCACTTCTCCTGCTGGCGCAGCACGCTCAGCGGGTTGTCGAATTCGTGGTTGCCGATCGCCATCGCGTCGTAACCCACCAGGTTCATGCCGCGAAAGTCCGGCTCGGCGTCCTGCAGATCCGATTCCGGCACGCCGGTGTTGATATCGCCGCCGGACAGCAACAGCACGCTGCCGCCCTGCGCCGCCACTTCGCGGCGAATGCCGTCCACCAGGGTTTTCTGCGCGCCCAGACCGTATTCACCGTGATCGTTCTGCCAGAAGTGACCGTGATGATCGTTGGTATGCAGAATGGTGATGGCGTAGGTCTTATCCTTTTCCCAGGCACTGGCGGCCCCCGACAGCAGCGTCAGGGATACGGCCAACGCGCATGCGGTGGTTTTCAGCGAAAAACGCATGGCGGATCTCCGTGTATTAAATGGCTTTTATGATGAGGGCGAAATTGTAGCGCGAATTAATGACAGCTGATTTCAATTTTTTGCGATGTGAGTCTGATTATTTCAGATATGGTAAAAATTGAACGCCCTGCCTAAGATGTCATCTCTGTGCTCAACAACTTATCAGGCTAATAATAATATGACCGACAGTAGCCAAAGCGCGATGCCGCCCGCCAAGGGCAGTACGGTAAAGAGGACCGCTTTCTCCATCCTCGGCGCCATCAGCGTGTCTCACCTGCTCAACGATATGATCCAGTCGCTGATCCTGGCGATTTACCCGATCCTGCAAGCCGATTTCCACCTCAGCTTCGTGCAGATCGGTATGATCACCCTGACCTATCAGCTAACGGCTTCCCTGCTGCAACCGCTGATCGGCTATTACACCGATAAACACCCGCAGCCTTACTCACTGCCTATCGGCATGGGCTTTACCCTGTCCGGCCTGCTGCTGCTGTCGGTGGCGAACACCTTCCCGCTGGTGCTGCTGGCGGCGGCGCTGGTGGGCACCGGCTCATCGGTATTCCACCCGGAATCCTCGCGCGTGGCGCGCATGGCCTCCGGCGGACGACACGGCCTGGCGCAGTCGCTGTTCCAGGTCGGCGGCAACTTCGGCAGCTCGCTCGGCCCGCTGCTGGCCGCGCTGATCATCGCGCCTTACGGCAAAGGCAACGTCGCCTGGTTCACGCTGGCGGCGCTGCTGGCGATCGTGGTATTGCTGCAGGTCAGCAAGTGGTACCAACATCAGCATCGGGCGGCGAAAGGGCAGCCGAAAAGCCCCGCAATGCTGAAACCGCTGCCAAAACGTACCGTCGCCTACTCGCTGGGCATTCTGCTGGTGCTGATTTTCTCTAAATACTTCTATCTGGCCAGCATCAGCAGCTATTACACCTTTTATCTGATACATAAGTTCGGCGTTTCGGTGCAGAATGCGCAAATTCACCTGTTCGCCTTCCTGTTCGCGGTGGCCGCCGGAACCATCATCGGCGGGCCTCTTGGCGACAAGATAGGGAGAAAATACGTTATTTGGGGCTCAATCCTTGGCGCAGCGCCATTTACGCTTATTTTACCCCATGCATCCCTGTACTGGACCGGCATTTTGACGGTGATCATCGGGGTTATTCTCGCCTCGGCGTTCTCCGCCATCCTGGTCTACGCACAGGAGCTGATCCCCGGTAAAGTCGGCATGGTTTCCGGTTTATTCTTCGGTTTTGCTTTCGGTATGGGCGGGTTAGGTGCGGCAGTTCTTGGTTATGTCGCCGATTTGACCAGTATCGAGCTGGTCTACCAAATCTGTGCTTTCCTGCCGCTGATCGGCATTATCACCGCGCTACTGCCCAATATGGAGCATAAACCGCAATAACCCCGCGAACCGCCCGGATGAAATTATTTATTCATCCGGGTTATCCTACGGATAAATCAATGTTATTTGGTTTATCTGGCACAAAACTCCCTCATTGCCGCGCCTTAAGCGAAATCCTCTGCTTTTTTACAAAAAAGGCCAAATTAGCCAAGCAAGCCGCGAACAAATGCAATAAACTAAATGTATCTTTTCGTAACTTTGTTGCGTTTCTCCCGTGCCGCGATGCATAGCCAGAAGGAGTATGGATGCATAATTCAACACCGCTCATCACCACCATCGTCGGAGGGTTAGTACTCGCCTTCCTCCTCGGTATGCTGGCGAACCGCCTGCGCATCTCACCCCTGGTGGGATATCTGGCCGCAGGGGTGCTCGCCGGCCCGTTCACCCCCGGTTTCGTCGCCGATACCTCACTGGCGCCGGAACTGGCGGAAATCGGCGTTATCCTGTTGATGTTCGGTGTTGGCCTGCACTTCTCTTTGAAAGACCTCCTCGCAGTAAAATCTATCGCCATACCCGGCGCCGTGGCGCAGATAGCCGTCGCTACCCTGCTCGGCATGGGGCTGTCCAAGCTGCTCGGCTGGGATCTGATCTCCGGCCTGGTGTTCGGCCTCTGTCTCTCCACCGCCAGCACCGTGGTGCTGTTGCGCGCGCTGGAGGAGAGGCAATTGATCGACAGCCAGCGCGGGCAAATCGCTATCGGCTGGCTGATCGTCGAAGATTTGGCGATGGTGCTGACGCTGGTATTACTGCCCGCCTTCGGCAATATGCTGGGCAACGACAACGCCAGCAGCAGCCAGCTGCTGATGGAGCTGGCGCTGACCATCGGCAAGGTCATCGCCTTCATCGCGTTGATGATCGTGGTCGGCCGCCGTTTGGTGCCGTGGATCCTGTCGAAAACCGCCAGCACCGGCTCGCGCGAGCTGTTCACCCTGGCGGTATTGGCGCTGGCGCTTGGCATCGCCTACGGCGCGGTGAAGCTGTTCGACGTCTCCTTCGCGCTGGGCGCCTTCTTCGCCGGCATGGTGCTGAACGAGTCCGAGCTGAGCCACCGCGCGGCGCACGACACCCTGCCGCTGCGCGACGCGTTCGCGGTGCTGTTCTTCGTCTCGGTAGGCATGCTGTTCGATCCGATGATCGTGATTAACGAACCGCTGGCGGTGCTGGCGACGCTGGCGATCATCGTGTTCGGCAAATCCGCCGCCGCGTTCCTGTTGGTGAAAATGTTCGGCCACTCCAAGCGCACCGCGCTGACCATCTCCGCCAGCCTGGCGCAGATCGGCGAGTTCGCCTTTATTCTGGCGGGCCTCGGCATCGCGCTCGGCATGATGTCGGAACACGGGCGCAATCTGGTGCTGGCCGGCGCCATTCTGTCCATCATGCTCAACCCGCTGCTGTTCACCCTGCTGGAGCGCTATCTGGCCAAAACCGAAACCATCGAAGAGCAAATCCTCGAAGAGGCGGTGGAAGAGGAGAAGCAGATCCCGGTGGACATGTGCAACCATGCGCTGGTGGTCGGCTACGGCCGCGTCGGCAGCCTGCTGGGCGGCAAACTGGCCGAGGCGGGCATTCCGCTGGTGGTGATCGAGAACTCCCGCCCGCGGGTGGAAGCGCTGCGCGAACAGGGCATCAAGACGGTGCTGGGCAACGCCGCCAATCCGGAAGTGATGGATCTGGCGCGGCTCGACTGCGCGCGCTGGCTGCTGCTGACCATCCCCAACGGCTATGAGGCCGGCGAGATCGTCGCCTCGGCGCGCGCCAAGCGGCCGAACATCGAGATCATCGCCCGCGCCCACTACGACGACGAGGTGGCCTACATCACCGATCGCGGCGCCAATCAGGTGGTGATGGGCGAACGGGAGATCGCCAACAGCATGCTGAACATCCTGCAGCTGGATACCCTGAGCGAAGAAGAAAAAATGGGGGGCTGCCCGATCTGAGGCACCGCGCACAAAAAAAGGTCCGGCATGCCGGACCTTTTCTTTTTCAGCGGGTTAACGCTCCCAATAGGACTCTTCCAGGCTGTCTTCGCGCTCCGGCAGGCCGCGAGTGAGACGCGGCGAATGCTGGTTCAACACCTGGTAGCTGACGCGATTGGCGTATTTGCACACCTGCGCCAACGAAGAGTATGTCAGGTAACTGCGCACGTGCTTGCTCGAGTTCGGCACGTTGTGGCGGTGATAACCGTTGGCGGCGATATCGTGCAGCAACGCCGACAGCGCGCCGTCGCCGGCGCCGTTGGTGTTCATGATCTTCTCCGGCCCGCCCATATACGGCGCGATGTGCGAGTAAACGCGCAGCGGATGCTCACAGTGTTCGCGGCGCATGGCGCGGCTGAACTCGTAGCGGTTGAACTCGGCGATATGCCCCGGCAACAGCGGGTGCTGGGTCTGACGCTTGTTGGCCTCTTCGGTGTAGCCCGCCATATACAGGCCGTTCGGCCCGGCGGTGCACAGCACCAGATCCACCCACTCCAGCGCCATGTCCGAGGCGGTCAACGGATCGCTCAGCCCGGTCAGCTCCAGCGCTTCGTCTTCGTTCATCGCCAGAATGGTCACATTTTCCTTCAGGAAGTCGCGCCACCACTGCGGGTTGTCGGCGATCACGTACTTGGTGCCCAGGGTCAGCACCACCGGCACATCGTGCTTTTTGGCGTATTCGATCGCCTGCAGGGTAGCCTCCTTTATCGGCTCCCCTTCCTTGCAGCGCACCAGATAAGAGCTCAGCACCAGCGCCGACGCGCCGGCGATCACCTCTTCAGGGATGCTTTCCGGGCGCAGCTGGTTCATCTGGCCGGGGTTGATGGCGAAGGTGCGCTCGCCGCTTTCGCCGATCAGCGTGAAACAGCGGCCGATGGCGCCGTCAACGCCCTGCAGATAGTTAAGATCGGTGCGGCTGGAGGTATTGCACAGATAACGGTAGGCGTAGCTGCCGATTTTCACGTTGCTGCACATCACGCCGAGCAGCACCGAGCGGTCGTCCGCCAGCACCGAATAGTTGTGCATGGTGTTGCCGATGGTGCCGCCGGCGAACTGATGGGTGACCAGGTTGTTTTCATTCAATTCCTGATACAGCGCCTCGGCGACGTCATCTTCGATCACCAGAGAGTGGCCCAGGCTCAGGCCGTAGCGCTGGACAAAAGCGTCGTCCACTTTCGCCTCGATATCCACCAGCGTCTGGTCGATGCCGACGATATACGAGGTGCTGATTTCACTTTCGGGCTGGGCCTGCTGCAGAAGCGGATCGCGGGCGCTCACCGGGAAATAGTGTTTGGACTTGCGTTTACCAGGAAATTTCATGTGATTGGTGGTGGTGGCGGTTTAACAAGCGGAGAATGTTAACACATCCCCGCCCGATCACGATGCACCTAATAGACAGATTATGGATGATTACAGACGCTGCGCCACCAACTGCTGCATCATATCGATATGCGCCGGCTCGTCGTTCAACGCTGAGATGTATTCAAACTTCTCGCCGCCGGCCTTAAGGAAGATCTCGCGGTTCTGCTCTTTAATCTCTTCCAGCGTTTCCAGGCAGTCCGCCGAGAAACCGGGGCAGAGCAGCTGAATGTGCTTCACGCCCTGCGCCGGCAGCCCTTTTAGGGTCTCATCGGTATACGGCGTCAGCCAAGGCTCGCGGCCGAAGCGCGATTGGTACGTCATCATCACCCGCTCCGGCGCCAGCGGCAGCGTCGCGCTCAGCGCACGCAGCGTATCCTCGCAGCGCTGCGGGTAGTCGTCGCCAAGCCGCGCATAACGTTTGGGGATGCCGTGGAAAGACAGCACCAGCCGGTCCGGCTGGCCGTGCTCGGCGAACGAACGCTCCACGCTTTGTTGCAGCGCGGCGATATAGGCTGGGTGTTCGGCGTAATCGCGAATGAAGGCCACCGACGGCAAGCGGCGATAGCCTTTCAGCACCCGGGCTACGCCGTCCCATACCGCCGCGCTGGTGGAACAGGAATATTGCGGATAGAGCGGCAGCACCACCAGGTTGGTCACGCCCTGCGCCAGCACTTGTCGATGGCTTCCGCCAGGCTCGGCGAACCGTAGCTCATGCCCAACTCCACCGGCGTATTCGGCATGCGCGCCGCCAGCGCCCGCTGTTGGCGGCGGCTGTACACCAGCAGCGGCGAACCCTCTTCCATCCACACCGACTGATAGAGTTTAGCCACGCGCGGCGAACGGATCGGCAAGATCGCGCCGTTGAGGATCGGCCACCAGATCAGCGGCGCCGTGTCGACCACGCGATCGTCACTGAGGAATTCCTTCAGATAGCGTTTGACCGCCGACGAGGTCGGCGCATCTGGCGTGCCCAGGTTCACCAGCAATACGCCGTGTTTCTCTTGCTTCATCTCAGTTCCCCTCATTTCCTTTCCGGCCGGCATTCCGTTCTGGGTCGGGATGTCAGCAGCCATTAATGCCGGCTATTGTAACGGAAAAGTCCTGCGTCGAAACCGATAACAGCAACAGGCTATGCCTGTGGGCATCTTCCTTGCGCCAGCTGCCATACCGCCGCCACATTGCGCGCCGTCACCTGCAGATTGCGATCGGCGTCCGCCAGCGCGTCTTCCAGCGTCACGATGCGATCGAGCACCGAAAACGCCGCATCGATGCCGTGTTGATGCACCACCGGATAATCCGGCGCCAGGCTGCCGGCAATGGCGATCACCGGCACGCCGTGACGCTTGGCTACCCGCGCCACGCCGATCGGCGTTTTACCGTGGACAGACTGGCTGTCCAGCCGCCCTTCGCCGGTGATCACCAAATCGGCATCGCGCACCGCTTCATCCAGGCGCAGGGTTTCAGTGACGATCTCGATGCCCGGCCGCAAGCGCGCGTTGAGCATGCCAAGCAGCGCCGCCCCCATGCCGCCCGCCGCACCCGCCCCTGGCTGGCTCAGCACGGCGCGGCCGGTTTCCCGTTCCAGCAGTTCGCCATAGTGGTGCAACGCCGCATCGAGCTGCGCCACCATCTCCGGCGTCGCCCCTTTCTGCGGCCCAAATACCGCCGACGCGCCCTTTGCACCGCACAGCGGGTTATCCACGTCGCAGGCGGCGGTTACGCTCACCCGCTGCCAACGTGCGTCCAGTCCGGCGAGATCGAGGTGCGCCAGCTGCGCCAGCGCCGCGCCGCCCATTGCCAGCGGGCGACGATCCTTATCCAGCAATTTAACGCCCAGCGCCTGCATCATTCCGGCGCCGCCGTCGTTGGTGGCGCTGCCGCCAATGCCGAGAACGATCGCCTTCACGCCGCGATCCAGCGCCGCCAGCATCAGTTCGCCGGTGCCGTAACTGGTGGTGATGCGCGGATCGCGCCGGTTGGGCGGCGCCAAGTGCAGCCCGGAGGCGGCGGCCATTTCAATCACCGCGGTTTCGCCGTCGCCCAACAAGCCATAGAACCCCTGCACCGGCTCCCCCAGCGGGCCGGTGACCGTCACCTGAACGATTTCACCGCCGGTGGCCGCCACCATCGACTCCACCGTCCCTTCACCGCCGTCCGCCATCGGCAGCTTCACGTAGTGCGCCTGCGGGTAAATCTGACGGAATCCCCGCTCAATGGCGTCGGCGACGCCGAGCGCGCTCAGGCTCTCTTTGAAAGAATCCGGGGCAATAACCACTTTTTTCAGCGTTTTCATCACTGTTCCTTATCCCGCCAGGTTAAATACGCCAAACATCAGCGCCGAGATTGCCGCGATGGTGAACCCCACCAGCGTTTCATACGGCAACAGTTTGAGCCGCTCGTGCACCGCCATATTGACGCTGCCGCCGGTGGCGTGGAAGAAGCTGCCGTGCGGCAGGTGATCCAGCACCGTGGCGCCCGCATGGATCATCGCCGCGCCGGCCAATCCGCTCACCCCCAGCTCAAGCAGCGTGGAGCTGAACACCCCGGAGGCGACGGCGGTGCCGGCGGTGGTCGAGGCGGTCGCCATCGACATCAGCGCGCCGGACAGCGGCGCCAGCAGCCAGGCCGGCAGCCCGGTGTGCGTCAAACCGGTAATCAAGACATCCTTCAGCGCCGAGTTGGCGATAATGCCCGCCAGCGTGCCGGTGCCGAGCAGCATGATCGCCACCGGCGCCATGCGCGACAGGCCGGAGACCATAAACTGATTGCACTGACGAATGCGCCCCATCAGCAGCGCGCCCGCCAAACCGCCGGCCGGCAGCGCGATCAGCGGATCAACGGCGATACCGGCGATCGGCCGCAGCGACAGCAGCAGGATCGCCACCAGCGGCGCGCTGATCGCCGCAGCGAAGCCCGGCCGCGCCCCTTCGGCATGCTGAGTCAGCTCTTCAGCCATCACCCTGCTACCTTTATCGCTCAGGCGACGCGCCAGCAGATAGGCCACCACCAGGCCGCACAGCCCCGGCACGATGCCGGCCATCATCACCGAGGTGAGCGGCACGTGGAAGTTGTCCGCCGCCGCGATGGTGTTCGGGTTGGGCGACATCACGTTGCCGGCCTTGCCGCCGCCGATCATCGCCAGCAGGATCGCCGCACGAGAAATGCCGGCCTTTTGGGCGATCGACAGCGCGATCGGCGCGACGGTGATCACCGCCACGTCGATAAACACCCCCACCGCCGTCAGGATCAGTGTAGCCACCGCCAGCGCCAGCAGCGCGCGGGTTTCGCCCACCTTGCGTACGATAGTTTCGGCGATGGTGTGCGCCGCGCCGGATTCGATCAGCACCCCGGCCAATACCCCCGCCGCCAGAATGCGCATCACGGCGTTGGTGATGCCCTGCGCCCCGCCGATCATCAGCGTCACGGTCTGCACCAGATCGGCGCCGCCGCACAGCCCGCCCGCCAGCGCGCCGGCAATCATGCCGTAAGCCGGTGGAACCTTGCGTAGAATCAGGACGATGGCGACGGCTAACGCCACCAGCGCCCCCAGAGTGGATACGGTTGTCATTGTTGTTTTCTCCGTGGTTGATGTGCAGGCCAACATATCCCGCGCGCCCGGCGTTGGCCTGAGGGGAAACAACAAAAAATCGCCGAAGGAACGGCGCGGAATTTGTGGGTTGGCACAACTCAGTCGTGCATCAGCATGCCGATATACAACCGCAGAGAGTCAGTTAATTGATTGATTTTCATACCGGTTATGGCTTCGATGCGCTGCAGGCGATAGCGCAGGGTATTGACGTGAATATGCAGCTGCGCGGCGGCCTGCGTCTGATCACAATTCTGCGAAAAATAGTGGCGCAGCGTGGCGCGCAGCACGCCTTTTTCATCCTGTTCCTCCAGCGTCCGCCAGGGGCGCCCCAGCTCTTGCGCTCGCCAGTCCTCCCCGAGATCGCACAGCAGCGACGGCAGCGGATAGTCGTGGTAGAACAGCGTGGCGTGGCGCAATTTCAGGCGCTGCGCCATCGCCTGGGTGGCGCGCGCGGTCAGGCTGGAGCGGTAGGCGCTTTGCGGATCGTCGTAGAAACCGCCGACGATCAGCCGCACCCGAAAGCGGTGCTTGAGCTGGTTTTGCAAACGCTGCGCCTGTTGGCGCTCCAGCTTCAGGCTCCACTCGCCTTGCGCCATGCTGGCCGGGCGCAGCAGGGTCATTTCATTGAAGCCGGTAATGGCGATCAACGCATCGCGCTGGGTGGCCTCCAGCTCAGCCAGCAGTTCGCGCAGCAGGTGCGGCTGCGCCTCTTGCAGCTCGACGATCCAGACGATGCGCGCCTGACGCAGATCCAATCCCAGATACGCCGCCATCGCTTCCAGCGACGCCGTGTTCGGCTGCGGCTGCAACAGCTGGTTCGCCAGCTCTTCCCGGTAGCGTTTTTCCCACTGGTGCTGATCCAGCAGCGCCGCCTGCTCCACCATCATCTCCGCCGCCATTTTGACCAACTCGGCGTAGGCGCGCACCTCGGCCGGCTCGCCGGAAATGCCGATCACTCCCACCCGCTGATTGCGAAAGCTGAACGGCAGGTTGATGCCGGGCCGCACGCCCTTCAGGTGTTCGGCGGTGGCGCGATCGATTTCCACCACCCGATTCTCCGCCAGCGCCAGCACCGCGCCTTCATGACGCTGGAACAGGCGCTGCGGGTTGCCGGAAGCGATGATCACGCCGTTGCTGTCCATCACGTTGACGGAATGGCTGATGATGCCCATCGCCCGCTGGACGATCTGGCGCGCGGTGGCTTCCGCCAGAAGTTTGGTCTGTCTGAGCATGCCGGCTCCCTGCTGAGGATGAAAACGCAGGCTTGTTATACGCCATTTGGCGCGGGCGATTAACGGGCACGGCCGCAACAAGCCGCCGCGATCACAATTTGGCGGGAAAACGGCAAAAAAAACGCCGGACCACAGGCCCGGCGTCATGCACAGCCAGCTTGCTATCAACCGAGGATAGTCGCCAGCTCTGCGCTCACTTCGGCCACCTTGCGGGTGCCGTCGATTTTGCGGTATTGGGTGTTGCCCGCTGCCGCTTCTTTGCTGTAGTAAGAGATCAGCGGCGCGGTCATCTGATGGTATTCCACCAGGCGCTTGCGCACGGTCTCTTCCTGATCGTCCTTGCGCGTGGTCAGCTCTTCGCCGGTCACGTCGTCTTTGCCTTCCACCTGCGGCGGATTGAACTTCACGTGGTATACGCGGCCGGACGGCGCGTGCACGCGGCGGCCAACGATGCGGTCAACGATCAGCTCGTCCGGCACGTCGAACTCCAGCACGAAGTCAACGTTGATGCCGGCTTCTTTCATCGCGTCAGCCTGCGGAATGGTGCGCGGGAAGCCGTCCAACAGGAAGCCCTTGCGGCAATCTTCCTGAGCGATGCGCTCTTTGACCAGCGCGATCACCAGCTCATCGGTCACCAGCTTGCCGGCGTCCATGATCTCTTTCGCCTGCTTGCCCAGTTCACTGCCGGCCTTCACGGCTGCGCGCAACATATCACCGGTGGAGATTTGCGGAATGCCGTATTTCTCCATGATGAATTGAGCCTGAGTACCTTTACCAGCGCCCGGAGCGCCCAGCAGAATGATACGCATTGCGTAAATCCCCTTGCTATGTAGTTTTTATAAAATTGCGAAAACGCTCAACGATACCATTTCAGGGGGGGCAGGCTCAAGGCGCGCGAAGGAAATCGATTGCGGAACATGCAAAAATTCAAGCGAACAAAAGAGGGGAAAATGCAGGGAAAAACAGGAAATGCGCCCCTAACGGTGCCGTTAAGGGCGCATATAATCAACTTCAGGCGGACAGCAACTTGTTCATGCGGCGGATGAACAGGTTCGGATCCTCCAGCGTGCCGCGTTCAGCCAACAGCGCCTGATCCAAAAGCAGGTCGATCCACTCGGCGAAATGTTCGTTATCGCCCACGTCGGATGCGCGTTTGACCAACGCATGCTCAGGATTAAGCTCGAAAATGTACTTCACTTCCGGCGCCTGCTGGCCCGCAGCGGCGAACAGCTTGGCCATCTGGGTGCTCATCTCGTCGGCGTCGGTCACCACGATCGCCGGCGTATCGGTCAGGCGGTGCGTCAGACGCACATCCTTCACGCGGTCGCCCAGCAGGGTTTTCACGCGTTCGATGAACGGTTCCAACTGCTTCTCGGCCGCCTTCTGCTCTTCGGTTTCATCCGCCAGTTTATCCAGCGTTTCATCCGCCTTGCTGACCGACTGGAACGGCTTGCCGTCGAACTCGGTCAGGTAGCTCATCATCCACTCGTCGATGCGATCGGACAACAGCAGCACTTCGATACCTTTCTTGCGGAACAGCTCCAGATGCGGGCTGCTCTTGGCGGCGGCGTAGCTGTCGGCGGTGATGTAGTAAATCTTTTCCTGCCCTTCCGCCATGCGGCCGACGTACTCTTCCAGCGACACGGTCTGCGCCGAGCTGTCGCCATGGGTGGTGGCGAAGCGCAGCAGTTTGGCGATCGCTTCCTGGTTGCCGTTATCTTCCGCCGGGCCTTCTTTCAGCACCAGACCGAACTGCTGCCAGAATTTCTGGTAGCCTTCGGCGTCATCTTTGGCCAGCTTATCCAGCATCTGCAGCACGCGCTTGGTCAGCGCGCCGCGCAGGTTCTGCGTCACGCGGCTGTCTTGCAGGATCTCGCGCGATACGTTCAGCGGCAGATCGTTGGAATCGATCAGGCCGCGCACGAAGCGCAGATAGTTCGGCATGAACTGCTCGGCGTCGTCCATGATGAACACGCGCTGCACGTACAGCTTCAGGCCGTGCTTGTGATCGCGGTTCCACATGTCCCACGGCGCCTGCGCCGGGATATACAGCAGGCTGGTATATTCCTGCTTGCCTTCCACCCGATTGTGGCTCCAGCTCAGCGGATCGGTGAAATCGTGGGCGATGTGCTTGTAAAACTCTTTGTACTCTTCGTCGGTCACGTCAGCCTTGCTGCGGGTCCACAGGGCCTGCGCCTTGTTGATCTTCTCCCAGGTGACGGTGCCGTCTTCTTCATTCTTGCTTTCGATCTCCACCGGCAAGGCGATGTGATCGGAATATTTGCCGATCACCGAGCGCAGGCGCCAGGCGTCGAGGTACTCATCTTCGCCTTCGCGCAGATGCAGGGTGATTTCGGTGCCGCGGGTTTCTTTGGTGATGTCGGCGATGGTGTAGTCGCCTTCACCGGCGGACTCCCAGAACACGCCCTCGTCATCGGCGGCGCCGGCCGCGCGGGTGCGCACGGTCACTTTGTCCGCCACGATGAACGCCGAGTAGAAACCGACGCCGAATTGGCCGATCAGTTGGCTGTCTTTCGCCTGGTCGGAACCGATGGATTCCAGAAACGCTTTGGTGCCCGATTTGGCGATGGTGCCGAGGTTTTCGATCACTTCTTCGCGGCGCATACCGATGCCGTTGTCGGCAATGGTCAGGGTGCGCTGCTCTTTATCGAAGGACAAACGCACGCGCAGCTCGCCGTCGCCGGCATACAGCTCCGGCGCGGACAGAGCGCGGAAGCGCAGCTTGTCGGCGGCGTCAGAGGCGTTGGAGATCAGCTCGCGCAGAAAAATTTCTTTGTTGGAGTACAGCGAATGGATCATCAAATGAAGCAGCTGTTTTACTTCAGACTGGAACCCGCGGGTTTCTTGACCTTTCATACTCATTGATTACCTCAAAGACAATGGCTACCAAAATCGAACAATGAGGATCAGATGAGGGTCAGGGTCTTGTTTTTCAAGCGGACGGCGGGAAATTTTTGGCAAAAACAATGGGGCCGGGCGGCCCCATCCGGGAAAACATCAGAACTTGATGGCGTGGCGTCCCGCCAGCGAATGCGACAGCGTGGTGCCGTCGACCATCTCCAGCTCGCCGCCCACCGGCACGCCGTGGGCGATGCGGCTGGCGAGCACGCCATACTGGCCACACATCTCGGCGATATAGTTGGCGGTCGCCTCCCCTTCCACCGTCGGGTTGGTGGCGAGGATCACTTCGGTGATGCTTTCCTTTTCCAGCCGTTGCTCCAGGCGATCCAGACCGATATCGCCCGGCCCGATGCCGTCCAGCGGCGACAGATGCCCCATCAGCACAAAGTAGCGCCCGGCGAACTGGCCGGTCTGCTCGATGGCGTGGATATCCGCCGGGCTTTCCACCACGCAAATCTGGCCGTTTTGCTGGCGGCGCGGATTGGCGCAGATGGTGCAGACGTCCTGCTCGGTGAAGGTGCGGCAGTCGGCGCAGTGGCCGATCTCCGACATCGCGCGCGTCAACGCCTGCGCCAGGCGCATGCCGCCGCTGCGATCGCGCTGCAGCAGCTGAAACGCCATGCGCTGAGCCGATTTCGGGCCGACGCCCGGCAGGCAGCGCAGCGCCTCCATCAGGGATTCAAGGAGCGGGCTGGTTTGCATCAGAACGGCATCTTGAAGCCAGGCGGCAACTGCATGCCGCTGGAGACGGAGGCCATTTTCTCTTTCTGGGTCTCTTCGATGCGGCGCGCGGCGTCGTTAAACGCAGCGGCGATCAGATCTTCCAGCATCTCTTTGTCGTCTTCCATCAGGCTTGGATCGATTTCCACGCGGCGGCAGTTGTGCGCGCCATTGATGGTGACTTTCACCAGGCCGGCGCCAGATTCGCCGGTCACTTCCAATTTGGCGACTTCTTCCTGCATCTGCTGCATTTTTTCTTGCATTTGCTGGGCTTGCTTCATCAGGTTGCCCAGACCGCCTTTACCAAACATAGTCGTCTCTCGTCGCTAGGGCCGCGCACATCGCGCAGCGTTTAAAGGGGGCGAATACTCTCTTCATCCAGATCCGCGTCGAAGAATCGGCGCAGCGTCTGAATGTTGGTATCCGCTTCGATGGACTGGCGCGCCTGCGCCAGCTTTTCCTCATAGATGGCTTGTCGCCATTCCAGCGGGGTGCGCTCCGCCGGATTATCGTCCTCCACCACGGTCAGCTCGATCGGGCTGCCGTACAGCTCACCGAGCGCGTCGGCCAGCGTCTTCTGCGCCGAAGGCGAATTCAGATGGCGCTGCGAAGACCGCAGATGGAGGCTAATCTTGCCCGGCTCCGGCTGCTGCTTGAAGGCGTTCAACGCCAGCTGCTGCACCAGTTTCGGGATCTTCAGCTTATCGATTTCCGCCGCCCAGGCGTCGCGCTCCAGCGACTCCACCACCAGCTTGGCGGCCAGCTCCGGCGTTTTCTCGTGCTCCAACGCCGTGCGCAGCGCTTTCGGCGTCGCCAGCGGTTCCGGCGCCGCCTCGGGCTCGGTCTGCGCGCGCCAACGATAGGCTTCCGGTTTCGCCGGTTTTTCCGGCACCTTCTTCTCCGCCAGGCGCTGCTGGCTGCGCTCGGTCACGGAAGCCAAACGCCCCAGCGCCGAGTTTGCCGGCCGCGCTATTCCTGGCGCCGCCGGCTCATTCTTTTTTGGTGTGGATGCTCCCTGCTGCCGTTGCAGCTGGGACCGCGCTTTCAACAGCTGGGCGGTGGCATCCGGTAAAGGGGTCGATGATTGTCGCTGCGGCGCGGCCGGCTGCCCTAGCGGCGGCGGCGCGTCCTGAAACTGCGGCGGCTGTGGCGATGCGGCCTGCTGCGGCTGCGCCATCGGCGTCGGCGCGGTCTGCACCAACGCCACCGGCTCCGGGATCACCGCTTTCGGGTGAAACGCCAGCGCGCGCAGCAGGGTCATCTCAACCCCCATGCGGCGATCCGGCGCATAGGCCAGCTCTTTGCGGCCCACCAACAGCGTCTGGTAATAGAGTTGCACATCGGCCGGCGGCAGGGTGCGCGCCAGCTCACGCAGCCGTTGTTCCACGGCGGCGTAGTGGTTGTCGAGCATCGAAGGCAGCAGTTGCACCATCGCAATGCGGTGCAGCAACGCCAGCGTCTCCACCAGCAGGTTTTCCCAATCCACGCCGCGCGAAGCGGCCTGCGCGACCTGCGCCATCACCTTTTCACCGTCGGCGCTGACCAGCGCTTCGAGGATCGCCAGCGGCTGCTCGTCATCGAGCGTACCGAGCATCTGGCTGACGGTGGCGGCGGTCACCTGCCCCTGCCCCATGGCGATCGCCTGATCGGTCAGGCTCAGCGCATCGCGCATGCTGCCGTCGGCGGCGCGCGCCAGCAGCTGCAGCGCGCGGGCGTCGCTGGTGATCTGCTCCGCCGTCAGCACCGTTTCCAGCTGCTGGCGGATCTGATCGACGTCCAGCGCTTTGAGGTGAAACTGCAGGCAGCGGGAAAGAATGGTCACCGGCAATTTTTGCGGATCGGTGGTGGCCAACAGGAATTTGACGTGCGGCGGCGGCTCTTCCAGCGTCTTCAGCAACGCGTTGAAGCTGTGGCGCGAGAGCATGTGCACTTCATCGATCAGGTAGACCTTGAAGCGGCCGCGCGCCGGCGCGTACTGAACGTTGTCCAGCAGATCGCGGGTATCTTCCACCTTGGTTCGGGAAGCGGCGTCGATCTCGATCAGATCGACGAAGCGCCCCTGCTCGATCTCGCGGCAGTTGTCGCATTGGCCGCACGGCGTGGCGGTGATGCCGGTTTCACAGTTCAGGCCTTTGGCCAGCAAGCGGGCGATGGTGGTTTTCCCCACGCCGCGCGTGCCCGAGAACAGATAGGCGTGATGGATCCGCCCCAGCGAGAGGCCGTTGGCCAGCGCGGTCAGGACATGTTCCTGGCCGACCACGTCTGCGAACGTTTGAGGGCGCCACTTACGGGCGAGAACCTGATAGCTCATTAATACCGGAGAAGTCGAGTAATCTGGAGGGTCATGCTAACACAGCCCCGCGGCAATCCGCGAGGCCGTTGTGCCCAAGGGGCGATGCCGCATCAATGACCGGCGAAGTCCACCAGGCAGTAGCAGTCGATGCCCAGCTTGTTCAGACGCGCTTCTCCGCCCAGATCCGGCAGGTTGATGATGAACGCGGCGTCTTTCACTTCACCGCCCAGACGGCGGATCAGTTTGGTGGTCGCTTCAATGGTGCCGCCGGTCGCCAGCAGATCGTCCACCACCAGCACTTTGTCGCCCGCGGTGATGGCGTCGGTGTGGATCTCCAGCTTGTCGGTGCCGTACTCCAGCTCATAGCTTTCGCTGAGCGTGGCGCGCGGCAGTTTGCCCGGTTTGCGCACCGGCACGAAACCGACGCCCAACGCTAACGCGACGGGCGCGCCGAACAGGAAACCACGCGCTTCGGTACCCACCACCTTGGTCACGCCCGCTTCGCGATAGCGCTCAACCAGCAGCTCGATGCTGGCGGCGTAGGCCAACGGGTTTTCCAGCAGGCTGGTCACGTCGCGGAACAGGATGCCCGGCTTCGGATAATCCGGGATGGTTTTGATACTGTCTTTAATAAACTGAAGCTGCTGCGCAGTAGCGGTCATAATTGTTGCCTGATAAAACTGCCTGAAAACCGGCGCGCCGCTCACCCGCCGCCCCCGGGTGAAACACACCGGAGAAAAAATGGCAGGCGATCCGCGCACGAAAACGCCCAAATCTATGCAAACTGGCGGACAAATGCAACTCTCCCCTGCATCTTTCAACCCGCAGCGTTGTTGACCGCACGCATTACTTACCTAAGTAAGCTCCCGGGGATGCCTGCGTTTGTCGCCTGGCTGCGGCTTGAAAGCTATTGAGGAGTTTAAGGTACAATCAGCGCTGTTTTTGTTGCGGCAGATCAATAACCGGCAGGCGCAGCATAAAGGTCAGCAAAATGGCCAACATCAGCAGCAACAGCCCGCGCACCCACCAGATTTTCACCAGCCACAGCGAACAGGCGAAGGTCAGCACGATCACCAGCACCGCTTTCCACTTCGCCCCCGGCGGCAGCGCGCGATGCTGCTGCCAATGGCGCAGATAAGGGCCAAACCAGGAACGGTACAGCAGCCAGTGATGAAAGCGCGGCGAGGAGCGGGCGAAGCACCAGGCGGCCAACAGCAGGAACGGCGTGGTCGGCAACAGCGGCAACACCACGCCCAACGTCGCCAGCACCACCGCCAACCAGCCCAAAATGATCAATAACCCACGCGTCATGCGGTTCTTCGCTCCTCAATCGGTTGCGGCTTACTGTAGCATCGGCGCCGCGCCGGCGGAATATGCATGCGGCGCTTGTTTCAGGACGGCTTCGCGGGCAAGCTTACGCCTGTTGAAATCAAGAGGGAGCTTATGTGAGCACTCAGCGTCTATTACAGGTGTTGGCACAGCAGATTGCGGCGCTGGCGGCCGAAGTCAGCCCGCGCGGCGACGCCCCGATCCCGCAGGCGCGGTTCGACGCCGCCCTGTTCGCCAACCGCGGCACGCGGCTGCGCGACTACCTGGCCGAAGTGGAGAAAAACTTCGCCCAGCTGCAAAACGCCGCTAACGACAGCCGCGCCAGCCAGGTGGCCTTTCTGGCCGAAAAACTGGTGGCTCAGATCGCCGCCCTGCAGCGCGAGCTGGCGACCCAGGCGCTGCGGCGCAAGAATCAGCCGAAGGAAGCCCCCGAGGTCGATCTCTACCACAAGCTGGCCGAGCATCAGGATTACGAACGCCGGCTGATCGCCATGATTCAGGATCGGGAAAGCCTGCTGGGGCGCCAGACCACGCTGGCGGCGCAGCAAAAGCTGCAGCACGAGCTGGCGGCGCTGGAGGGGCGGCTGATGCGCTGTCGTCAGGCGTTGGCGCGCATCGAGCGCAATATCGAGCGCAAAGAAAACGGTTTTTGAAGATTTATCACAATATTTTAATGATTATTCCCCGGTTGCGCGCCGGGTTCACTATACTCTGCCGATACCCGAGTTATTCATCCCATTAATTAAATAAGCGCAGGTGCTATGTCTCTGGAAAACGCCTCACCCGAACTGCAGCTGGCGGTAGACTTGATTTACCTGCTGGAATGCAACGAGATCGATCCGGCCACCGCGCTGGCGGCGCTGGATATCGTCAAACGGGATTATCAGGAAAAGCTGCAGCGCGCCGGCGTCACCTCTCCCTATCTGCCTGCCGGACAGTAACCGGGGACAGCGCCGCTGTCCCTTTCGCCTCTCATTGCTTATCCGCCGCCGTCTGGCCGCCGTCGTCCGGCGATAGCGTTCTTTTCACTTCCTGCACTTCATTGCCCTGCTGGTTATGCAGATACACCTCCAGCTGATTGAAGGCGATGTCGATGCCGTTTTCCCGGCACAAGCGGTCGATTGAGCGATTCAGTTCGTCCACCGTGTAGCTGCGATCGCGCAGTTCCCGCACATAGAGCCGCAGTTCGTGATCCAGCGTGCTGGCGCCGAAGTTGAGGAAGAACACCTGCGGTTCGGGATCGGTCATCACCCGTGGATTGTCGTGCGCCGCCTGCAGCAGCACCTTTTTCACCTTGTCGAGATCGGAGCCGTAGGCCACGCCGACCTTGATCAGCACGCGGGTGATGGTATCGGACAGCGACCAGTTGATCAGACGCTCGGTGACGAACGCCTTGTTCGGAATGATCACCTCTTTGCGATCGAAGTCGGTAATGGTGGTGGCGCGAATGCGGATCTTGCTGACCGAACCGGAGAAGGTGCCGATGGTGATGGTATCGCCGATGCGGATCGGGCGTTCGAACAGAATGATCAGGCCGGAGACGAAGTTGGCGAAGATCTCTTGCAGGCCGAAGCCCAGCCCGACCGTCAGACCGGCGGCCAGCCATTGCAGTTTGTCCCAGGATACGCCGAGCGATCCCAGCGCAACCACGGCACCCACGGCGGTAATCAGGTAAGTGAGCACGGTGGTGATGGCGTAAGACGCCCCCTGCCGCAGTTGCAGCCGCGACAGCACCGCCACCTCCAGCAAACCGGGCAAGTTGCGGGTGAGCACGTAGGCGACAATCACTGCGGCGATCGCCACCATCATGTTGCCCAGCGTCACCGCCTGCGACACGCTGCTGCCCGCCACGGTGCTGGTGTAATGCCACAGCGTGATGCTGTCCAGATAAGCGATGACCGTCACCAGATCCGACCAAATGGCGTAGAAGGCGCTGGCGAAGATGGCGAACAGCACCAGGGTGGTCAGGCGCAGCGACTGCTGGTTGATCTGATCGAGCGCCAGCGGCGGCTCTTCCACCACCGGTTCGCCGCCTTCGGCTCCTTCTTTCGCCACGTTTTGCCGCCGCGCCAACGCGCGCCGGTAAGCCAGACGCCGCGCCGCCACGCTCAGGCCGCGCAGCGCGGTCAGGTATACGATATTCCACAGGAAAAACAGATACAGGCTGTCTATCCAGCGGCTGGCCAGCCGCAGCGTGGTATAGAAGTAGCCGGCGAACATCAGCCCCAGCAGGATCAGCGGCGTGGCGGCCAGCGCGGTGACCACCACCAGCCGCACGGCATGCGAGCCTTTTTCACGCCAGCTGTCGCGGCACAGCGGAAACACCAGCACCGTGAGCAGCGCCAGCGTCAACATCACCACGATCTGGCCGATCACGTCTTCCACCAGACGCAGCGGCGCTTTCTCGCCCAATACCGACCAGAAGATCAACGGCTGCAGCGCCAACCCCAGTCGCAGCGTCTGACGGCGGTAATGCGCGCACAGGTTGGCGCCGAAGTTGAAATGCCGCTCGGCGATGCCGCCCGGTTTCAGCATGCGATAGCTGAAGCCGAACACCAGCCACGACAGCGCCAGCTGCTGCGACAATGCCCATATAAAGTCGCTGATGCCGAAATCCGCGCGATACATCCAGAAACCGACGCCGAGGAGTAACGCGGCGCCGGGCAACACTTTCAGCAAGGTCAGCGCGATGGCCTTCGGCGTGTGCAGTTGGCCATCGCGCTTAAGTTGCCCCACGTCGTTGGCCAGCTTTTGCAAATGGCCGTCGATCAGCCGGTAGCGCCAGCGCAATACCCCGATCGCCAACAGCATCGGGATCAGGAACACCAGCGCATTCAGCCCGCCCTGCACCAGCTTGCCGCCGTCGAATTTGAGATCGAGACCGGCGAGCTGATCGCGCACCGCCTCGGGCATCGCCTTCAGCCACGCCAGATCGACCGGCTTGTTGCTGTTGACCCAGAAGATCTGCTGGGTCAGCGTATCCTGCAACGAACCGTAGACGCTGGTCAGCTGCTGCTGATTGATCTGCAGGTTGATCGACAGCGACAGCTGGTTGCTGAGCTGCTTGTTCAGCTGATCCAGCAGTTCACGGCGCATATCGACGATCTCGTTTAACGCGTCGATCACCTCCGGGCCGGCCTTTTCCTTGCTTTCGGCCACCAGCTGGTTGATGTAATCCTCTCCCTTGAACAGATCGTCGCGTTGCTGATTGATATCGAACTGCTCCAGCCGCAAATCGGCGATGCGCGTGTCCATATCCGCCAACAGCGTGCCCTGCGGCAGGCTCTGCTGCTGCTGATACAGGATGCGCGACAGCACCAGGCTGCCCTTCAGCACCTGGATCTGTTCTTTCAGGTTACGCTCCGCCTGCAGCCCGCGGTCGAGCCAGTTTTTGACCCGAATGTTCTGCTGGAACAGGGTGTTGCTCTCTTCGGTGGCGGCGATCAGCCGCTGGCTCAGCTGGCGGTTGACGTCCAGTTGCTTGCTGACCAGTTGATCGTGCTGAATATCGGTGGCGTCTTCCGGGTTCTGCGCCTCTTTGGCGGTCTTTTCAGACAGCGTCAAACGTTTGCTGTTGACGATCTCCTGCAGCAACTGCACCGAGCGATCCAGCGCGTCGATATGCGCCGTGGTGTAATCACGCTGTTTTTGCAGCAGATCCTGCAGCGTGGTATTGGCTTCCAGACTTTTGCGCTGCAGCTCAAGCTGTGCGTTGAGCAACGCCTGCTCGGTGGTCAGCATCACCTGCTGGCTGTTGCGCAGCGAATCTTGCCCCGGCGTCTGGCCGCTGAGCTGGCTGCGGATCTCCTGCAGGCGCTGCGAAGCGGCGTACATGGTGCTTTGTACTCGTTCAGGCTGGGTTTGCAGCGACACCAGTTGGCTGTTGTAAGTAGAGAGGCTCTCCTGCGCGCTTTGCAGCTCGTCGAGCGTTTGATACAGCCGGCTTTCCAATTGGCGCAGCGACAGCGGCAACAGCGCGGCGCGCGCCGCCGCGCTGTCCGTCGGCCGCTTCAGCGCATCCAGCTCGGCGGTCACCTGATTGAGCTTCGCCGGCGCCTGCTGCACCTGCTGTTTAAGCTGCGCCGCATCCTGCCGATTGCGCTCGATGGCGTCCAGCAGCTCCAGCGTGCGGGTTAAATCCTGTTGGGACAGCTTTTCGACCGGCGTCAGGGCTTTTTGCTTGTTCAGCGCTTCCAGCTGGCTTTGCACTTCGCTGCGCTGCGGCAAATCGCCGTTCAGCGCCGCCTGCACCGGCAAGCTCAGCGTGCAAATCAGGAAAAGGAGTGTCGCGGCGGCGATGCGCCGCCGGCATGCGCCGACAAACGAGCGCGGCGTCAGAGAGGGCAGAGTCAACCAGCGATGCATGATTTAGCTTCGGATCGGTTAAGAAGCCTGAAGATTATCACGATCGCCGGCGGGCAACGAACAACAAAAACGTTGCCGGTGATGTCCCGTTGTCGCGAAATCAGAAAGTGAGCACTTTCTCCGCCGCCAGCGTCCACTGCGCCAGTTCGACCAGCGTGCCGATCTCCACGCCGTCCGCCAGCGGCAAGCGGCTGACGCCGCGCGCGTCGGCGCAGGTCTTGCACAGCTTGACCGGCACCTGCTGCGCGGTGAGGATCTCCAGCATCTGCTGCAGATGGTATCCTTCGTGCGGCTGCTGTCCTGCCAGCCCGGCCACCACCGCGTCGGACATCAGAAACAGCCGCAGGTCGAGACTGCTTTGCTGCTCTTTCAGCGCGATGGCCAACCGCAGCGCATTGAACAAGGATTCATGGCCATAGGCGGCGCCGTTGGCGATGAGAACAACTGATGACATGAAATCTCTCCTTATAAAGGAAGGCGGTCGACGTCGGGGTTGAGGCGCAAGGTGGGGCAAAACTGCAGCATCTCCAAAAACGCATCGACCAGCGCTTCGGCTTCGG
This sequence comes from Serratia sp. EWG9, assembly GCF_019913725.1. Taxonomy (NCBI): domain Bacteria; kingdom Pseudomonadati; phylum Pseudomonadota; class Gammaproteobacteria; order Enterobacterales; family Yersiniaceae; genus Serratia; species Serratia sp. EWG9. Next base: position 325,002 of record NZ_JADNRO010000003.1, read on the forward strand.
CCCGCAGATCGAAACTTTCCGGCATAAACAGCCAGTTTTCCATCAGGCCGGTGATATAACCGCGCAGGATGATCGCCGCACGGCGGGTATGCAAATCGGCGGGCAATTGCTCGTGGTGAATGCAGTTATACAGCACCGCTTCGATGCGTTCGTAGCCGGCGAGGTACAACACCTTGCGCGAATCCAGCAGCGGCATCATTTCACCGACAAACTCGCATTTGTGGAATATAATCTCCATCAACGCCCGCCTGCGGCCGTCTTCAACCGTAGACGTCAGAATGTAAATCAGAATTTCCCGGATAACCCGCAGTGGATTATCGGGAAACTTTGCCTGATACTCTGTTTCGAGCTGGTCAATTTTCGGCTCGGTAGATTCCCAAACTTCATTAAACAGGTCTACCTTATTCTTGAAGTGCCAGTAAATGGCTCCACGCGTAACCCCGGCAGCGGTGGCAATATCTGTCAGTGACGTTGCAGCAACGCCACGTTCAGAGAACTCTCTCACCGCAGCATCGAGGATTTGCTGTCGGGTTTCCTGCGCCTGCTGTTTGGTTTTTCGTGCCATGGCATTGTTATTTAGGGGGAGTGTGATTTACATACATTCGCGAATGTATGTACCATAGCACGCACATATAATTAACGCAGCAATGGGTTTTAAAGCTTGTGATCCATTGATCATTTTGAAATCGGACACTTGAGGTTTTTCTATGAACAAAAACAGAGGGTTAACGCCTCTGGCGGCCGTTCTGATGCTTTCAGGCAGCTTAGTGCTAACAGGATGTAACGATAAAGAAACCCAACAGCAAGGCGCCCAACAGCAGGCTCCTGAAGTGGGCGTAGTCACTTTGAAGGCCGAGCCTCTCAATATCACTACCGATCTTCCTGGCCGCACCGCTGCGTATCGCATCGCCGAAGTTCGCCCTCAGGTCAGCGGCATCATCCTGAAGCGTAACTTCGTTGAAGGCAGCGATATCAAGGCCGGGACGTCTCTGTACCAAATCGATCCCGCGACCTATCAGGCCAGCTACGACAGCGCGAAAGGCGATTTGGCCAAAGCGCAGGCCAGCGCTTCCATCGCGCGCGTGACGGTAAACCGCTACAAGCCATTGCTGGGCACCAGCTACATCAGCAAGCAGGACTATGACAACGCCGTGTCCACGCTGCAGCAAGCGGATGCCGCCGTGGTGGCCGCCAAGGCCGCCGTGGAAACCGCGCGCATCAACCTGGCGTACACCAAGGTGACCTCTCCGATCTCCGGCCGCATCGGCAAATCCGCCGTGACCGAAGGCGCGCTGGTCAGCAACGGCCAGGCAACCGCCCTGTCCACCGTGCAGCAGCTGGATCCGATGTATGTCGACGTCACCCAGTCGAGCACCGACTTCCTGCGCCTGAAGCAAGAACTGGCCAGCGGCGCGCTGAAGCAGGAAAACGGCAAGGCCAAAGTGAAACTGATGCTGGAAAACGGCACCGAGTACGCGCAGGAAGGCACGCTGGAGTTCTCCGACGTCACCGTCGATGAGACCACCGGCTCCATCACCATTCGCGCCCTGTTCCCTAACCCGAACGATACGCTGTTGCCTGGCATGTTCGTGCGCGCCCGTCTGGACGAAGGCGTACGCAGCGATGCGTTGCTGGTGCCTCAACAGGGCGTCACCCGCAACCCGCGCGGCGACGCGACGGCGTTGGTGGTAGGGGCAGACAACAAAGTTGAGCTGCGCACGCTGAAGGCGGACCAGGCGATTGGCGACAAATGGCTGGTTACCGATGGCCTGAAAGCCGGCGATCGCGTCATCGTCACCGGCCTGATGAAAGTGCATCCGGGCGCGCAGGTAAAAGTGCAGGAAGTTGACACTCAGGCGCAAAAACAGCCGCAGTCTGAAGCGCAGAAGTCATAAAAGGAGCCTGTAATACATGGCTAAGTTCTTTATAGACCGCCCAATTTTCGCCTGGGTAATCGCCATCATCGTCATGTTGGCGGGGGTGCTTGCAATAATGAAACTGCCAATCGCGCAGTATCCCACTATTGCACGCCGGCGGTGAGTATTTCCGCCAACTACCCGGGTGCAGATGCCAAAACGGTGCAGGATACCGTCACACAGATTATCGAACAGAACATGAACGGTATCGATAACCTGATGTACATGTCCTCCACCAGTGATTCCTCTGGTAGCGTCACCATTACCCTGACGTTTGAGTCCGGCACCGATCCTGACATCGCGCAGGTTCAGGTCCAGAACAAACTGTCGTTGGCCACCCCGCTGCTGCCGCAAGAAGTTCAGCAGCAGGGCCTGAAAGTAGAAAAATCCAGCAGCAGCTTCCTGATGGTGGCCGGCTTCGTTTCCGACGATCCGAACATGACTCAGGACGATATTGCGGACTACGTGGCGTCCAACATCAAGGACCCGATCAGCCGTTCGTCCGGCGTGGGTGAAGTGCAGCTGTTCGGTGCCCAGTACGCGATGCGCATTTGGCTGGATCCGAACAAGCTGAACAACTACCAGCTGACGACCACGGATGTGACCTCCGCCATCACCGAGCAGAACAACCAGATCGCCGCAGGCCAGCTGGGCGGCCTGCCGCCGGTGCCGGGGCAGCAGTTGAACGCCTCGATCATCGCGCAGACCCGTCTGACTTCGCCGGAAGAGTTCGGCAAGATCCTGCTGAAGGTCAATACCGACGGTTCCCAGGTGCGCCTGCGCGACGTCGCTCACATTGAGCGCGGCGCGGAAAGCTATGCCGTTACCGCGCGTTATAACGGCAAGCCTGCCGCCGGCCTGGGTATCAAACTGGCGACCGGCGCCAACGCCTTGAACACCGCCAAAGGTGTGAAAGACGAGCTGGCCAAGATGGCGCCCTTCTTCCCGCAAGGGATGAAAGTGGTTTATCCGTACGACACCACCCCATTCGTTAAGATCTCCATCAACGAAGTGGTGAAAACGCTGATCGAAGCCATCATCCTGGTATTCCTGGTGATGTATCTGTTCCTGCAGAACTTCCGCGCGACGCTGATCCCAACCATCGCGGTGCCGGTGGTGTTGCTGGGGACCTTTGCGATACTCGCGGCGTTCGGCTTCTCGATAAACACCCTGACGATGTTCGGCATGGTGTTGGCGATCGGCCTACTGGTGGATGACGCCATCGTGGTGGTGGAAAACGTCGAGCGCGTCATGTCCGAAGAGGGGCTGCCGCCGAAAGAAGCTACCCGTAAATCGATGGGCCAGATCCAGGGCGCGCTGGTGGGTATCGCCATGGTGCTGTCGGCGGTATTCGTGCCGATGGCGTTCTTCGGCGGTTCAACCGGCGCCATCTATCGTCAGTTCTCGATCACCATCGTGTCCGCGATGGCGCTGTCGGTGCTGGTGGCCTTGATCCTGACGCCGGCGCTGTGCGCCACCCTGCTCAAACCGATCCCGAAAGGCGATCACGGGGTTAAAACGGGCTTCTTCGGCTGGTTTAACCGCATGTTCGAGAAGAGCACGCATCACTATACCGACAGCGTGGGCAACATCCTGCGCAGCACCGGCCGCTACCTGATCATCTACCTGCTGATCGTGGTTGGCATGGGCCTGCTGTTCCTGCGCCTGCCTTCTTCGTTCCTGCCGGACGAAGATCAGGGCATCCTGTTGACCATGGTGCAGTTGCCTGCCGGCGCCACCGAATCCCGCACCAACAAGGTGTTGGAAGAAGTCTCCGACTACTTCCTGAACAAGGAAAAGGACAACGTGGTTTCGGTGTTTACCGTCGCGGGCTTCGGCTTCAACGGTAACGGCCAGAACAACGGCCTGGCATTCGTCAGCCTGAAAGACTGGGGTGAGCGGCCGGGGGCCGGGAACAAGGTGGAAGCGATCGCGGGTCGCGCCATGGGCGCCTTCTCGCAGATTAAAGAAGGCCTGGTGTTCCCGTTCAACCTGCCGGCGATCATCGAACTCGGTACCGCAACCGGCTTCGACTTCGAGCTGATTGACCAGGGCGGCCTGGGGCACGAAAAACTGACCGAAGCGCGTAACCAGCTGTTGGGCATGGTTGCTCAGCATCCGGACGTGCTGGTGGGCGTGCGCCCGAACGGCCTGGAAGATACGCCGCAGTTCAAACTGATCGTCGATCAGGAGAAAGCCAAGGCGCTGGGCGTGAGCATCACCACCATCAACAGCACGCTGAGCACCGCACTGGGCGGTTCATACGTCAACGACTTCATCGACCGCGGTCGTGTGAAGAAGGTGTACGTACAGGCCGAAGCGCCGTTCCGCATGCTGCCGGAAGACATCAACAAGTGGTACGTGCGCGGTACCAGCGGCCAGATGGTGCCATTCTCAGCCTTCTCTTCGGCGAAATGGGAATACGGCTCACCGCGTCTGGAACGCTATAACGGCTTGCCGTCGATGGAAATTCTGGGCCAGGCTGCACCGGGCAAGAGTACCGGTGAAGCGATGAACCTGATGGAACAGCTGGCGTCCAAACTGCCAAGCGGCATCGGTTACGACTGGACCGGCATGTCCTATCAGGAACGTCTGTCGGGCAACCAGGCGCCGGCGCTGTACGCCATCTCGATTCTGGTGGTGTTCCTGTGTCTGGCGGCGCTGTATGAAAGCTGGTCCGTGCCGTTCTCGGTCATGCTGGTATTGCCGCTGGGGGTTATCGGTGCGTTGTTGGCCGCGACGATGCGCGGCATGAATAACGACGTGTACTTCCAGGTGGGGCTGTTGACCACCATCGGTCTATCGGCGAAGAACGCCATCCTGATCGTGGAATTCGCCAAGGATCTGATGGAGAAAGAAGGCAAAGGTCTGATCGAAGCGACGTTGGAAGCGGTGCGTATGCGTCTGCGTCCAATTCTGATGACGTCCCTGGCCTTCATCCTCGGGGTTCTGCCGCTGGTTATCAGCAGCGGCGCAGGCTCCGGCGCACAGAACGCGGTAGGTACCGGCGTAATGGGCGGGATGATCACCGCGACCGTATTGGCGATCTTCTTCGTACCGGTGTTCTTCGTGGTGGTTCGCCGCCGCTTCAGCAAGAAGAACGAAGACCTGGAACACAGCCACCCGGTAGAGCATCACTGATCGTTCAGTGAAGGGATTTCTACCCGATAATCGAAAAGGCCGCGCATGCGGCCTTTTTCTTTTGCTTCAGTTGCTTAATGCAAACCGTTCTCATTAATTCACTCGTGTGTGCAATTTACGCTTGATCGTGATGCCCGGTCGGCGCATAATTACTGTTATAGTATAACATTACATGAGAGAGCCATTATGAAACCCGGCATCCATCCCGATTATCGCACCGTGGTGTTCCACGACGTCAGCGCCAACGCCTACTTCAAAGTGGGATCGACCATCAAAACCGATCGCACCATCGAGCTGGACGGCGAAAGCTGGCCGTATGTCACCCTCGACGTCTCTTCCGCTTCGCATCCGTATTACACCGGCAAGCAGAAAGACTATTCCAAAGAAGGCAGCACGGCGCGCTTCCAGCAGCGCTTTGGCCGCTTTATCGGCAATAAGTAACAAGGAACCCCCATGCAGGTATTGAGTTCATTGCGTTCGGCGAAAAATCGCCACCCGGATTGCAAAGTCGTGCGTCGTCGTGGCCGCATCTATGTGATCTGTAAAAGCAATCCGCGATTCAAAGCGGTACAGGGACGTAAGAAAAAGCGTTAACTCCAAAGTGTCATCTGTCGCAAAGCCCCGTTGCTGCTCAACGGGGCTTTTTTTATGGCGAGAAAGTGCCTGCAAGCTGCCCCCGCCGGCAAGCGGGGGCGGAGATTACTTCATGCTGCTCAGCAGCGCGTCGACATTGTGCTTGAACGCCTGCTCATAGGTGGCCGCCGGGCCGCCCACGCGCGAGAGCGCTTCAGGGTACAGCTCGCCGCCCGCCTTGGCGCCGGTGGCGGCGGCAATCTGTTTCACCAGCCGCGGATCGGTCTGGTTTTCGATAAAGTAAGCGTTAACTTTTTCCTGTTTGATTTGCTTGATCAGGCCGGCCACATCGCTGGCGCTGGCTTCGGCCTCGGTGGAAAATCCGACCGGCGCAAGGAAGGTGACGCCATACTCTTGCCCAAAGTAACCAAAGGCATCATGGCTGGTGAGCACCTTACGTTTCTGCGGCGGCACAGCGGCGAACTGGGTTTTGGCCCACAGATCCAGCTTTTGCAACTGCTGAATGTATTCGGCGCCGCGCTGGCGAAAATAGTTGGCATCCTCGGGATCGGCGGCGATCAGGGCGTTCATCACGTTGGTGGCGTACTGCACGCCGTTTTTCATGCTGTTCCAGGCGTGGGGATCGGTAATCGGTTTGCCGTCCTCCTCCATTTGGCGGGTGTTGATGCCCTGTGACGCGGTAATCACCTGTCCTTTATAACCCGAAGCGCTGACCAGGCGATCGATCCACCCTTCCAGCCCCAGGCCGCTGACGAACACCACGTCGGCCTGCGCCAACGTCTTGCCGTCCTGCGGCGAAGGCTCGAAGCTGTGCGGATCGCCATCCGGCCCCACCAGCGTGCTGACCTTGACGTGATCGCCCCCCACCTGTTTAACGATATCTCCCAGAATGGAAAAGCTGGCGACGGCGTCGACGGTCTTCGCCATCGCCAATGGGCTGGCCAGCAGAGCAGCAACCGCCAGCGATATAGGTAAACGTTTCATATTTTCTCCTTGCAAATGGCACTTCTCAACGGCGCGCAAAGGCGTAAATGCCTCCGCGCGTTCCAAACAGGATCGAGACAAAGAAGATGACGCTGGCGCTGAGCACGATCGCCGGACCGGCAGGCAGCGAAGCGTAGTAGGACCACACCAGCCCAGTCAGGCTGGACAGCGCGCCGATACCCATCGCCACCGCCAGCGTCTGCGGCAGATTGCGCGCCCAGAAGCGTGCGCTGGCGGCGGGCAGCATCATCAGCCCCACCGACATCAGGGTGCCGAGGATCTGGAACCCCGCCACCAGATTGACCACCACCAGCGCCAAAAACAGGCCGTGGATCAGCGCCAACCGGCGCGGCGCGTTAACGCGCAGGAAAGTGACGTCGAAGGACTCGATCACCAACGCGCGGTACAGCGCCGCCAGCGCCAGCAGCGACACCGTGGCGATCGCACCGACCATCAGCATCGCCTGCGCATCCACCGCCAGAATCGAACCGAACAGCACGTGCAGCAGATCCACGCTGGAACCGCGCAGCGAGACCAACGTGACCCCGAGCGCCAGCGACCCCAGATAGAATCCGGCGAAGCTGGCGTCCTCTTTCAGCGGCGTGCGGCGGCTCACCAGGCCGGACAACATCGCCACCGCCAGCCCGGCGATAAAGCCGCCCACGCCCATGGCCACCAGCGACATGCCGGAAATCAGATAACCGATTGCCGCGCCGGGCAACACCGCGTGGGACAATGCATCCCCCACCAGGCTCATGCGGCGCAGCAACAGAAACACCCCCAGCGGGGCGGCGCTGAGCGACAGCGCCAGACACGCCATCAATGCGCGACGCATAAAACCGAAAGAGAGAAAAGGGTCGATAAGCCCATGCAACAGCATCATGGCGCCACCACCCGCAGGCTCGGCTGCCGTTCGGCGGCGAGATACCGCGGCACCTGTTCCAGCACGCGCTCGGCCGCGCCCCAATGACACGCCTGCGGGGTCAGCAACAGCACCTGCGGAAAATGCTCGGCGACCATCGACATGTCATGCAGGACGGCGATCACCGTTCTCCCCTGCTGGTGCAGCTGCGCGATCACCTGCAGCAGGATCTGCGTAGTGGCGCTGTCGATGCCGGTGAAGGGTTCATCCAGCAGGATCAACGGCGCCTGTTGGACCAGCAGTCGCGCAAACAGCACCCGCTGCAGCTGGCCGCCGGAGAGCTCGCCCACCGGACTGTGCGCCAGCGCGCTCATGCCGACGCTCGCCAGCGCCTCATTAACCTGGCTCGCCGCACGCTGATTCATACCGCCGAACATGCCGCTTTGCGGCCAACATCCCATCGCCACCAGATCGCTCACCGCGATCGGGAATTGCCGATCCAGCTCCGCCTGCTGCGGTAAATAAGCCTTGCGCGGCGGCTTTTCACCGCTAAAGTCCAGGCGACCCGCCACAGGCGGCAACAAACCGGCGAGCGTTTTCAGCAACGTCGATTTCCCTGCCCCGTTAACGCCCACCACCGCGGTTAACGAACCGGCGCTAAACTGCCCGCTCAGCGGCGGGAAAAGCGGCGTGGCGCCATAGCCTATCGCCAGCTGACGTAATGAAATCATGGCAGCGACACCGCCCAAAAAATGCCGAGCCACAGCAGAGTCAACAAAACGATAGCGCCCGCACAGCGCACGGCCGCGGAGGTGGTGAACAACGAATTCAGTGACGACGCGGCGTCATTTTGAGAAGTGGGAATCAAGGGAATAACCAAAGCAGCAGATTTATAGTTACAATATAACATCACAATTAATAGTATGTCTCAAGCGTTGCCGGACTCATTAATGCAACGGAACGTAACAGCTCGTCGCGCAGCAGGTCCCTCCCCCCTCGCCCCCTTATCAAACTCAGGGATATTCACGTTCGGCAAAAATGTTGGCGGAAGGTAAAAAAACAGCGGTAAATCGAAAAATTTACCGGCGCGAGTGGAAAAGGAGTAAGATGAGCAGATAACATTGTTGTTGGCCGAGATTAATGCTTGTTACCCTTGCCTGTAACCTGGACGTCAACGCACTTTCTGTTAAAAAATTAAAGAAAGTGATTAATGACAATATTGCGGAGTTAGTGCCGTCGCTGACCAGCGGACTCAGTTTTTATTCTGAAAGCGCACGCTATGCCGAAGATTCATTAGAAATACTTGATATAGTGCAACAAGGTGACAGCGATTATTCAATGAGTTATCGCTATAAGTGGGGCATTTTTAATGCTTGCCTGGATATCAACAGCGAAGACACGATCAGCGATAGCGTCCGGTTCCGTGTGGCGCAACGGGGTTTAATCTTCGACATCATTGATAACTCACGCCCATCAACCGCGGATGAATTGTAAGTTTACGTAATAACTGCAGGCCAAACGCGAAAAAATGATTTATATTCATTTTACGGGAAGTTTATTTAACCACCGTTAAGCTGCCTCCGTTCATGATGTAAATCAGCTTACTCACATAGTGTTATCAACACCGCCATTAAGACTTACGGAGGGGATGATATGGATGAGTATTCGCCTAAGCGACACGACATTGCTCAACTCAAATTCTTGTGCGAAAATTTGTATGATGAAGGTATCGCCACCCTGGGAGACAGCCACCACGGGTGGGTCAACGATCCGACATCCTCCGTCAACCTTCAGCTTAATGAGTTGATCGAACATATCGCTTCGTTTGTGATGAGTTATAAAATTAAATACATGGACGAATCCGATTTGTCGGAGTTAGTCGAGGAATATCTCGACGATACCTATACGCTGTTCAGCAGCTACGGTATCAATGATTCCGACCTGCGCCGCTGGCAAAAAACCAAGGCGAGATTATTCAGAATGTTCTCAGGAGAGGACATCTGTACGACAATGAAAACTTAGGGGATAATTATTCCCGAGCTATTTTACGGTTATTAAACTAAAAGGCCACCATGACTAAAACCGACTATCTGATGCGTTTACGTAAATGCACCACGATTGATACTCTCGAACGTGTTATTGAAAAAAATAAGTACGAGCTTTCCGATGATGAACTGGAGCTGTTTTACTCAGCCGCCGATCATCGTTTGGCGGAGCTGACCATGAACAAGCTGTATGACAAAATCCCCACCTCCGTTTGGAAATATGTCAGATAATCAGCCCCCAACGCGTTGAGCCGATGCTTTTATCGGCTTCAATGTTCAAGTTGAATAGGTCATTTTCCTATTGACAACGAAATGTTAATTACACTCATCTTTGCCGTTAATAATAAATAGCAACAATTCTCGGTTAATGCCCGGGGTATTACTCCTTAACGCTATTCACGCGTGAAGACGCTCGCCTCACATTGCCTGTGTGGTGCACATCGCGGCGAATATCCCTGAGGCCATCGCTGCCACGCCGCCGCGCCGGGCGGCGTGATCCATCACCGCCAGGCTCAGAGCATGCGGCGTAAAATCGCCCGCCGGGCGAAACAGTGATGCTTAATCACCGCCGCGATGTGCAGTACAATCATGGCCGACAGCGCGATGCATGAATAACGGTGCACGGCGAAAAAGAAACGATTAACCTCAAGATTCGCAATCGGACGGGGAAAATCGATCGCGCCGAAAACCGCAAAGCCGTGCTCCAGCATAAGAAAGCCGCTCAGCAACACCACAAAAATCAGCAGGTAGAATATTTCGTGCAGCAAATGCACCAACCCCTTCTCGCGCCCTTGCAGCATATCGCCATAAGGCACTTTAGGCCGGAAAAAACGCCAGATAAAGCGCGCCGCCATCAGCGGTGTCAGCACCAAGGCCAACGACATATTGGTCACGGAGAAAAAGGCGAAGATGCGCGCATCCGTCATAAAATGCAGTGAATAACCCACGATCATGACGTAGATCATCACGGCGGCAATGCCCCAATGCAGTAACCGACTGAAAAGATCGTAACGGGCAGGTTCGTGTGACATAAAGCTCCTTTAAAAGCGGCCATCATTGGCCGCTTGACTATCCGATTCGCACTTACTTTTTCACGACCCAGGCGTCCTGCCAGTTGGATCCCACGCCCGGCTCAAACTGAGTCGCGCCGCTGTTCCACTGCATGCAGTAACCGCTGTAAGGGAAAGGTTTGCACTGATAAACCTTGCCGTCTTTCGGTTGCAGCACCGTGGTGCCGGCGGTGTATTTACTCAGCGCGTTCGGGAAGACGAAGTTGTAGTCGCCATTGCCGCCACCGCCGGTGGATTCAGCTTCCAGATTGAAGTTTTCGATATCCGGCTGAATGCTCTGCCCATTGTCATTGCTGGCGATCACTTTCAGCATGTGGTGGCCCTCGCTGACGTTGTTCAGCGCGATGGTCAGCGGCTGGCTGGCGTCTTCCAGCGTCTCTTTCACGTAGCCTTTTTCCGTCTGGCCGTGATCGTAAACGCGCGCTTCAACGGTCAATTTGCCTTTAACCTCGGCATTGAAGGTCAGCTGAGCTTTACCGTCCTTGATCTTGGTGCTGGACAGGTTGCCGATGCGGATCTCTTCGGTGATAGCCGGCGTTTCTTCCTCATAGGAGATCACCACGCTCTTCATCGTGCTGCCTTGTTTGGCGAAGACCGCATTATTGCCAAACACCGGATTGACGTTGCCTTTACCGTCTTTCACCCCGGCACGCACCGTTTTCTGTTCGGCGTTGATCTTGCTGGCCAACGCGTGGCTCCAGCGGTTTTTGTCGGTCAGCGCCTCACTGTCGATCGCCAGCTCGGTTTTCATCGTCAGCACTTCACCGTCCGCATCGAAGAAGCGGGCGATCACCTTGTCGCCAACCTGCAGGTTTTTGCCGGTGAGAGAGCCTTGCAGCTGCTTGCGCCATTCGGACACGACGCCGTCGTCCTCGAAGTTGACGTCAACCACCTGATAGAAGCTGTTCACCGTGTCATTAATTTCCCACACGCCATAAATCACCTGATAGCCGGTTCTCTCCGGCACCACGCACTGGTGCACTTCGCGATCTTTTGGCGCCTGAGCATGGCCATCGACTTCACAGAACGGCTCTTTTTCGAAAGCCTCGCGCGACAGCGGCTTATTCACGTCCCAGTCTTGTTTGGTGATGTAATAACGCCAGTTATTGGTTTTGTGCTTGGCGGTGTGGTACCAGGTGAACGTCTGCGGTCCCGGCTTCATGGTGTTCAACGCCCAGACGTTGACGCCCTGACGATCCAGCGGCTCGAAACCGCCCACCCCGCCGCTGGCCAGCTGGCCGTCGCGCGGCGTCGCGCCGCCAGGGAAGCCGGAAACCTGCTCGACGCTCTGCGGTTCCCACTGCGCTCGGCCGCAGTCGGTGTTGCTGCCCAGCTTGCACTTGTAGGCGCGGCTCTCGGGCACTTCGATATAACCGTGCGACCAGGCGGCCGAGGAGGCAGTGAGCGCTGCCATCATCAGGGCGATTTTGGATAATTTCATTACGACTCCAGTTAAATTTATTGGATTCCAACTGAGTGAGAAGAAACTCAAAGAGATGCGGCGATACCGCGAGAGGAATAATAAGTAGAAGCCCTGAACGCCCGGCACTTAGAATGCATTAAAATAATAAAACCTAATGCCGTCAGAATATTAAACCGCATGATAAAGGGTTAAAATACTCCTGACCTCGTAAAGCGCCGCCATGCGGCGCAAGAAAATACCGACACCGCGCCAATTAATTCCACAGGGAAAATAACGTGACATTGAAAAACATCGCCACGGCGTTCATGGCATGCCTGCTGTTATCCGGCTGTCAGCACGCCGCCAAATCGGCCCCTGACGCCGTCATCCAGCGCGACCAGCTGTCATCGCTGGTCGGCGCCGGCCAGTTTCTGAGAGAACGCTGCAACCGCGCCGATATCCCGACCAACGACCCACTCGCGGCGGCGGCGTTGCAGGCGGCGGAGAGAAAAGGCTGGGCGCCGGCGCTTAATCGCACCCAGTTGCTTGATGCAGGCAAAAACGTCGCCGCGCAGCTGGAGGCCGACGCCACGCCGTTGCAAGAGAAGTGCAGCGGACTCAACCGAACGCTGGCGCCGTTTTTAGCCCAGCTCCGTTAACCCGCCAGCGGTAGCGCAAGCCACTGGCAGGCTACCGCGCCGCCGCCCGCCGCCGCCAACCCCGGGCCGAAAGGCAGGGGCTGTGCCCCATCGCCGCCGCGCCACACCCGCAGCAGTAGCCACAGCAGGCTGCCGGTGGCGGCAAACAGCAGAATCGACGGCAAAACGGCATAGCCGCCCCAGGCGCCGAGCGCCGCCAGCAGTTTAAAATCGCCGTATCCCAGCCCCTCGCGGCCGGTCGCGAGACGAAATCCCCAATACAGCAGCCACAGCGTCAAATACCCCGCCAGCGCGCCGATGACCGCCGTCGGCAAAAATGCCGGGTGCGCCAGGCAATGCCACAACAGCCCGGCCCACAGCAGCGACAGCGTCAGGCAATCCGGCAACAGCTGACGCTCGCTGTCGATCGCCGCCAAGGCCAGCAGCAATGCAGCAAACGCCAACATGAAAAACCAATCCACACCGATGCCGACGCGCCAGGCCAGCGTTATTCCCATTAGCATCAGCAATAACTCCACCAGTGGATAACGGATGGAAATAGGCGTGCGACAATAACGACAGCGACCGCGCAACAGCAGCCAACTTAATAAAGGAATATTATCGAGCGCCGATATTTTCATTGTGCAACACGGGCAGAATGAACGCGGCAAAAAGAGATTAAATCGTTCGGCCTGCGCCATTTCCATTTCGCGCTCAAGCATGACAGGCAGCCGATAAACGACCACATTGATAAAACTGCCGATGCACAGGCTCAACACAGCGCTAAATAGCAGCCAGTGTTCATCGGCCACTGCGTTTATTGCGGATAGCATGGTTCTCTGGATCCTCTATTGTCGTCGCGTGGGTGACATCGCCGGTTGCGCCGTTACCCGCAGTTGGCTTATTTGCACCACGCCCGGCGCCTGCCCCGCACGTTCTGCGGCGAGTGAGAGCACGCGGATCCCGTGCTCGCGTTGCAGGGCGGCCAGCCACGGCAACAGGCGTTCAAACGGCACGGGCGGCAGCGTGACCCGCACATCCGCTTCACTTTCCGTCAGTTCGGCGATGGCGATGCGATATGCCAGCGCACTCTGTCGCAGTCGCTCCGGCAGTTGCTCGCGCGCGGCGGCGCTCTGCGGCAAACGCGCCTGCAATTGTTGGATGACGCGCGCCTGCTCCCGCAGCGCCGCCAGCCGTTGTGCGTTTTTTTGCGCCTGTGAAAACTGATACAGGCAGTAGCCGCAGGCCATCAGCATCAACAGGCTTAACAGCACTGCCCGCCGCAGCGCCTTATCGCGCCAACCGATGTTCATCGCTCACCTCTCACCGTCAGGATCGCCTGGTTAGGCGCGCTTCCCTCGCTGAACGTCATGCTGACGCCACCGTCGTTGACCGGCGCCGGCAGCGGCGCGTCGTTTCTGTTTACCGTCACCACCAAACGATCGTCGGCGGCGTCGAAAGCCAGCGCCTGCAACTGCGGAGGTTCCCAGACAGCAAGCGCCTCGGCCGCGTAGGGCAACAGCCTGAACAGCTGCGGCGCATTCAGGGTGTCTTGCATACGCCGTGCCCACGCTTGCGCCGCCCGTTCGGCGAACGCCGGCGCGGTCTCGCCACTCGGCAGCAGGCGCTGAGTCAGCGCCGTTATCTGGCTTTCGCTCTGTCTGGCCATTAATTGGTGATGCAAGCCCCCCACCAGCAGCGAACCGCTGAGCAACAGCATCGCGCAGGCGGTCTTATCGGGCAGACGGCGCGGCCAGCGCACGCCCGGTTTGAAACGCCCCTGCAACAGCGTGGATGTGCTGTTCCAGGCCTCTTCCGCCAATCGCCACAGCGGATCCTCATCGATACGCGCCGTTTCCCAGCCCGCCGGCACCTCTCCGCCACTGTGCAGACACCAATCCGGCGTCGGCCACGGGACGCTGTCCCCCCAGGCATCGGGCAACTGCATGCCCTGCATGCCCCCCGTTCGGAGCAGCCAGTGTCCGCGCCAGCGCAGTGCGCTGCATTGGTTCGGCAACGGCAACGCCAGCACGTCGGGCAGCAGGGCATCGACGCGAATGCCGCAGGCGTTGAGGCTATCAACCCACCCTTGCATCTGCGCCAGCGCAACGCCGGCGATAGTGAAATCGCGCTGCACCTTGCCCAGCACCGCCCAATGCATCTGCTCGACATCGGTCAACAACCCGGTCTCATGGGAGTACGCCAGCGCCAGCGGCGTCGCCTGCCGGGCCTTGCCCTGGAATGTCGTTTGTCTCAGCACCACATGACGGGCAGGCACCAGCACCACGACCCGGCTGCCCTGCGCCATGGCCGCCAACTCACTACCGCCTTCGGCCAGATCGAGGCGGGCGGCAAAGCGGCAGCGCGTCTCGCCGACGCGGCCCCAGCGCACATCGGCCATCGCATCATCGTCCAGCGCGATAAGCAGGATGGTGTTCGCCATCGTTTACCCTTCCCCTCTGTCGAACCGACGTCCGCTGACCGTGATGCCTGACGGGCCCGGCTGCAACGCGCTGACCAGCCGATAGCGTCCGTCGTTCAGCCTAAGCTGCAGCTGCGCAATCCAGCGGTTATCGTCGAAAATAAGTCGCTCGCCAAGGCCATCCTCGCCCAGCGCCTGCAGCGCTTTTTCCTGCGACAAAAACGCCAGCGTCTGCCAGCCCTGCGGCGGACGGGCCGCCAGCAGCGCCCGCAGCCGCTCATCGCTCAGCGCGTTCATCAACATCGCCCGCAGCAGCGGCAGCTGAGCGTCGTTCACGGCGTCCGGATTGAGGCGCAGCTCGGCATCCGGCGCCGCACAAAGCAGCGGCGCCAGACGCAGATAAAGCTCGCGGTCGATGCCGGCCAGCTCCCGCAGCTCGCTGACATCCCCCATCAGATATCCTTCGCCATAGGCTCTGGCGACGATCGCATCGGCAATCGCGCCCGCCTGGGCAGCGGCGATCCCCTGATTGTTCAATAGCAGCATGAATATTCGCCTCTCCTTATTGGGGGGGCCCCCTCGCTATCGCCGACATCCGCCGGGCCGGCGGCGCGGATCAGGGCGTTGAGGTTGAAACAGGCGTCAACGCGGCGCAGACGTATCGCCACTTCCCCCTCTTCGGTGCGCATGCTGAAGGCCACCCCTGATGCCCCCCACGCCTTCCGCTGCTCTCCCGCCTGCTGCAGCCGCTGCCGGGCGTAGCTCTCGCCGCCCAGCAGCAACCATTTCGCCCGTAACCGATCCTGCTGAGACTGGGTGCGCGCCAGCGAACGCTGCCAGTTATCGTTGATATTGACCGCCACGATCGCCATCAGCGACATCATCAGCAACACCATCAACAGCGCCATACCGCGTTGTTTATTCATAATGGCCTCGCGGCAGGCAACGTGACGATGCGCCGGACTTCCCCCAGCGCGGGGGTGTCGATGGCGATCTCCACCGCCTGCGGCAGCAGCCCGCCGGCGCGCCAGGCCGTCAACCATTCGCCCTGCCGGTAAAAACGCAGTTGGAACCGCGTCACCTCAGACAGCAGCAGCACGCTGCGCACCGCCGCCTGCGGGCTGCTCAAACTCGGGTAACTGAGGCGTTCGAGCCGCCCCTGCCGGTAGCGATACGCCACCCGCTCCTGCGTGGCGCGCGGCAATCGGGCCTGGGGGTTCGGCCAGCCGTTTCGGATCAGCAACAGCTGAAAATCGCCGCCTTCCTCTCCCGCCGTCTGCAGCACCGCAAACTCCGGCGCCGCCGGCCAGCGTTTATCGCCGGTCGCGCGCGCGCCTGCGCCTGCGTCAAATCGCGCTCGACGATCGCCAGCGCCCGTTGCAGCTGGGTCAACTGCGTCGATTTGCGCTGGGTGATTTCGTCGTTTTTCAGCACGCCTCTGAAGACCGTCAATGCGGTGAGCGACAGCATGGCGAACAGGGCGATGGCCAACAGCATTTCCACCAGCGTAAAACCCCGTTGCAAAGCGCGCTTCACAACAACGCCCTGTAGGTGAGCATCTCCACCAGCGCATTGCGATCCTGCGGGTCGCGCCTGACTTCAATCGCGATCGCCCGCATCCCGGCGTCGCTGGTCTCCCGCCCGCGATAGCGCCAGTGCCAGGTTTCACCGGCCATTACCGTGGTGCCCGAATGCCAGGCGAGCGTCGGTGGGCGGGGCTCGAGCTGCAGCAGCGTCAGCTGGTTGTCCGCCACCCACAGCGCCACGGTCTTGGCTTCGATCGCGCTCAGGCTACGCACCTGGCCGCCGGTGCTGTTGATCAGCGCCAGACAGCCGATGGCGAAGATCATCATGGCCACCATCACTTCCAGCAGCGTCATGCCCTGCTGGCGTCTCATTTTCCGCGTCATCGCAACGAATGTCCGTCGTTTCAAATACAAAGTAACCGGGCGCCTGCAATCGCCACAGACACTTGCCCTGGGATAGCTCCACGCTGAACGCCGTGGTTTCGCCCCCCGGATACAGCCACACCTGCGGCAGCGCCGCCTCTGCGGCGAGCGCGACGGTTTGCCCTTCAACGCTCAGCCGCAGCGCGACGCCGTCCGGCAGAGCGTACTGCTCCCGGCTCTCCCGCCCCGCTTCGGCGACGCTGCGCCAACCGCCATCATCGAACGCCACGCCATACCTCACCCCTTCGCGCTCGGCCCGCTCGGCGAGGGCATTCAGCCAATGGCTCAATCGCTCTCCCTGCTGCGCCAACGGCTTCTCATCCGCCGGAAAACTCAGCATCACCAGGCCGCTGGTCACCCCCAGCAGCAGCAATACCAACATGGTCTCCAGCAGCGTAAAACCGCGTATGCGCCTCATGGCGCGTCGGCCACCCAGTTACCGATGTCATCATCGGTATCAGCGACGCCGTCCGGCCCCAGCGTGAACACATCCAGCTTGCCATGGCGCCCCGGGTTGCGCAGACGATACGCTTGCCCCCAGGGGTCTTGCGGCAAGCGGCGGATATAACCGTCTTCGGGATAATTCCTTGGGATCGGCGCCAGCGTCGGCCGGGTCACCAACGCCGCCAGCCCCTGCTCCGCGCTGGGATAACGGCCGTTATCCAGCTTGTACATACCCAGCGCGTTCTCCAGCGCGACGATATCGCTGGCGGCCTTTTGCCGATCGGCCTTCTCCTTGTTACCCATCAGGCTTGGGATGGTCAGGCTGGCCAACAGCCCCAGAATGACGATCACCACCATGATTTCCAGCAGCGTGAACCCACGCTGCCGGGACCTGCGCATATTGCTGATATGACTCACTTTATTCTCCATTAATGACATGATTAGCCGACCATATTATTGAGCTGCAATATCGGCTGCAGGATGGCCAGAATGATAAACAGCACCGAACCGGCCATCGCGATCACCAATAATGGCTCAAACAGCCCCAGCGCCAGCGTGATTTGCCGGCTGAAGGCCTCCTGCTGCATCGCCGCCGCCCGTTCGAGCATCATGTCCAGTTCGCCGCTGCGCTCGCCGGACATGATCATGTGTCGCATCATCGGCGAGAACAGCGCGGTGCCTTCAAGCGACGGCGACAATCCTTCCCCCTCTCGCACCCGCTCCATCGCCGCCAGCAGGCGCTCACGGGCAGCCTCGTTGCCCAACACGCCGGCGCTGATGCGCATCGCCTCCAGCAACGGCACGGCGCTGGCGTTCAAAATGCTCAGCGTTTTGGCGTAGCGCGCGGTATTCACCGCCAGCGACAGCTTGCCGACCACCGGCAGCCGCAGGATGAACGCATGCCAGCGTGCGCGCCGCGCCGGATCCCGCAGGCGATAACGGAAAGCGCCAAGGCCCGCCAGCGCCGCCATCAACACCGCCGCCCCCCATTGGCGCAATCCGTCGCTGGCGCCGAGCAGCATCCGGGTCGACAGCGGCAAGGTCTGCTTCATATGCACAAACTGTTCGATCACCTTCGGTACCACTGCCGTCAGCAAGATAGCCACCACGCCAATCGCCACCGCCGTCAGCACCATCGGGTACACCAACGCCTGCACGATCTTGTTCTTCATGTGCTGGCGCTGTTCGACATAGTCAGCCAGCCGTTCCAGCACCGGCCCCAGATGGCCGGCAATCTCACCGGCCGCCACCATGGCGCAATAGAGACGGTCAAAAATCTGCGGATACTGCCCCAGCGCCTGCGCCAGCGGGAAACCCTCCAGAATGCGCTGCCTCACCTGAGTCAACGCCGCTTGCAGGCCTTTTTTCTCCGTTTGCCGCGCCACCGCCATCAGCGCCTCTTCCAGCGGCAGCGCGGCGGACAGCAGCGTCGCCAGTTGCCGGGTGAGCAGCGCCAGATCGCCGCTGCTCACGCCGCCCATCCAACGGCCGGCGAGCAGGCCGGCAAGAGCGGATCGCTTGCGCGCCTGCATCGCCAGCACCTGCCACCCCTTCTCACGCAACCGATCGCGGGCCTGGCGCAAAGAATCCGCCTCCAACACGCCACGCCGGGCGCGCCCCTCACGATCGCAGGCGCGATAATCAAACTTCATCGCCATCCCCTTCGCGCGTCACCCGCAACACTTCTTCCAGGCTGGTCTCTCCGGCGCACATTTTGGCGATCCCATCCTGGCGCAGCGGCTGATAGCGCTCCCCGGCCAGCCTGGCGATGTCCAGCTCACCGTCGCTACGGTGGATTGCCCTGCGCATCGGTTCATCCAGCACCAACAGTTCATGCAAACCGATTCGGCCGCGATAGCCCTGCCCGCCGCAGGCCTCGCATCCTATCGGGCGCCAACAGGTCAGCGCCTGCGTCGACGCCAGCCCCAGTTGGCGCCGCTGCGCGTCAGGCAGCGCATAAGGCTCGCGACAGTGCGGACAAAGCCGGCGCACCAGGCGCTGCGCCAACACGCCGCTCAGCGAGCTGGAAAGCAAAAACGGTTCAACGCCCATGTCCCGCAGCCGGGTCACGGCGCCGATCGCCGTGTTGGTATGCAGGGTCGACAGCACCAGATGTCCGGTCAATGAGGCCTGCACCGCGATCTGCGCCGTTTCACCGTCGCGGATCTCGCCGATCAACACCACATCGGGATCCTGACGCAGCAGCGCGCGCAGCCCGCGCGCGAAGGTCATGTCCACCTTGGGGTTCACCTGCGTCTGCGCGATGCCGGCCAGTTCATACTCGACGGGATCTTCGATCGTCATGATGTTGCGCTGTTCGTCATTGATCTGGTTCAGCAAGGTATAAAGCGTGGTGCTCTTGCCCGAACCGGTCGGGCCGGTGACCAGAATAATGCCGTGCGGCTGGCGGATCAGGCGCAGCAACGCCTGTTGGTGCGCCGCCGCCATGCCCAGGCTGGGCAGTTCGAGCCGCACGCCCTGTTTATCCAACAGGCGCATGACCACGCGCTCGCCGTGGCTGGCCGGCATCACCGACACCCGCACGTCGATCGCCCGCCCGCCAACCTTCAGCGCCATGCGCCCATCCTGCGGCACGCGCTTCTCGGCGATATCCAGCTTCGACATGACCTTGATGCGCGACACCAGCAGCGCCGCCAGCTTGCGCTGTGGCGCCAGAATGCGGCGCAGCGCGCCGTCGATGCGAAAACGGATCACCAGCTCGCTCTCGTAGGTTTCGATGTGAATATCGGAGGCGCGCTCTTTGATCGCCTCACTCAGCAAGGCGTTAATCAGGCGGATAATCGGCGCATCGTCCTGTTCATCCAACAGGTCTTGCTGCTGCGGCAGCTCTTCCGCCAACGCATAGAAATCCAGTTCGCCGCCCAGATCGTCGATCATTTTCTGCGCCTGGCCGCTTTCCCGCTGATAGTGCGCCACCAGCCGTTGTTCAAAGGCCTCCGTGTCCAGCCGGGCCAGCGTCGGCTCACCGGGCAGGCAGCGGTACGCCTCCATCAATGCGGCGTGGCGGGTCTCGGGATGACAATACAGTTGGATGCCGCTCTGGCCGTCGACGGCCAGCACGCCATGCTGCCGCGCCCAGCCAAAAGGCAGCCGCGGCCCCGCAGAACGGGGCTTCACGGGCGCGCTCCGCGCGAATAAAACGCCTCGATACGCGCGACGGTGGCGAGGAACGCCCGATTGTCGACCGCCTTCTTATCGCCGGCGATCTCGCTGCGTAGTGCGTTATTCAGCTCACGATCGTCCTGCTGCTCGGCGTCGAACTTGCCTAACTTGCGCTGGCTCTGCCGGGCATACCCCTCGGAGCTGCGAATGATGGTCGGGCGGATAAACAGCATCAAATTACGCTTGCTCGCTTTGGTGGCGTTCGAGCGAAACAGCGCCCCCACCAGCGGGATCTTGCCCAGGATCGGCACGCTGCTCTCCAGCTCCGAGTTGGACTTGTCCAGCAGCCCGCCCACCACCACGGTCTCACCGCTGTCCACCAGCACCGTATTGTTGACCGTGCGGATATTGAAGGTCGCCCCCAGCGAATCCGGCGTGGCGCCGGCGCTGTCGGCAACGCTGGAGACCTCCTGCTCGATCTGCATCAGCACGGACTGGCCCTGATTGATCTGCGGTTTGACCTTGAGCTTGATGCCCACCGTTTTGCGCGACACGGTATTGAAGACGTTATCGCTGTTGGTGGTTTGCGAACCGGTGAGGATCGGCACATCCTGCCCGACGCTGAACTCCGCCTCGGCGTTATCGAGCGTAACGATGCTCGGCGTAGCCAGGATATTGTTTTGGTTGTTGCTGGCGATGGCGGACAGCAATACGCCCCAGTTGCCGCTGTAGAAACCGGTCATTAGGCCGTTGGCCTTGCCGAACACATCGCTCATGCCGTTTTCGAACCCCGCCGAGATGCCGGGCGCCTGGCCGGCGAACTGCGTGCCGCCGCCGTATTTGTTGGCCCACTGCACGCCGATGTTCAGCCCCTGACCATCCTGCACTTCGACGATCACCGCTTCGACCAGCACCTGCGCGCGCCGTACATCCAGCTTGGCGACCACCGCCTCCAGATCGCGCATCACGTCCGGCGCGGCGGTGATGATCAGCGCATTGGTCTGCTCATCGGCCTTGATCACCACATTTTTCAACAGCGCCACGTTGGCGGCGGCGCTCTCTTTCTCGTTTTGCAGGCCCGCGCTCACGCCGGTCAGCACCTCGACCAGGCTCTGCGCCTTGGCGTATTTGAGCGGAATGACCTGGGTATTGCCTTGGGTGACACTCTTGTTATCCAACTGCTCAATCAGTTCTTTGGCGTGTTCGCGAGCCCGATCGTCCCCGGCGATCATCACGCTGTTG
Organism: Serratia sp. EWG9; assembly: GCF_019913725.1. Classification (NCBI taxonomy): domain Bacteria; kingdom Pseudomonadati; phylum Pseudomonadota; class Gammaproteobacteria; order Enterobacterales; family Yersiniaceae; genus Serratia; species Serratia sp. EWG9. Next base: position 346,834 of record NZ_JADNRO010000003.1, read on the forward strand.
GTGCGCTCATCCGCCACCAGCCGCAGCGAGCCTGCCCCGGTCATACGCCGTTTGCCCTCTTCACGAAACAGTTCGTTCACCATCCGCGCGATCTCCGGCGCCGCCGCATGCTTCAGCGCGAAGGTCTCGACCTGATTGCCGTCGTCCTGATCCATCTCCCTCACAAGGTCGAGCAGGCCGTTGACCACCCCGGCTCGGCCGGTGATCAACAGCGCATTGCCCTGCTCGTAATGCGCCACGCTGCCCACGCCGATGCTGTCGTTAAGCTGGCGCAAGATCGGCGAAACGTCTTTGGCCGCGATATTGCGCAGCGGCACCACGCGCATCACCACTTCATCCCCTTCGGCGATCGCCTCGCCGCCGCTTTGCGACAGCGCGGCTCTTTTTCCCTCTTTGGCGGCGATCACCTTCAGGACATTGTTGGGCATGCCGATGACCGTATAGCCGTAGACGTCCAGCACATTGAGAAAGAACTGGTAATATTGCTTCTCGTCGAGCTGTTCGTAGCTGCGCACCGTAACCTTACCTTTCACCGCCGGATCGATAATGATGGTCTTGCTCAGGTTTTTACTGACCGTATTGATAAATTCCTGAATGTCCGTGCCTTTGAAATTGGCGGAGAATTGCTCCGCACGCGCCAGGCCCCCCAGGGCAATCATGACGGCCACCGCCGCTAACGCGCGCCATAAACCGGCGCTCCAGCCTGCGCGGGAACGAAAAATAAAATGCGTCATCACAGTGTTGCCTTATGCTGTAAAACACCCCACGCCGAAGCGGCGCGCCGGCTACTCTTTAAACGTCAGCGCGGCGTAATAACCGTTTTCATCGAGCAGTATTTTGTTTTTTAATATCCGCACGATAACGGCATTGCTGCCGACCAGCCGATCGCCAACGCCATACCCGGTTTGCTTACCGCCATGTTCCACGATAACCAGGCTTTTTTCGGCGTTATCACTGAACAGCAGACCGGTTATCTTGCCGAGCGCCGCGGCCTCCGGCGCGTTAGCCAGCAGCTCGGCGCCGATCGCCCACTCGCCGACCTTATACCCGCGCGCCTTTTCGCCGCTTTTCGCCGCCTGATAGCGGCCAAACCAGTGTGCGTCGTTAATTTTCTCGATGTCATCTTCCTGGGGAAAGACGCCATGGCGCACTTGCTCACGCCCACTTTCAAGGTGCGGCTCAACGGGTTCGTTATTCACGGTTATCATTCGCCACACCTGAGAAAGCATGAACGTCAAATTAACCAGGAAGAAAAGTAGAATAAAAAAGTCTATCAACCGCTTGCTCACTGGCCCCCCGGTTATTCAACGGCGCCAACGCTAAGCGGAAATGCCCAACACCATCGCCACGGAAAACAGCAGCGTGATGGCCAGCGCCACTTTATAATTCACGGCGTCCAGCCACGTTCGCCGCTGTTTATTAGCCGCCGGTGCCAAGCATTGCTCCCGCGTATTCGCGCGTTCGCAGGCCTGGAAACTCAGCATCACGCCAAATCGGGGAATGGTTTTGATCACCTCGCCCGGAATACCGTGGCGGGAGAGCAAAGCGCGGCATTGGAATATCATTTGATAATAGTTATTGTCGCTGATGGTCTCATGGTTGCAGAACCAGACTGCGCGAATAATGTCATTTTTCTTATAGATGCCACTCAACAGGCACAGCATGAAACGCCGCTGCAATTCGGTCATTTCGATGAGCACATTCTCTTTTTTAAATAACAGCGTCTTTTCATTGTTGTTTAAGATCACCAACTCATTTTCCAACAGAGTCTCGTTCAGGGCAATGCTATGTATGTCCATCTCTCGCCTATCAGTTTAATGAAGTCCAAAGGCTCCCTGTGCCATTACCTTTGCACGCATGCGGCAGATGCATTTTCAACGCAAATAAGTGATTCACCGTGTTAAGAGCCGGCTCAATTAATCATGTTAAAAATATTCATGCAACTTATTTATTTAAAATAAACAATATAAAATTAATCTAACAAAACAACACAAACCTAAAGCCATTAAATCATTTAAAAACATGGTGATAGAGGAATTTATAAAATAAGTGAACCGCCATTAAATTCGATTAGTGATGCGAAAAATAGACAATGACCGATAATAACTCATGTTATTAGTTGTGCGCTAAAAAGACGGCGGAACGCTATAAACGGCAAATAAAATACATCTTTATCGGAGGGGCAATAAAGTAAACGTCAGGATTCAATATTGCATAAGAACATCGGCGAATAGGCATTGCTAAACATCAACGTGTTTTTATCAATGCTGCGAATATGATAAAACGTCGACTCATTGCTGAAAAAGTAGGTATAAATCTCTTCCGGTAAGGTATCACGCGGCGAATAGTTGACCTCGCCGTACTGAAAGCGATAAAAACTCCCCTGCGAAACATAGCTGAAGTTAACCCGCCGATTGACGAAGTATTTCTTTTCACCGTCGTTGGCTAACCCCGACAGGACCATCACGCCCTTATCGCCGGACAAAAAGATGTAGTTTATTTTCAGCGACAGCTGAATGTCGTTATGGGCCGCCTGCGCGTCCAGTGAATTGAAATAATTGAACGTGGCGTTCGCTTCGCAGGAAAAATCACTGAAGTCATGATGGCTGCGTATCAGGGAATACATCACGCTGCCGGTCAACACGCACAGGCCGACCAGCGTGGCTGACAGAATATTTAACTTTTTTTCCATGCCCGAATGTACTCGCTCTCACAGTTATGCAAAACAGCCGCACTGTCCTTCGTGCATTTGGCGATAAACTGGCGTCCGCTGTCTTCATTGGCATTTTGAGAACGGTTAACCTTGGTAATGACGACCTCGCCGGATCGACAATGTCGGCCATACAAATCTTTCCTGACCAGAAACTGCAAGTAGCCGTCCTGGTGATTCGCCAAAAAATGGCCGGCATAGTAGATCGGGCAACCGTTCACCGTGCCGACGTAGGACAATACCTGCTTCTTTTCACTGTCGCGATGGTGCTTGTAATAGATGAAGCACAGCGCCAGAAAAGATAAGGGTACGACGATCGATAAACTGCGCAGCAGAATAAAAAAATAGTGATGGGTGTTTTTTGTCGTTGCGGCAGGTGACGCCAACGTCACCGCGGCATCGGCAAGCTGAGGGGGCTCGGGTAAATCAATCCGCAGTCGGTCGACAGGTATTATTCGATTAAGTCTATACCCCTTTTTGGATAGGGTAACGATGAGGCGCTCGTTGAAACCGACAGACGTCAATGCGCGTCGGGTCAGGCTGATATATTGATTTAACGTCGCGGAAGAGGCGCTCAAGCCGTGATCGGTCCAAACCTGCTGCAACAGCGTCTCGCGGCTCACCGTCTCATGGCCGTGTTCAAGCAAGCATTTGAATACTCTGGCATTGACGCTGGATAAGAAAACTTCCCGTCCCTTCTTTAAACTTTTCAATGAACCGTTTTCAGTATTAAATGTAATATCTTTATCAATGATATAAATCATGTTTAGCCTGACAGCGCACACGGGTTATTATTTAAACTTATTGAGCCAGTTCGACGACCGCCGCTAAGCGCGGATAGTTTTTTCGCACAGAGAAAAAACAATACTAACGTCATCCCAACAGGTGCGCAACTTTAAGAATTTTCCCCATCTCTCCATCCTTATTTGTCCCACAAATGGCGGTATACGCGTTATTTTTTCGCCGTCATCGGATCTGTTGGCAACAATACATTTCTATCAGGGGGATAAAGGCTAAAACGGTGCAGAGGACACGCTTCGCGATCGCGAGGTGCGCAAGTAACGCCTGTTCAGCGTATCGACTTGATGAATAATGGGGAAGAGCGTTTTGCGGGACGCAAATGGGTGGGGACCCTGCCAGCTACATCCCGGCACACACGTCACCTGCTGCGGCTGCTTCCTTCCGGACCTGACCGAGTTCACAAGTTAGTGTTGCGGGAGAACCAACAGGGCCCCCATTGACGGCTTCTGTACTCCGAAGCGGTGGGCATTATCGGCGATGCCCCATCAAATAGCAAGCCAACCCGGGCCAACCGCTGTTTTCTTGCCCACCTGCATTGTGGCACACTCTCCGCCTGGGTTTTGACTCGCGCAGGAACTGCAACATGCAACCAGAAGACGCCTCTTTCAGCCAGCGGGTATTCCATATCGTGGCCGCTATTCCGTACGGCAAAGTCACCACCTACGGTGAAGTCGCCCGTCTGGCCGGTTCGCCGCGCGCCGCGCGTCAGGTCGGCGGTGTGCTGCGGCGTTTGCCGGAAGGCAGCACGCTGCCGTGGCACCGCGTAATCAACCGGCACGGGCAAATCTCGCAACAGGGGGAGGATTTTCAACGGCAACGGCAGGCATTGCTGGCGGAGGGGATTATTTTCGGCCCGCACAGCACGGTCGATTTCGATCGCTACGGCTGGCGCTGGTAAAACAAAACAGCCTTTGGCCGAAGCGCAAAGGCTGTTGATTGGGTCTTGCCGTACCGCAGCAGAATTACTGCATCGCGCTTGGCGCAGCCTGCATCGGCACGCCCTGCACCGGAACCAGCAGCAGGTCGGCGCGGGTGCCGTTGCGGTTAACCACTTCCTGGATCGTGTCGGTAATGAACATCAGTCGCCCGTTGACCGTCACCGCCGCGCTCAGAATGATGCGCGCATTCGGTTGGATATCAGACGGGTTGTACGGCAGCGTAAAGTTGAACGGCGCTTGTTGCCCTTCGGTACGTATCGCGCGCTGTGCAATCACTTTGGACGGCGCATCCGCCAGCGAGGCATCAGAGAGGGTGACAGTCAGTACGGCGTCCGGCGGCAGCGCAATGCGCTGACGTATATTAACCGAACCTGTCACCGCCGGCCCCTGAATCTGCGTTTGCGCAGCCGCCGGGTTGCCGGCCGCCGGTGTAGGCACATCAGCACTCTTTTGCGCGCATCCTGCCAGCGTGATCGTCAGTGCTGCGGCACCGCCTACGATTTGCCAGAGTTTCATGGATCGGTCTCCTTTTTTATTATCAACACGTTGGTGGCTTTCACCACCTCACTCATTAAACTTAGCACAAAACACTGATAAATCCACTTTGCCCCGCCTATTAATCACTTAGCCAGCCCAATGCGCTCACTATTAAGAGCATTCTCATCGGCCCTTTAACGCAAGATATTGACGCCGCGCCGTGATATTCCGCACACTGCGCAAAATGATTATTAGAAAGGTAACAATTTTATGAGCCAGGCATTGCAAAACCTCCTCGATCTGTTGGATCTGGAGAAAATCGAAGAAGGGCTGTTCCGCGGCCAAAGCGAAGATCTGGGGCTGCGCCAGGTGTTCGGCGGGCAAGTGGTCGGCCAGGCGCTGTACGCCGCCAAACAGACGGTGCCGGACGAGCGCAGCGTGCACTCGTTCCACAGCTACTTCCTGCGCCCGGGCGACAGCAGCAAGCCGATCGTTTACGACGTGGAAACCCTGCGCGACGGCAACAGCTTCAGCGCCCGTCGCGTCAGCGCCATCCAGCACGGCAAACCTATCTTCTATATGACCGCCTCCTTCCAGAGCCCGGAAGAAGGTTTCGAGCACCAGAACCAGATGCCGGACGTGCCGCCGCCGGAAGGGCTGCTGTCCGAATCAGAGATTGCTCAGAAGCTGGCGCCGATGCTGCCGACCAAAGTACGCGAAAAATTTATCGGTCAGAAACCGATCGAAATGCGCCCGGTGAAATTCCACAACCCGTTGAAGGGCAGCGTGGAAGAACCGCATCGCTACGTGTGGTTCCGCGCCAACGGCAGCATGCCGGACGATGCGCGCATCCACCAATATCTGCTGGGCTACGCATCGGACTTTAACTTCCTGCCGACGGCTCTGCAGCCGCACGGCGTCGGCTTCCTCGAGCCGGGCATGCAGGTGGCCACCATTGACCATTCGATGTGGTTCCACCGCCCGTTCCGCATGGATGATTGGCTGCTGTACGCGGTGGAAAGCTCCTCCGCCTCCGGCGCACGCGGCTTTGTGCGCGGCCAGATCTACACCCGCGACGGCGTGCTGGTCGCCACCACCGTACAGGAAGGGGTGATTCGCCAACGCGACGCCTGATTTGCGGCATAAAGAAAGGGGCGATGTTTCCATCGCCCCTTTTTGCTTCATCATTATTTTCGTATTTAGCGCACTGCCCTGCTTCGAGTCTTACTGGTTGTAGGCGCTCTCGCCGTGGCTGTTGACGTCCAACCCTTCGCGCTCCTGCTCTTCCGGCACTCTCAGCCCCACCATCGCGCCCGCGATCTTGAAGGCGATAAAGGCGGCGACGCTTGACCACACCAGCGTAATCACGACGCTCAGCAGCTGGATCCACACCTGATGCCCCATCGTCACCCCTTCGGCATAGCCGGTGCCGCCGAGGGAAGAAGCGGTGAACACGCCGGTCAGCAGACAGCCGACGATGCCGCACACGCCGTGCACGCCGAACACGTCGCAGGTGTCGTCCACTTTCAGCCATTTCTTCAACGTCACTACGCCCCACAGGCCGGCGACGCCCCCCACCAGGCCGATGATCAACGCGCCGCCCACGCCCACGGTGCCCGCCGCCGGCGTAACGGCAACCAGCCCGGCGATCATGCCGGAGCAGGCGCCCAGCAACGAAGGCTTGCCGCGCAGCACCCACTCGGCAAAGGTCCAGGACAGAATGGCGCCCGCAGTAGCCACCACAGTGTTCAGGAATGCCAAGGCCGCAATGCCGTTAGCCGCGCTGGCGGAACCGGCGTTAAAGCCGAACCAGCCGATATACAAGATGGAGGCGCCGGTAAACACCATCGGCAGGTTATGCGGTTTGAACGCCTCTTTACCGAAGCCGGCGCGTTTGCCGAGCAGATAGGCGCCGATCAGCCCGGCGCTGGCGGCGTTGATGTGCACCACGGTGCCGCCGGCGAAGTCCAGCGCGCCGTCGGTAGCCAGATAGCCACCGCCCCACACCATGTGCGCGATCGGCAGGTAAGACAGGGTGAACCACAGGATCGCGAAGATCAGCACCGCCGAGAAGCGAATGCGTTCGGCGAAGCCCCCCACCACCAGCGCCACGGTAATGCAGGCGAAGGAGGCCTGGAAAGCGACGTGGATCATCTGGCTGATGCTGCCGGTGACGCTGTCGATGCCGATGCCTTTCAGCATCGCCGTCTGGAATCCGCCGAACACCGCATTGCCTTCGCTGAACGCTAGGCTGTAGCCATACAGCACCCACAGCACGCAGACCAGCGCGAAGGTGACGGTGACCTGCGTCAGCATCGACAGCACGTTTTTGCCGCGCAACAGGCCGCCGTAAAACAGCGCAATGCCGGGCAGCGTCATGAACAGCACCAACGCGGTGCAGATCATCATAAAGGCGTTGTCGGCCTTATCGGCGACCGCCGGGGCGGCCAGGGCCAAAGAAGGAACCATTGTTACCGAACTCAGGCCCAACATGGATAACAGTCTTTTCATTATCAATCATCCCCATCACTTAACTGAGTTCGCGGTTACAGTGCCGATTCGTCGGTTTCGCCGGTGCGAATACGGATCACGCGTTGCAATTCGGCAACGAAAATTTTGCCGTCGCCGATTTTGCCGGTGTAGGCGGCTTTGCTAATGACATCAACCACTTCATCCAACTGATCGTCGGCGATGGCGATATCGATTTTGACCTTGGGCAGGAAGTTGACGTTATATTCGGCGCCGCGATATAGCTCGGCGTGCCCTTTCTGGCGGCCAAAGCCCTTCACTTCGGTTACGGTCAACCCCTGAATGCCCACGGAGGACAAGGCCTCGCGCACGTCCTCCAGCTTGAACGGTTTGATTACCACGGTCACCAGCTTCATATTGCCTCTCCACGAATTAAGCCCAAACTCACCCCCGGTACGCCTCATATGTAGCAAGGGCTGTGCCAAATTTTATTTTGCATGGCGATTCAGCGGATTAGCGGGCACGCGGGCGCCGCCGCGGCGCGGTGCAGTACCGATACCTTGAATGGGTTAAATAATGCGCACTGATTTGGTGCGCGTCGCGTCGAAAAAGTGCAGAAAGGGGGCGTAGCCTGGCGGAGTTGCCTGCTTGTGGTGCGTTGGGAAAAATAAGGGCCGCGATCGCGGCCCGTGGGATCAGGCGGGTTGGCTCTCGTCGCGCACCGCTTCCGCCAACTGCTCGCCCGCCAGCTGCAGCTGATACATCTGGTAGTAGCGCCCCTGCTGCGCCAGCAGCTGTTGATGGTTGCCCTGCTCCACCGCCTGGCCGCGATGCAGCACCAGAATGGAATCGGCATCGACGATCGTCGAGAGGCGGTGAGCGATCACCACCAGCGTGGTGTGCTCGCGGATCACGCGCAGCGCCCGCTGGATAGCCTGCTCGGTGCCCGAGTCGATGTTGGCGGTCGCCTCGTCGAGGATCAGGATCTGCGGCGCCTGCACCAATACCCGCGCCATCGCCAGCAGCTGTTTCTGCCCGACCGACAGGTTATTGCCCTGCTCCCCCAGCCGGGTATGGATACCCTGCGGGAAGCCGCGCACCAGACTCGCCAGCTGCACCGTTTCCAGCGCCCGCCAGACGGCTTCTTCATCGATGTTGCGCCCCAGCGTCACGTTGGCCAGCACCGAATCGGCGATCACCACCGGATCCTGTTGCACCATCGCCACGCCCTGGCGCAGCGTGCGGTGCGACAGGCTGGAGAGCGGACGGCCGTCGAGACGCACTTCCCCTTCGCTGACCGGGTAATAGCCCATCAGCAGGTTAGCCAGCGTGCTCTTGCCGCTGCCGGTATGGCCGACCAGCGCCACGAAGCCGCGTGAGGGCACCGCCAGCGAAATATGCTGCAGCACCTTTTTATCCGCACGGTAGGCGAAGCTCAGATCGGTGATGTCGATGCTGCCGCCGGCCAACGGACGATCGTCTGCGCCGTAGCTTTGCTGGCTGCGATCCATCAGTTCGAAAATACGTTCGCCGGCCACCACCGCCTGCTGCAGGATCGACTGTTGTGACGTCAACTCGATCAGCGGTTCGTTCAAACGCCCCAGGTAGTTGATGAAGGCATAGAGCACGCCGACGCCAATCACGCCTTCGCCGCTGAAGCCGAACAACATCAGCAAACCGCACAGCACCAGCGCCGAAAACAGACTGAGCAGCGGCCGCAGCAGAAAACCGTCGAGCCGCAGCGTCTGCATGCGCGCGAGATAGTGCGATTGGCTGGCGGCGCTCATGCGCTCGCCGAACCTCACCTGCTGGCGGAATTGCTGGATCACGCCCATGCCGTTGATCACTTCGTTGAAACCGTCGTTGATGTCCGCCAGATAACTGCGCACCCGGCGCACAATCGGCGTGCTGTAATATTGATAGATGCCCATCACCACGAACACCGCCGGGAAGATGCAGATAGCCACTAACGCCATGCGCCAGTCGAGGCTGAACATCGCCACCAGCATAGCGCCGATCAGCGCGGCGCTTTTCAGCACCGTGGAGACCACCATCACGTACAGATCCTTGATCACTTCGGTGTCGTTGGTGACGCGCGAGATCAATTGCCCGACCGGTTGCGTGTCGAAGGCGCTGAGCGGCTGGCGCAGCGCGGCGTCCATCACGTCGGTACGCAGCCGCTGCACCACGCCTACCGCCGCCTGGTTGAACAGCAGCGCCTGGAAGTAGTGCAGCGCCGCCGCCAGCAGCTCCAGCAGAATGTAGGCCGCCGCCAGCCCGCCGACAATCATCAGCGGCAGTTGCCCTTTGGCGACGTAATTATCGATAAAATAGCTGACCAGGATCGGCCCGGCGACTTCCGCCGCCGCCGCCACCCACAGCATCAGCACCGCCACCCCCAGCGGTTTGCGGTACGGCGAGCCGTAGGCCAGCAGCCGCTTCAGCGTCGGCCACAGCTTTTGCACTTTATTCATCGGCCAACGCCTCCTCGCCGTTTTCCGGCGCTTCGTCCAGCGCCGCTTCCAGCTGCTGATAACGGTACATATCGCGATACCAGCCCGGCTGCGCCGCCAGCGCCGCCGGATCGCCGCGCTGCGCCACGCCGCCGTGCTGCATCACCAGGATTTCGCTGGCTTCGGTCAATGCCGACAGCCGGTGCGCGCTGATGATCACCGTGCGATCTTGCCCCCAGCTGCGCAGGTTGTGCAGGATCTGGTGCTCGGTACGGCCGTCCACCGCCGACAACGCATCGTCGAGGATCAGGATCTCCGCATCCAGCAGCAACGCGCGCGCGATGGAGATGCGCTGTTTCTGGCCGCCCGACAGCATCACGCCGCGTTCGCCCACTTCGGTGTCATAGCCCTGCGGCAGCCGCAGAATGTCCTCATGGACGCTGGCCAGCCGCGCCGCCTGTTCAATCTGCGCCTGCGTCGCCCCCGGCTGGCCCAGCGCGATGTTGTTCGCCACGGTATCGGAGAACAGGAACGGCGTCTGGCTCACCACCGACAGCCGCGAACGCCAGTCGTCGAGCCTGACCTGCGGAAGCGGCAGGCCGTGATAGCGGATCTGCCCTTGGTCGACGTCGAACTGACGCTGGATCAGCGACAGTAATGTCGACTTACCGGCCCCGGTCGGCCCGCACAGCCCCAGCATCTGCCCCGGCTTCAACGTCAGCGCCACGTCATGCAGCGCCGGGTGCGGGTTTTCCGGGTAGTGGAACGCGCGGATATCCACCTCCAGCACGCCGCGCCCGGCCGGCAACGCCTGCGGGCCATCCTGCACCGCCGGCGCCTCGTCGAGCAGGCTGCGGATACGGCTGTAGGCCGCGCTGCCGCGCTCGACGATGTTGAACATCCAGGCCAGCGCCAGCATCGGCCAGATCATCAGGCCGAGGTACATCACAAAGCTGGTCAGTTGCCCGAGCGTCAGCGAACCGTTCACCACCATCCAGCTGCCGCCGCCGATGGCCAGCAGGTTAGAGGCGCCGATGGCGATATAAATGGTCGGATCGAAGCGCGCATCCACCCGCGCCACGTGCATGTTCTTGGCGCCGGTCTGCGCCGCGACGTCGGCGAAGCGGTTGGATTGGTGATCTTCCAGCCCGAAGGCCTTGATCATGCGGATGCTGGTCATGCTTTCCTGCGCCTGATCGTTGAGGCTGGAAAACGCCGCCTGCGCCGATTTAAAGCGCTGGTGCAGCTGATCGCCGTAATATTTGATGGCGATCGCCATCAGCGGCATCGGGATTAACGCCAACACCGTCAGCTGCCAGCTGATTTGGGTGCTCATGACCACCAGCACCACCAACCCCATCACCAGCGAATCCACCAGCGTCAGCACGCCTTCACCGGCGGCGAACACCACGCGATCCACGTCGTTGGTGGCGCGCGCCATCAGATCGCCGGTGCGGTGGCGCAGGTAGAACGCCGGGTTCTGCCGACTGAGCTGACGGTAAAAGTTTTCGCGCAGCTCGACCGCCAGCTGGTAGGAAGCGCCGAACAGCAGCACCCGCCACACATAGCGCAGCAGGTAAACGACGATCGCAGTGCCGATCATCAGCCCGAGCCAGGCCAACAGCACGCCGGTAGACATCTGTTTTTCGGTGACGCCGTCCACGATGATGCCGACCAGTTTAGGCGGCAGCAGTTGCAGGATGGCGATGACGATAAGCAATACCACCGCGCCCAGGTAGCGGCGCCACTCCCGGCGGAAGTACCAGCCGATTTGTGCAAATAATCTCACGCAGTTTGATTCCAGGGTTTTATGAGGTTTGTCTCTTTTTCCGCTTCAACGAAGCAGGATACCACCGTTGAGCCGCTCGTCCGGTGAACTTTTCACTCCGGCACCGGCAGCGCGGTGGTGTATTTGATTTTTTCCATGGCAAAGCTCGAGGTGACGTCGATAAGGCCCGGCACGCCGTTCACCAGGCGCTTGTAAAAACCGTCGTAGCTTTTCATGTCCGCCACTTCGACCTGCATCAGGTAGTCGTACTCTCCCGCCATACGGTAGAACGCCAGCACCTCGGGCATCTGACTGGTCAGCTGCACAAACGCCTGATACCACTCGCTGCTGTGCTGTTGGGTCTTGATCAGTACGAACGCCGTCAGCCCCAGGCCAAGCTTTTCGTTATCCAACAAGGCCACCCGGCCGCGGATATAGCCTTCGTCTTCCAGACGTTTCAGGCGCTTCCAGCACGGCGTAGAGGTCAAATTAACCGCATCGGCCAGCGCCTGCAGCGACTGGGTGCAATCTTGCTGCAGCATGCACAGCAGCTTACGGTCTGTTTTATCTAACATAGCGGCCACCTGGAGAAAAATTTTCTCCCATTAGGCGATTAAACAGGGAAAATGGCAATCCTTTTTTCCTGCCGACAGGCTATGCTACGCCATAAATCAGCCCCCTATTCTGAGGCCAAATCATGACAAACTCTTGGGTAAAATATGCTATCGGTGAAATAGAAGCGGATTTTCAACGCTCCGCCGATACGCACCTGATTCGCCTGAACCTGCCGGCGTTTCCCGGCATCTGCCTGTACCTGAAAGATGAGAGCACCCACCCGACCGGCAGCCTGAAACACCGCCTGGCGCGCTCGCTGTTCCTTTACGGCCTGTGCAACGGCTGGATCACCGAGAACACCACCATCATCGAGGCCTCGTCCGGCAGCACGGCGGTGTCCGAAGCCTACTTCGCGCGGCTGATCGGTCTGCCGTTCATCGCGGTGATGCCGTCCTGCACCGCACGCCGTAAGGTAGAGCAGATCGCCTTTTACGGTGGCCGCTGTCACTTCGTCGATCACGCCGCCCAGATCTACGCCGCTTCCGAACAGCTGGCGAAAGAGCTGAACGGCCACTATATGGATCAGTTCACCTATGCCGAGCGCGCCACTGACTGGCGCGGCAACAACAATATCGCCGACAGCATCTTCCGCCAGATGGCGCGCGAACCCTTCCCGGTGCCGAAACACATCGTGATGAGCGCCGGCACCGGCGGCACCTCCGCCACGCTGGGGCGCTATATCCGTTATCAGGGGCACGATACCCGGTTGACGGTGGTCGATCCGGAAAACTCGGTGTTCTATGACTGCTTCCACCACGGCGATCGCACCCTGATCGGCAGCTGCGGCAGCCGTATCGAAGGCATCGGCCGCCCACGCGCCGAGCCGTCGTTCATCCCTTCGGTGGTCGATAACATGTTGCGGGTGCCGGACGCCGCCAGCGTCGCCACCATTCACTGGCTGGAGGCCGTGCTCGGCCGCAAGGTCGGCGCCTCCACCGGCACCAACGTCTGGGGCGCGCTGCAATTGGCGAAGCAGATGCGGGAAAACGGCGAGCAAGGGGCGATCGTCACCCTGCTGTGCGACAGCGGCGAGCGCTACCTCGATACCTATTACAACCCGGAGTGGGTCAGCAACAACATTGGCGATCTGCAACCGTATCTGGCGCAGCTGGCGGATTTGTAACGCCGGGCGCAACGTAAAAAAAAGCCGGGTAGTCATACCCGGCCGGCTGTAAGGAGAACCTCATTATTCGGGGGAATAGGTGAGGCAAGGTGAACGCAGCCAATGTTGTAAATAATGAGCCACCGCCTGTTGTTGGCAGTGGCCGATAACCGGCAGCTGCGGCAGCAGGGATTTCAGCTGCGGCAGGGCGTTCCCCATCACCACGCCGTGTCCCACCGCGCCCAGCATCTCTTTGTCGTTCATCGCATCGCCGAACGCCATGCAGTCGGCCATCGTCAATCCCAGGTGACGGCTCAGCCGGTCCAGCGCCGCGCCCTTGTTGCAACCGAGCGGCAGCACCTCCAGGCAATCGTAAGCGGAGAAACACAGATCGGCCTCGCCGCCCAGCTGCGCCCGCAGCTGCACCTGCAATTCCAGCAACTCCTCATGCGGTGCAACAAAGCACACCTTGCTGTTGCCGAACGCCGGTAAGCGGCGCACGTCAGCCAGTTGGAAACGAAAGCCGCTCAGGTGGTGCGCCTGCAGCATCTCTTCCGGCGCGGGGAACTCGGTCAGCCAACCTTCGTCGCGGAACACGTGCATGCTGGCGCGGGTGCGCCAATGATGATGCAGCACCTCTTCGGCGATCTCCGCCGGCAGATCGGCGGCGTGCAGCTGTTGGCCACGGTAGTCATACACCCGCGTGCCGTTGCCGGTGATCAGATAGCCCTGCAGCCCCAGCTGCGCCATGATCGGTTGCGCATCAAGGTAGTGCCGCCCGGTGGCGAACGTCACCACCATCTCCCGCTCCACCAGCTGGTTCAGCACCGCCAGCGTTTCCGGGCCAACCCGGTGATCCGGCATCAACAGCGTGCCGTCCATATCGAAAGCCGCCAGGCGATACATAAAGACCTCATGAATGTGAACGCGATTACAATCAGTGCAGTATGGGATGGTATTTGCGGAAGTAATAGTGAACAATTTGGGAAAACTGTTCCGGATTTCTGCTCATGCGCCTGGTTCACCGTCTCAGCCAATATCAACGCCTGTATCAACAGCTCGGCAACGCGCCGGTCGCCGTGACCATCGGCGAGCTGGCGGCAATGTTCTACTGCAGCGAACGCCATGCCCGCACGCTGGTGCAGCAGCTGCAGGATCAGGGCTGGCTGAGCTGGCATTCGCAGCCCGGCCGCGGCAAACGCGCCAGCCTGCACTGCCTGAAAACACCGGATGAGCTGCGCGCGCAGCTGTTGCAGCAGCTATTGCAACAGGGCAATCATCAGGGGGCGCTGGAGATGGCGCAGCTCGATCCGCAACACCTGCAGGATCTGCTCAGCCCGCACCTCGGCGGGCAATGGCAAGCCGGCAGCCCGACGCTGCGCATTCCCTATTACCGTACGCTGGAGGCGCTCGATCCGCTCACGCTGACCGGCCGCGCCGAGCAACATCTGGTGTCGACCCTGCACGCCGGGCTGACGCGCCTGATGACCGGTAACCCGGAGCCGCAGCCCGATCTGGCGCACCACTGGCAGATAAGCGATGGCGGCCTGCGCTGGCGATTCTTTTTGCGTAGCCAGCTGCGCTGGCACAACGGCGAACCGTTGACCGGCCAGCAACTGCTGCATACGCTGGAAAAACTGCTGGGCCATCCGCGCAGCCAACCCAGCCTGAGCAGCGTCGCGAACGTCAGCCTGCCGCATCCGCTGTGCATTCAGTTCGACCTGCACCTGCCGGACTATTGGCTGGCACACCGGCTGGCGGAGCTGCCTTGTCTGATGACGCACCCCGAACTGCCGGCCATCGGCGCCGGCCCATTTAAACTGGCGTTGAATGAACCGCAGTTGGTGAGGCTGGAACAGCATGCCGGTTACCATCTGCAGCATCCGTATCTGGACACCATCGAATACTGGATCACGCCCGATCTGCCCACCGCCGGCGCCGATGCCAGCTGCCGGCATCCGGTGCGCATCAC
Organism: Serratia sp. EWG9; assembly: GCF_019913725.1. Classification (NCBI taxonomy): domain Bacteria; kingdom Pseudomonadati; phylum Pseudomonadota; class Gammaproteobacteria; order Enterobacterales; family Yersiniaceae; genus Serratia; species Serratia sp. EWG9. Next base: position 362,139 of record NZ_JADNRO010000003.1, read on the forward strand.
CATCGGTCAGCAAGACGATTTGGCGCAGGCCCGGCCGGTGCAGCGCAGCATGAGCCTGGGCTGGTGTTATCTGGCGCTGAACCTGCGCCACGGCGTGCTGAGCGAAGCCCAGGGGCAAAAGCTGCTGATGCTGATCCAGCAGTCCGGCCTGCTCAGCCATCTGCCGATCCCCAACAGCGTGATCACCCCCAGCCATGAAATGCTGCCCGGCTGGCGCATCCCCAGCCAACGGATTGAAGAAGATGTCCCGCTGCCCGCTCGGCTAACATTGCTGTATCGGCCGCCGGTCGAGCTGCAAACGGTGACGGTCGCGCTACAGCGGCTGCTCGCGCAGCACGGCTGCGAGCTGGAAGTGCGTTACTACGCCGGCAAACGCTGGCAAAGCGAGGCGCAGATCGCCCAGGCCGACCTGCTGCTGGCGGACAACCTGATCGGCGAGGCGCCGGAGGCGACGCTGGAGAGCTGGCTGCGGCAGGATTCGCTGTGGCGCGGCATCCTGACGGCAAGCCGCTGGCAGCAGCAGCAGGAGACGCTGCGGGAGATCCAGCAGCTGCAGGCGCAGCCACTGCGCTTCGAACGGCTGCAGGCCTATTATCAACAGCTGATGGCCGCCGCCATCATCACGCCGCTGTTCCACTACCAGTATCAGATCAGCGCGCCGCCGCGCATGCATGGCGTGACGCTGACCGCCCATGGCTGGTTCGATTTTTGCCAGGCGTGGCTGCCGCCGCCGGTGGATGACGCACCGACCGGAGCCGAACCGCCCTGCGCCTGACGGCCCTTTCTGCTACTATTGTCGCCGCAACGCAATTTTTATCCTGCCGCCCGAATGTGTATCGGGAATGGCCAAAGCCCAAAAAGGTGATTTTATGAAGCGCGCGGTTGTCGTTTTCAGCGGTGGACAAGACTCCACGACCTGCTTGATCCAGGCATTGCAACAGTATGACGAAGTTCACTGCGTCACGTTCGATTACGGCCAGCGCCATCGCGCCGAAATTGAAGTGGCTCAGGAGCTGTCGGAGGCCCTCGGCGCCAAGGCGCACAAGGTGCTGGACGTGACGTTGCTCAATGAGCTGGCCATCAGCAGCCTGACTCGCGACAATATTCCGGTTCCCGCCTACGATCCCAACCAGAAAAACGCGCTGCCGAGCACCTTCGTGCCGGGCCGCAACATCCTGTTCCTGACGCTGGCGGCGATCTACGCCTACCAGGTGGAAGCGGAGGCGGTGATCACCGGCGTGTGTGAAACCGACTTCTCCGGCTACCCGGATTGCCGCGACGAGTTCGTCAAAGCGCTGAACCAGGCGGTGGTGTTGGGCATCGCCCGCGATATCCGCTTCGAAACGCCGTTGATGTGGCTGAACAAGGCCGAAACCTGGGCGCTGGCGGACTATTACCAGCAGCTGGATCGGGTGCGTCAGGATACGCTGACCTGCTACAACGGCATCAAGGGTGACGGCTGCGGCGAATGCGCCGCCTGCAACCTGCGCGCCAATGGCCTGACGCAATATCGCGCCAACCAAGCGGAAGTGATGGCGGCGTTGAAACAGAAGGCCGGTCTGGCCTGAGGCAGCGACGGCGGCAGCCTCCGCCGCCGGTGAGCTGACTGCGAATGTTATTTGGGCGTGAGCGCTTCCAGGTGCTCGCGCAATTCCCCTTCAATCGGCAGCGCCCGCTGCGTTTTCAGATCGACGCACACGAAAGTCAGCAGCGCGTCGGCCACCGGCGTCCCCGCCGGATCCTGCGTCACCTTCTGGCTCAGCACCCCGCTTTTGCCGTTGAGCTGCACCATCTGGCTGTCGATGCGCAGTTTATCCCCCAATACCGCCGGGCTGCGGTAATTGATATTGATGTTCACCACGATGAAAGCGATGTTGTTTTCCGTCATCCAGCGGAACCCTGCCTCGTTTTCCAGCCACTCCCAGCGCGCCTCCTCCAGAAACTCCAGATAGCGGGCATTGTTAACGTGCTGGTAGACATCAAGGTGATAACCGCGAACTTTGATAAAGGTTTGCATAGGGAACGATCGCTCCTGCCTGGTGATTACAGAAAGAGGGAGCCGCGTGGGCTCCCTCGCCCGTTTGGTCAACGCGCCAAACTGGTAAGACCTGTAAAATGTAGCAGAGTCGCCATTGCCTCAGCGGCATTTTGCCGCGCAGCCGCGACCGGGATCACATTTTCAGCCGAGTGCGGTTCTTCTCGAACAGCGCCGGCCCGATGCCCGGCACCTCCTGCAGTTGCTCAACCTGGGTGAATGGCCCGTTCTGTTCGCGATAGCGCACAATGCCTTCCGCCTTCTTCAGACCGACACCGCTCAAAGCCGCTGCGAGCTGTTCGGCGGTGGCCTGATTGATGCTGACCGCCGTCTCTTCGGCCGCCTTGGTCATCGCCTGTTGCCCGCCATTGCTCGTCGGGGTTGAGAGCATCGGCGCCGGCGCATCGGCTTTATCCGCCGCGGCGGCCGGCACCGCCAGGCATAACAACAGCGCGGCCAGCGCGGCTTTAACGTGATGACGGTAACCTGATAACGTTTTTTTCTCTGTATGTTGCATGCTGTATCCTCCTTGTGTGTGACAGCACGGCTACCTTGCCGCGGCGGCAGATATTCAGCAATCGGCGGATATCAGATGTGGAAAAGGCCGCGAAAGCGGCCTTTGTTTGTTGCACTGCGTTGCAGAAAAATGCGGCGATTACTGCGGCTGTTGCTCAGCGGCGCCCATTTTAATTTTGGCTTCTTTACGCAGGCTCGCCAGCAGCGAATCGAAGGAAACGCCGGTCGCGCCCTCTTCCATCTTGCCGACGAAGGTTTTCATTTCGTCTTCCGGCAGCGTGCCTGGCTTCACCGCATCGAGTGCGATCAGCACCACGTTGTCCTGGCGATCCTGCGACATGCCGTACACCGGTTTGCCGTCCTGCGGGTGCGGCAACGCGAACACGCTCTCCACCAGCTGGCTGTCTTCCGGCGCGCGCGCCATCTTCTGCACGGCGCCAAAGCTCAGGCCGGCGGCTTTCATCGCCTCGTCGCCCTTGCCCTGCTTCAGCTCAACCAGCAGCTTCTCGCCCTGTAGTTTCGCTTCCTGCACCGCCTTGTTGCGCTTCACCAGATCCGCCACGCGGTCTTTTACCTGGTCGAACGGCTCGATGCCTTCCGGCTTGTGACCGCTCACGCGCACCACGAAGGCGCGGTCGCCGTCTACGGTGATCACGTCGGAGTTACTGCCCGGCGCGCCGTTCTCGCCGATCAGCGAACCGTCGAAGATCGCCTGCACCACCGGCTTGAAGTTCAGCGCCGCAGGGATGTTGTCACGGGTGAACCAGTCGGTTTGCGCCGCTTTCACGCCCGCCGCTTCTTCAGCCGAGGCCAGGGATTCGTTGTCGCTGGTCGCCGCTTCGCTCACCTTCTGCTGCAGCGCGTAATACGCATCTACCGCTTTCTCCTGCTTCACCTGCTTGGCGATAGCGTCATGCACTTCGCTCAGCGGCTTCAGTTTCTCTGGTTCGATGTCGTTCAAACGCACGATCAGGTAGCCGACGGAAGATTTCACCACGCCGGACAGCTGCCCTTTTTCAGTCAGGTTAGCCTGCTTCAGTTCGTCGGCGGTGGTTTCCGGCTCCAGCCAACCCAGTTCACCGCCGGTACGGCGTGAGATGATGTCGGTGGATTTCTCTTTCGCCAGCGTGGCGAAATCGGCGCCCTTCTTCAGCTCATCCAGCGCCGCATTGGCTTCCGCCTCGGTTTTCAGCTGGATCACGCTGTAGTTTTTACGCTCCGGCTGGCCGTAGCTGCTCTTGTGCTGGTCGTAGTAAGCGCTGATGTCCTCTTCGCTCACTTTCACCTTGTCCTGCATGGACGCGGCGTCCAGCGGGATATAGCTCACCTTCACCTGCTCCGGGGCGATGAAGCTGTTCTTGTTCTGATCGTAATACGCCTTCAGTTCGTCGTCGCCGGCGCTCTGTTTCGCCTGCAGCGCCTTCAGATCGATAGTCGCCAGACGCACGTCGCGCTCCTGCAGCACCAACGCCGCCATGGCTTGCGATTCGGACGGCAGCACGAAGCCGGATTCGCCGAAGGCCTGGATCAGCTGCTGATTGACCAGCTGCTGACGCATCGACTGCGCGAAGTTGTCGGCGGTGTAGCCCATACGGCCGATCAGGTCGAGGTACTTGGCGTTATCGAACTGGCCGTTGGTTTGGAAATAAGGCGCCTTGCGGATGGCGTCCTTGATCTGATCGTCGCTGACCGCCAGGCCCAGCTTCTTGGCGTATTGGTCGAGCAGCATGTTGTCGATCAACTGGGACAACACCTGACGGCGCATCTGCTGCATGTAGCCTTCGTTGCCGGCCAGCGCAGAGAACTGGTCACCCAGCTGCTGCTGCATGCGGCTACGCTCGCTTTGGAAAGCCTGTTCCAGCTGAGCGCGTTCGATCGTCTGACCATTTACTTTCGCAGCATAATCGCCGGAGCCGCCGATCAGGTAGTTACCCACCCCGGTCAGGACGAATGACAGGATGATCAGGGCCAGGATGATTTTGAGCACGACGTGATTGGCAGCCGCGCGTAAATTGTCCATCATAGTGTGACAACACTCCGCTGTGATGTGGATTAACAACCCTTGTGCAGGCGCGTTCCCTGCGACAAAAATAAAAAAAGCGCATCAGTCCGATGCGCCTTGTATCTTACCTTACCAGCACCGCTGCGTCAGGTGATTGTTTATTACAAAACCCTGTTACGCTAAACGGTTAGACGCCAAATCAGTTTACAGCGTCTTTCAGCGCTTTCCCTGCACGGAAGGCCGGCACTTTGGCTGCCGCGATCTTGATTTCTTTACCGGTTTGCGGGTTACGGCCGGTACGAGCCGAACGTTCACGCACGGTGAAGGAACCGAAACCAACCAGAGCCACGTCATCCCCAGCTTTCAGAGAGTCGGTAACGGAAGCGATTACTGCGTCTAAAGCACGTCCAGCTGCCGCTTTGGAAATATCAGCACCTGCGGCAATCTTGTCGATCAGTTGTGACTTATTCACTCTATCATCCCCTCTAGAATTCTATCGTCGCACCGAAAAATCCCTACGGTTGCGACAGCGCAGCTGTTATATCAATCCCATCGAACCTTGGCAAGCCACCGACTGCGTGGCAAAACGTGGGCCGACAGAGATCTAACTTAGCGGTACAAAAAAATACTGGCAAGTCCGAAATGGCTTGCCAGTATAAGTTTTATCAATGGTTTTTGCGATTCGTCACTATTTTGCCGCTACCGGCAGTGCGCCGAAGGCCGGGTTTTGCAACGCAATGTTCAAAACTTCATCGATTCGCTGCACCGGATGAATCTCCAGATCGGCGATTACATTGTCCGGGATCTCTTCCAGATCGCGCTTGTTCTCGTAAGGGATCAGCACGGTTTTGATGCCGCCGCGATGCGCCGCCAACAGTTTCTCTTTCAGGCCGCCGATCGGCAACACCTGGCCGCGCAGCGTGATCTCGCCGGTCATCGCCACATCGGCGCGTACCGGGTTGCCGGTCAGGCAGGAGACCAGCGCGGTGCACATCGCGATACCGGCGCTTGGGCCGTCTTTCGGCGTCGCCCCTTCCGGCACGTGCACGTGGATGTCGCGCTTCTCGTAGAAATCGGCGTTGATGCCCAATTTCTCCGCGCGCGCGCGCACCACGGTCAGCGCCGCCTGAATCGATTCCTGCATCACTTCACCCAGAGAGCCGGTGTAAGTCAGCTTGCCTTTGCCCGGCACGCAGGCGGTTTCGATGGTCAGCAGATCGCCGCCCACTTCCGTCCACGCCAGCCCGGTGACTTCGCCCACGCGGTTTTCGGTATCCGCACGGCCGTAATCGACGCGCTGCACGCCCAGGTAGTCCTTCAGGTTGTCGCCGTTGATCTCGATGTGCTTGCGCTTCTTGTCCATCAGCAGCGTTTTCACCGCTTTACGGCACAGTTTGGAGATTTCACGCTCCAGGCTGCGCACCCCGGCTTCGCGGGTGTAGAAGCGAATGATGCCGATGATGGCGCTGTCGTCGACCGTCAGCTCGCCTTTTTTCAGCGCGTTGCGCTCAAGCTGCTTTGGCAGCAGGTGCTGTTTGGCGATGTTGAGCTTTTCGTCCTCGGTATAACCCGACAGACGGATCACTTCCATACGGTCCAGCAGCGGCGCAGGGATGTTCATCGAGTTGGAGGTGGCGACGAACATCACGTCGGACAGATCGTAATCCACTTCCAGGTAGTGGTCGTTGAACGCCACGTTCTGTTCCGGATCCAGCACCTCCAGCAGAGCGGAAGCCGGATCGCCGCGCATATCGGAAGACATCTTGTCGATCTCATCCAGCAGGAACAGCGGGTTCTTCACCCCAACCTTGGCCATTTTCTGGATCAGTTTGCCCGGCATCGATCCGATGTAGGTACGGCGGTGACCGCGGATTTCCGCTTCGTCACGCACGCCGCCCAACGCCATGCGCACGTACTGGCGCCCGGTCGCTTTGGCGATCGACTGCCCCAGCGAGGTTTTACCCACGCCCGGCGGCCCAACCAGACACAGGATAGGCCCTTTGATTTTGCTGACGCGGCTCTGCACCGCGAGGTACTCGAGGATGCGATCCTTGACGCGCTCCAGGCCGTAGTGATCGGTATCGAGCACTTCCTGCGCCTTGACCAGGTCTTTTTTCACCTTGCTGCGCGCGTTCCACGGCACCTGCAGCATCCAGTCGATGTAGCCGCGCACCACGGTCGCTTCCGCCGACATCGGCGACATCATCTTCAGCTTTTGCAGTTCCGCTTCGGTTTTCTCGCGCGCCTCTTTCGGCATTTTCGCCGCATCGATCTTGCGCTTCAGCGCTTCGTGCTCGTCCGGCGCGTCGTCCATCTCGCCCAGTTCTTTCTGAATCGCCTTCATCTGCTCATTCAGATAGTACTCGCGCTGGCTCTTCTCCATCTGCTTCTTGACGCGGTTGCGGATGCGTTTCTCAACCTGCAGCAGGTCGATCTCCGACTCCATCATCGCCATCAGGTATTCCAGACGCTCGGTGATGTCGGACATCTCGAGCACCGACTGTTTGTCGCTGAGTTTCAGCGGCATGTGGGCGGCGATGGTGTCCGCCAGGCGCGCGGCGTCGTCGATGCTGTTCAGTGACGTCAGCACCTCCGGCGGGATTTTTTTGTTCAGTTTGATATAGCCTTCAAACTGATTGATCGCGGTGCGCACCAGCACTTCTTGCTCGCGCTCGTCGATAGCCGGCGATTCAAGGTATTCCGCCTGCGCGGCAAAATGCTCACCGCTGTCGGACAGCGTAGTGATGCGTGCGCGCTGCAGCCCCTCGACCAGCACTTTTACCGTGCCGTCCGGCAGCTTCAGCATCTGCAGGATCGACGCTACGGTGCCAACCGAGAACAAGTCGTTAATGCCAGGTTCATCCGTTGAGGCCTCTTTCTGTGCCACCAGCATGATCTTCTTATCGTGATCCATTGCGGCTTCGAGGCACCGAATCGATTTTTCCCGGCCAACAAATAACGGGATCACCATGTGCGGATAAACCACCACGTCGCGCAATGGCAAAACGGGGATTTCAATGCGTTCGGAACGCTCAGGGTTCATAGAGCTCTCTCTTAGTTTAATTTCCGCCAGGTTGAGGGGGAATCTCATGAGACGCAAGCATCTAACGTTTCATAAAATCTGGTTAATGAGTATATGGGGATGAATCTCTTACATTCAACGGCAAGAATGCAGGAAAAAGAAATGGGGGATGAAATCCCCCATTTTGCTGATAACGCGCTGGTTTAACTGGCTAATTATTCGCCAGATGCCTGGGCTTCCGGCTTGCCGTAAATCAGCAGCGGTTTGGATTGACCGGCGATCACCGACTCGTCGATCACCACTTTATCCACGCTGTCCATCGACGGCAGATCGTACATGGTATCGAGCAGCGCGCCTTCCACGATGGAACGCAGGCCGCGGGCGCCGGTTTTGCGCGCCATGGCTTTCTTGGCGATGGCGTTCAGCGCTTCGTCACGGAACTCCAGCTCCACACCTTCCAGGTTGAACAGCGCCTGATACTGCTTGGTCAGAGCGTTCTTCGGCTCTTTCAGGATCTGAATCAGCGCGTCTTCGCTCAGCTCGCTCAGGGTCGCCACCACCGGCAGACGGCCGATGAACTCAGGGATCAGACCGAACTTGATCAGGTCTTCCGGTTCGGCCTGCAGCAACAGTTCGCCTTCGGTGGCCTTCTCGGACTCGCCCTTGACGGTCGCGCCGAAGCCGATGCCGGAGCCGGTGTTGACGCGCTGACCGATCACCTTATCCAGGCCGGCAAATGCGCCGCCGCAGATAAACAGGATCTTGGAGGTATCGACCTGCAGGAACTCCTGCTGCGGATGCTTGCGCCCGCCCTGCGGCGGAACCGCGGCGATGGTGCCTTCAATCAGCTTCAGCAGCGCCTGCTGCACGCCTTCACCCGAAACGTCACGCGTGATAGACGGGTTGTCGGACTTGCGGGAAATCTTATCGATTTCATCGATATAAACGATGCCGCGCTGCGCTTTCTGCACGTCATAGTCACATTTTTGCAACAGCTTCTGGATAATATTTTCCACGTCCTCGCCCACGTAACCGGCTTCGGTCAGCGTGGTGGCGTCGGCCATGGTGAACGGCACGTCCAGGAAGCGCGCCAGCGTTTCCGCCAGCAGAGTCTTGCCGCTGCCGGTCGGGCCAATCAGCAAGATGTTGCTCTTGCCCAACTCGATACCGTTGCTGGTATCGCCGTTGCGCAGGCGTTTGTAGTGGTTGTACACCGCAACCGCCAGCACTTTCTTCGCCTGCTCCTGACCGATGACATAGTCATCCAGGTGGTGGCGGATTTCGTGCGGCGTCGGCAGCGCACTGCGCTCACGATGCGGGGCAACTTCTTTAATCTCTTCGCGAATAATGTCGTTACACAGATCGACACATTCATCGCAGATATACACTGACGGCCCGGCAATCAGCTTACGCACTTCATGCTGGCTTTTGCCGCAAAAAGAGCAGTACAGCAGCTTTCCTGAACCGTCTTTGCGCTTATCTGTCATCAGTCAAACCTCTTCTTTAGTCTTGTCCCGCAGGAAAATCACGGCGGCAGTGCGCCCAAACTCATATCGGGAACGCCGGGAGGCTACAACAGAGCGAGCCCCTGCCCACTCTGATTACTATAGTCCATCGGCGCCGCGTGGTTCTAGCTGCGGTGTGTCAGAATGCCGTCAACCAGGCCGTATTCCACGGCTTCTTCCGCGGTCATAAAGCGATCGCGCTCGGTATCGCGCTCGATCTGCTCCAGCGGCTGGCCGGTATGCTCGGCCATCAGTTCATTCATGCGCGCTTTCACCTTGAGGATTTCACGCGCGTGGATTTCGATGTCCGTCGCCTGGCCCTGGTAGCCGCCCAGCGGCTGGTGAATCATCACGCGCGAGTTCGGCAGGCAGAAACGTTTGCCTTTGGCGCCCGCGGTCAGCAGGAAGGAGCCCATCGAGCACGCCTGCCCCATACAGATGGTGCTGACGTCCGGCTTGATGAACTTCATGGTGTCGTAAATCGACATGCCCGCGGTGATCACCCCGCCCGGCGAGTTGATGTAGAGGAAAATGTCTTTTTCCGGGCTTTCCGCTTCGAGGAACAGCATTTGCGCCACGATCAGGTTGGCCATGTGATCTTCCACCTGGCCGGTCAGGAAAATGATGCGCTCTTTCAGCAGGCGGGAATAGATGTCGTAAGAACGCTCCCCGCGTGAAGTCTGCTCTACCACCATCGGCACCAGCGCCATGTTCGGTGCAAATTGATCTCGTTCGCCACTGTATGACATTACCGTCTCCTAATAGAAATTGCCTTGGCGGCCAGGGTGTCACCCTAATACGCCGATTCTACTTGAGAACGGCCATGATGACTATGCTCAAGCATTCGACCCGCGCCACACGTACCCGACGGTTATTTCATCCCGCGCACTTTGGCAAACAGCCCCAGAATTATTCTTTACAGATTGGGGGAGCCCGGCGCGATTTCAAGCCCAGAGGCCGATTTTCTCCGCGCGCCGGAAACGATGCCGTTATTCTGACCGTTATCATGCCAGCCAGTTCCCCAGGCAACAGGGTAAATATAGTGCATATTGCCCCGCTTAACCTGAGATTAATCAGCAACGTGGCAAAAAGAAAAGCCCGCAACCTGAGGTTGCGGGCTTTTTCATCGTGCGCCGGTTCGCCAGGCGAAACCGGGGGCGCCGTTCATCGCGCCCGGCACGCAGGCATTACGCCTGTTGAGTTTGGTTCATCAGCTCGCTGAAGGTAGTGGCTTTTTCAGTCACTTTCGCTTTTGCCAGCAGGGCTTCAACCGCTTGCTCTTCCAGAGCCACGTTGCGCATGTTGTTCATCAGCTCTTTGTTTTTGCTGTAGAACTCAATGACTTCGCTCGGATCTTCGTAGGCGGAGGCCATTTCTTCGATCAGCGTCTTCACGCGGTCTTCGTCAGCTTTCAGGTCGTTGGTGCTGATCACTTCGCCCAGCAGCAGGCCAACCACTACGCGGCGTTTGGCTTGCTCTTCGAACAGCTCGCGTGGCAGTTCCAGCGCTTGCTTCTCGTTGCCGCCGAAACGCTGTGCAGCCTGACGACGCAGCACGTCGATTTCGCCGTCGATCAGCGCAGCAGGCACGTCGATTTCGTTCGCGCTCACCAGGCCTTCGATCGCCTGAGACTTGATGCGGTTACGCACGGCGCCTTTCAGCTCGCGCTCCATGTTCTTGCGAACTTCGGTGCGCAGGCCGGCAACGGAACCGTCCGCCACGCCGAAACGCTTGATGAACTCTTCGGTCAGTTCCGGCAGCTCGCGCTCTTCAACTTTCTTCAGCACGATAGCGAATTTGGCCGCTTTGCCCTTCAGGTTTTCCGCGTGGTAGTCTTCCGGGAAGTTCACGTCGATGGAGAACTCTTCGCCCGCTTTGTGACCGACCAGACCTTCTTCGAAGCCTGGGATCATGCGGCCCTGGCCCATTGCCAGCACGAAGTCGGACGCTTTGCCGCCTTCGAACTCTTCACCGTCGATAGAACCGGTGAAGTCAACGGTCACGCGATCTTCAGCTTCCGCCGCGCGATCGGTTTCTTTCCAGGTCGCCTGCTGCTTGCGCAGAGTGTCCAGCATCGCGTCGACGTCTTCGTCGTTCACTTCCACTACTGGTTTTTCAACTTCGATGTTTTCCAGGCCTTTCAGCTCAACTTCTGGATACACTTCGAATTCAACGGCGAAAGTGAAGTCTTCACCTTCTTTGTACTCGCCCGGCACGTAGTTTGGTGCGCCGGCCGGATTAATCTTTTCTTTGATGATCGCGTCAACGAAGCTGCGCTGCATCGCTTCGCCCAGCACGTCCTGACGAACAGAGGCGCCGTAACGCTGTTCCACGATGTTCATCGGCACTTTGCCTTTGCGGAAGCCGTCGATACGCACGCTTTTCGCTGCGTTGATCAGCTCTTTCTTCACCGCCTGCTTGATAGTATCAGCCGGTACAGTAATAGAGAGACGGCGCCCAAGGCCTTGAGTGGTTTCTACTGAAACTTGCATCTTGTTACCTCAAAAAAATCACAGTGCTCGGTCAACTCCGTTCCAAGAACCAGGACGGCTACAAATAAGAACCGAGTTCCCTGATGACAGAAGCGTCCCGAAACCATTCCGGAAAAATAAGACGCGACATTATAGCGGCGCATGCATGGCGAGTCGAGGAAAGCTAGGCGGCGCAGGCGCGCTAAAAATCACACTTTTGTCGATTCGATCGCCAAAAGGCCGCCAAAACAGACCGAACGTTGGCCATATTGCGCATCGGCCGTGTCGTCGTCAAAAACAGAAACGGCCCGCAGGCCGTTTCAAAATTCGTCAGTAGTAATACCCTAATTCGAGGGCAAAGTTCCACTGATACCTGAAAATTTCCCCCTCAGGCCAGCGTCCCGGCGCCGCGGCACGGCGGCGAGGCCGGCACGGTATCCTGCAACCCTTCCCACTCTTTGAGCGTATAGGTGTGCAGCGCCAGCGCGTGTACGCCATCGGCCAACTCTTCCGACAATACCCCGTAGATGGAGCGGTGACGCGTCAAAAACCGTTCGCCGACGAAGCGATCGCTGACCAATACCACTTTGAAATGACTTTCTGAACCCGCCGGAACGTTATGACGATAGCTTTCATCAACGACTTCCAGATACGCGGGCTCAAACGCCGCCCTTAACTTTGCTTCTATTTGCTCGCGAATCATAGGATCTCCTTACAACACCGGCAGAGGACCGTGCCCATCTAGTTCAATATTAGCCGGTTTTCCCCCGTTTAGACCATCGCCTGGACAAATTTCTCTTTTCTGCGGTCAGAGGATGAGCGTCATCCCCGCCGCTTGGGGGATTATCCGATTGAGCGGGCCAAAAAAGCGTGTTTTTATCAACGGCAGGTAAAAATTTGTCACTCAGGCGCCTTCCGCGCTTCCACCGCACGGCGGCGATGCTATGATGTCGGCAATTCGTTGTCGGCTATCCCGCTCTGATTATTGCTAAATCCATCGAGAATGAGACAGAAAACATGTTAAAGAAACTTTGTCTTCCTTTGCTGGCCGCCCTGCTGCTGGCCGGCTGCGCGACCAGCAGCAACACCCTGAACGTCACGCCGAAAATCGTTCTGCCGCAGCAGGATCCGACCCTGCAGGGCATCACCATCAGCATCAACGGCGCGGATCAGCGCACCGATCAGGCGCTGGCCAAGGTAAACCGCGACGGCCAACTGGTCACGCTGACGCCGTCGCGCGATCTGCGTTTCCTGCTGCAGGAAGTGCTGGAGAAACAAATGGGCGCCCGCGGTTACATGATTGGCGCCGACGGCCCGGTCGCGCTGCAGGTGGTCGTCAATAATCTGTACGCGGACGTATCCGAAGGCAACCTGCGCTACAACATCACCACCAAAGCCGACATCTCGATCATCGCCCAGGCGAAGAACGGCAACAAGCAGGTGAAAAACTACCGCTCGACCTATAACGTGCAGGGCGCCTTCACGGCGACCAACGACAAGATCACCGACGCCGTCAACTCCGTGCTGGGCGACGTGATCGCCGACATGGCGCAGGACACCAGCGTCAACGACTTTATCAAGCAAAACGCGCGCTAATCGGCGCGCCTGGCGCCGCCCGGCGGATCGGGCGGCGCAGACAGGGAACTCATGTCGAAACACTATCTGAACATCTTCACCCAGCGTAACTCCGCCATTCTGCTGCTGCTGGGCTTCGCGTCGGGTCTGCCGCTGGCACTGACCTCCGGCACGCTGCAAGCCTGGATGACCGTCGAAAACATCGATCTGAAAACCATCGGCATCTTCTCGCTGGTGGGCCAGGCCTACGTCTTCAAATTCCTCTGGTCGCCCTTCATGGATCGCTATACCCCGCCGTTCCTCGGGCGGCGGCGCGGTTGGCTGCTGATCAGCCAGCTGCTGCTGGTGGCGGCGATCGTGGCGATGGGCTTTATGCAACCCGCGCAGCACCTGTGGTGGCTGGCGGCGTTGGCGGTGCTGGTGGCGTTCTGCTCCGCCTCGCAAGATATCGTGTTCGACGCCTATAAAACCGACCTGCTGAAAGCCGAAGAACGCGGCGCGGGCGCGGCGATATCGGTGCTGGGTTATCGGCTGGCGATGCTGGTTTCCGGCGGCCTGGCGCTGTGGCTGGCGGATCGCTATTTCGGCTGGCAAGCCACCTACTGGCTGATGGCCGGATTGATGCTGATCGGCGTGGCCGCCACGCTGATGGCGCCGGAGCCGGATGAAAGCATCCCGGCGCCGCGCACCATGGAACAGGCGGTCGTCGCGCCGCTGCGCGATTTCTTCGGCCGCAACAACGCCTGGCTGATCCTGCTGCTGATCGTGATGTACAAAATGGGCGACGCCTTCGCCGGCAGCCTGAGCACCACCTTCCTGATCCGCGGCGTGGGATTCGACGCCGGCGAAGTGGGGCTGGTGAACAAAACCCTCGGGCTGTTCGCCACCATCGTCGGCGCTCTGTTCGGCGGCGTGCTGATGCAGCGTCTCACCCTGTTCCGCGCCCTGATGCTGTTCGGCGTCCTGCAGGCGGTCTCCAATCTCGGCTATTGGATCCTGGCGGTGACCGACAAGAACCTGCTCACCATGGGCAGCGCCATCTTCCTTGAAAACCTGTGCGGCGGCATGGGCACCGCGGCCTTCGTCGCGCTGCTGATGACGCTATGCAACCGTTCGTTCTCCGCCACCCAGTTCGCGCTGCTGTCGGCGCTGTCCGCCGTGGGCCGCGTTTATGTCGGGCCGATCGCCGGCTGGTTCGTCGAAGCCCATGGCTGGCCGCTGTTCTATCTGTTTTCGATCGCCGCCGCGCTGCCGGGCTTGCTGTTGCTCGGCGTCTGCCGCCAGACGCTGGAACACACCCAGCAGCATGGCGACTTTATGCCGCGCACCGCGTTTACCCAGGCTTACCGCTGGGCGCTGCGCCTGCTGACGCTGGGCTGCTCGCTGCTGGGGCTGTGGTTGCTGCTGCTGATCGCCAATGCGCTCGACTGGACGCAGGCGCCGCTGTTGGCCGACCGGCTGCTGCAGATCGGCGCCGCATTGAGCCTGCTCGGCGTCGCGATGGGCAGCATGCTGGATTATCTGGCGCTGCGCCGCGCTCGTTTGGCGTAACCCGACCGGCCGGCGATTTTGCCGGCCGAAAAAAAAGCGATCCGGGGGTGTATTTATTTCGTTAAAAAAAGATAATCAGCGAGAAAATTATTTTTTTATCCGACTGCGGCGCTCGGAAATAAAATTAAATTCACCTTTAAGACACAATTATTTTACATTAAATAAACCTTTTCTGCGTATTTCCCCGCCGCGCATTTCTTCGCCAGATTCATCATACCTTTAGTTTTCCTTAACATACGGACTGCTCGTCACGATTCAGCGTGCCAACGCGTTGTTGTCATTGGTAAATTGTCACGCAGGGTTACATCTGTGACCCCCTTAACAGAAAGTGTCAACAAGCCGCTGACACTCCCTTAAGCATGTTTACAGTACTGCAACCTTCCCGTAAAATGCCCGCACACATGAAACGACAATTGAGCCTTTGTTATTGAGGTCGTTAGATGAGACTTAAGAAATACAATAAAAGTATTGGGATGCTGTCATTAATTGCAGGCACTGTATTGCTCAGTGGCTGCGATATGGTTTTGATGAATCCCAAAGGAGCAATTGGTGTTGAGCAACGGACACTGATTATCACTGCAATCGCGTTGATGTTGATCGTGGTGGTGCCAGTTATCTTCATGGCGTTCGCCTTTGCCTGGAAGTATCGCGCTTCCAACAAAGACGCCAAGTACAGTCCGAACTGGGCCCACTCCAACAAGATCGAAGCGGTCGTCTGGACCATTCCTATCATTATCATCGCCATCCTTGGCACCATTACCTGGAAGACTACCCACGAACTCGACCCGTTCAAGCCGATTGTCACCGACAAGAAGCCGATGACGATCGAAGTGGTGTCGCTCGACTGGAAATGGCTGTTCATCTATCCGGAACAAGGCATTGCGACCGTTAATGAGCTGGCTTTCCCGAAAGATGTTCCAGTCGAATTCAAGATCACCTCTAACTCGGTAATGAACTCGTTCTTTATCCCGCAGTTGGGTGGACAGATTTATGCGATGGCCGGCATGCAGACCAAACTGCACCTGATCGGCAACGAAGCCGGTGCCTACAAGGGCATCTCCAGCAGCTACAGCGGCGCAGGCTTCTCCGGTATGAAATTCACCGCGATCGTTACCCCGACCGAAGGCGACTTCGATCAGTGGGTGGCCAAGGTGAAGGCATCGCCTAAAAACCTGAACACCACCGACGACTTTAACAAACTGGCAGAGCCGAGTGAAAACAACCCGGTCGAGTACTTTGCCGCTGTCAAACCGAATTTGTTCAAAGAAACAATTGCCAAATTCATGGGCGACATGGATATGCACAAGGGCGCTGGCGCGCACGAAGGCATGGACATGAGCCAAGGTATGGACATGGGTGAACATGCTGCTCACGCCGGAGCCGAGGAATAACTGATGTTGGGAAAATTAACACTTGATGCGGTTCCGTACCACGAACCGATCATCATGGTCACCGTAGCCGCAATTATCGTCGGGGGCCTGGCAGTGCTGGCGCTGCTGACCTATTTCGGCAAATGGAAGTGGCTGTGGAGCGAATGGCTGACTTCGGTCGACCATAAAAAAATTGGTATCATGTATATCGTCGTGGCGATGGTCATGCTGCTGCGCGGCTTCGCCGACGCCATCATGATGCGTAGCCAGCAGGCGTTGGCGTCCGCCGGCGAAGCCGGATTCCTGCCGCCGCACCACTACGACCAGATCTTCACCGCGCACGGCGTCATCATGATCTTCTTCATGGCGATGCCTTTCGTGGTCGGCCTGATGAACGTCGTGGTGCCGCTGCAAATCGGCGCGCGCGACGTCGCCTTCCCGTTCCTGAACTCCCTGAGCTTCTGGTTCTTCGTGGTGGGCGTTGTGCTGATCAACATCTCCCTGGGGGTCGGTGAATTCGCTCAGACCGGTTGGCTGGCGTATCCGCCGCTGTCGGGTAAAGAGTACAGTCCTGGCGTCGGGGTCGATTACTGGATCTGGAGTCTGCAGATTTCCGGTCTGGGTACCCTGCTGACCGGCGTGAACTTCTTCGCCACCATTCTGAAGATGCGTGCCCCTGGCATGCCTATGATGAAGATGCCGGTGTTCACCTGGGCGGCGCTGTGTACCAACGTCCTGATCATCGTTTCTTTCCCAATTCTGACCGTCACCATCGCGCTGCTGACCCTGGATCGCTATCTGGGCACCCATTTCTTCACCAATGATATGGGCGGCAACATGATGATGTACATCAACCTGATTTGGGCCTGGGGTCACCCAGAGGTGTACATTCTGGTTCTGCCGGTGTTCGGCGTGTTCTCCGAAGTCACCGCGACCTTCTCCAGAAAACGCCTGTTCGGCTATACCTCACTGGTATGGGCAACTATCGCGATCACCGTTCTGTCGTTCATCGTATGGCTGCACCACTTCTTCACCATGGGGTCCGGCGCGAACGTTAACGCCTTCTTCGGTATCGCCACCATGATCATTTCCATCCCGACCGGGGTGAAAATCTTCAACTGGCTGTTCACCATGTATCAGGGCCGCATCAAGCTCAACTCCGCAATGCTGTGGACCGTTGGCTTCATCATCACCTTCTCCGTGGGTGGTATGACCGGCGTTCTGCTGGCGGTGCCGGGCGCGAACTTCGTGCTGCACAACAGCCTGTTCCTGATCGCGCACTTCCACAACGTCATCATCGGCGGCGTGGTGTTCGGTTGCTTCGCGGGCCTGACCTACTGGTTCCCGAAATCCTTCGGCTTCACGCTGAACGAAAAATGGGGCATCCGCGCGTTCTGGTTCTGGATCATCGGCTTCTTCACCGCCTTCATGCCGCTGTACGCATTGGGCTTTATGGGCATGACCCGTCGTATCAGCCAGAACATCAACCCTGAGTTCCACCCTCTGCTGCTGGTTGCTGCCGGCGGTGCGGCGCTGATCGCCTGCGGCATCCTGTGCCAGCTGACCCAGATCTTCGTCAGTATCCGTGACCGCGAACAGAACCGCGATCTGACCGGTGACCCATGGGGCGCTCGTACTCTGGAGTGGTCAACGTCTTCTCCACCGCCGTTCTATAACTTTGCCGTAGTGCCGCAGATTCATGACCGTGATGAGTTCTGGGACATGAAAGAAAAAGGCGAAGCTTATAAGAAACCGGCTAAATACGAACCGATTCATATGCCTAAGAACACCGGCGCCGGCGTTATCATCGCCTTCTTCAGCCTGGTATTCGGTTTCGCAATGATTTGGGAAATCTGGTGGATGGCTCTGGCCGGCTTCATCGGTATGATCGTCGTCTGGATCGGCAAGAGCTTCGATAACGATGTTGACTACTATGTGCAGGTTGATGAAATCGAGCGCATTGAGAACCAACACTACGAACAAATCCGTAAAGCAGGCGTGAACCATGTCAACTGATACTCTGACCAATCATAACGCAGCCCATGCAGAGCATGGGCACCACGACGCGGGTGGGACCAAGGTCTTCGGATTCTGGATCTACCTGATGAGCGACTGTATTTTGTTTGCGAGCTTGTTCGCGACTTATGCAGTCCTGGTGAACGGGACCGCCGGCGCCCTGCAGGCAAAAACATTTTTGACCTGGACTTCGTCCTGGTTGAAACCTTCCTGCTGCTGTTCAGCTCCATCACCTACGGCATGGCGATGATCGCCATGAACAAGGGTAAAGTTGGCGGTGTAAACACCTGGCTGTTCCTGACCTTCCTGTTCGGTCTGGGCTTTGTTGGAATGGAAGTTTTTGAATTCCACAAACTGATCACCGAAGGCTTCGGTCCGGATCGCAGCGCGTTCCTGTCCAGCTTCTTCGCGCTGGTCGGCACCCACGGTCTGCACGTGACTTCCGGCCTGGTTTGGATCATCGTGATGATGATTCAGGTGAGCAAGTTCGGCCTGACCGCGACCAACAAAACCCGCCTGATGTGCCTGAGCCTGTTCTGGCACTTCCTGGACGTGGTCTGGATCTGCGTATTTACCGTTGTCTACCTGCTGGGGGCTATGTCATGAGTCATTCATCCCATGAAACCTCTCACGGCGGCGCAAGCCACGGCAGCGTGAAGTCATACCTGATCGGCTTTATCCTGTCGATCATCCTGACGGTAATTCCATTTGCGATGGTAATGTACGGGAACGATGGCAGCATCTCCCACTCCACCATCCTGGCGGTTGTTGTCGGTATGGCGGTTATCCAGGTGATTGTTCACCTGGTTTACTTCCTGCACATGAACACCTCATCGGAAGAGCGCTGGAACCTGGTGGCATTGCTGTTCACCGCTATGATCATCGGTATCGTTGTTGTAGGTTCACTCTGGATTATGTACAACCTCAACATCAATATGATGGTCGATTAAGAGCTGAGCTGCACGTGATGATTAAGCAATACCTGCAAGTCACTAAACCAGGAATTATTTTCGGCAATTTAATTTCTGTCGTTGGGGGATTCCTGCTCGCTTCCAAAGGGAGCATCGACTATCCCCTGTTTCTCGCCACCCTGGTGGGTGTCTCGTTGGTGGTCGCGTCGGGCTGTGTGTTTAACAACTACATCGACCGCGACATCGACAAGAAGATGGAGAGAACGAAGAATCGGGTGCTGGTAAAAGGCCTGATCGCGCCGAGTGTCACCCTGGTTTATGCGACCGCGTTGGGTATTGTGGGCTTCGCGTTGCTGTATATCGCGGCCAACCCGCTGGCCATGTGGCTGGCGGTGATGGGCTTCGTGGTTTATGTCGGCGTTTACAGCCTGTACATGAAGCGCCACTCGGTCTACGGCACGCTGATCGGCAGCTTGTCGGGCGCCGCGCCGCCGGTTATCGGTTACTGCGCGGTCACCAACGAGTTCGACGCCGGCGCGTTGATCCTGCTGGCTATCTTTAGCCTGTGGCAGATGCCGCATTCTTATGCGATCGCTATCTTCCGCTTTAAAGATTACCAGGCGGCCAACATTCCGGTGCTGCCGGTGGTGAAAGGCATTTCCGTCGCCAAGAACCACATCACGGTCTACATCCTGGCGTTTATGATCGCCACGCTGATGCTGACCCTGGTGGGCTACGCCGGCTACAAATACCTGATCGTCGCTGCGGCGGTGAGCGTATGGTGGCTGGGCATGGCGCTGCGCGGTTACAAAACCGAAAACGACAGCGTCTGGGCGCGTAAACTGTTCGTGTTCTCCATCGTCGCCATCACCTCGCTGAGCGTGATGATGTCGATCGACTTCAGCGCCACGGCGGCGCCTGAAGCGCTGGTGACCTACGTTTGGTAAGCCAAATCATCTGTCAATGGGCCGCGTATGCGGCCCATTTTATTTGTCACGCCGAAAAGCGGCCAAACTGTAATATCTGTTAAACAACATTCGATTTACCCCCCCTGCCCTGCACACTAAAATGACGCAGCTTTACAGAAATCATGCCATCAGGCGCTGTCTCAACGTCTGATGGCATGGTTTTTACCGAGGTTTGACGTGAACGATAATTCAATGACCCCGCAGGAGCGCCGCGCCACCTGGGGATTGGGCACCGTGTTCTCCCTGCGCATGCTCGGCATGTTTATGGTATTGCCGGTGTTGACCACCTACGGCATGGCGCTCAACGGCGCCAGCGAAGCGCTGATCGGCATCGCCATCGGCATTTACGGCCTGGCGCAGGCGGTGTTTCAGATCCCGTTCGGCCTGGTGTCCGATCGCATCGGCCGCAAGCCGCTGATCGTCGGCGGCCTGCTGATCTTTGCCCTCGGCAGCGTGATCGCAGCCGTCACTGACTCTATCTGGGGCGTGATCCTCGGCCGCGCGTTGCAAGGCTCCGGCGCCATCGCCGCCGCGGTAATGGCCCTGCTCTCCGATCTGACCCGCGAGCAGAACCGCACCAAAGCGATGGCGTTTATCGGCGTCAGCTTCGGCATCACCTTCGCCATCGCCATGGTTCTGGGCCCTATCATCACTCACGCCTTGGGCTTGCACGCGCTGTTCTGGATGATCGCCGTGCTGGCGCTGGCCGGCATCGTCATCACCCTGGCGGTGGTGCCTTCCGCCGACACCCATCTGCTGAACCGCGAGTCCAGCATCGTGCGCGGCAGCTTCCGCAAAGTGCTGAGCAACTCGCGCCTGTTGAAACTCAACTTCGGCATCATGTGTCTGCACATTCTGCTGATGTCGAGCTTCGTGGCGCTGCCGCTGGCGATGGAAAAAGCCGGGCTGGCGGCCAGCGAACACTGGATCGTCTACCTGGTGACCATGCTGGTGTCGTTCGCCGCCGTGGTGCCGTTCATTATCTATGCCGAGAAATATCGCCGCATGAAGCAGGTGTTTATGGGCTGCGTGGCGGTGCTGTTCTGCGCCGAAGTGCTGCTGTGGCTCTCCGGCGCTCATCTATGGGGCATCATCGCCGGCGTGCAGCTGTTCTTTATGGCCTTCAACGTGATGGAAGCCATCCTGCCTTCGCTGATCAGCAAAGAATCGCCGGCCGGCTACAAAGGCACCGCGATGGGGGTGTACTCCACCAGCCAGTTTATCGGCGTGGCGATCGGCGGCAGCCTCGGCGGCTGGCTGTACGGTTTGCAGGGGGCAGGCTTGGTGTTTATCGCCGGCGCGGTATTGGCCGCCGTCTGGTTCCTGGTCAGCAGCACCATGAAAGAGCCGCCGTATGTCAGCAGCCTGCGCATTACGCTGTCGGAACTGGCGGTGAAGGATTCAGCGCTGGAAAGCCGCCTGAAGGCGCAGCCCGGCGTGGCCGAGGCGATCGTCGTGCCGGAAGAGCGCAGCGCCTACGTCAAGGTGGATACCAAGCAGACCAACCGCGGTCAGCTGGAAGCGCTGGTCAATTCGCTGTAAAGAAACGGGGCCGGCAATGCCGGCCCCGTCGAGATTAATCGCGGAAGTTCTTGAACTGGAACGGCTGGCCCAGATCGCCGCCGCGCACCAGCGCCATCACGCTCTGCAAGTCGTCGCGTGACTTGCCGGTCACCCGCACTTCTTCGCCCTGGATCTGCGCCTGCACCTTCAGCTTGCTGTCTTTGATCAGCTTGACGATTTTCTTCGCCACGCTGGTTTCAATCCCCTGCTTCAGCTTGGCTTCCACGCTGTAGGTTTTACCGCTGTGGGTAAACTCGTCCGGGATCTCCAGCGCGGCGCCGTCGATGCTGCGCTTGCTCAGCTTTTCGCGCAGAATGTCGAGCAGCTGCTGCACCTGGAAATCAGACTCGGTGGCAACCTTGATGCTTTGATTCTTCTCGTTTAGCTCAAAGCTGGCCGGCACGTTGCGAAAATCCCAGCGGGTGCCGAGATCGCGGGTGGCGTTCTCAACGGCGTTACGCACTTCCTGCATATCAATTTCGGAAACGATGTCGAAAGATGGCATACTTCTTCCTCCTGAATGAGTGCCTAATAGCTTAGGCGATTTTGATGCCGAGCATGATAACCGCTTTGCCGCCTCAGACAAAATCTGCTGAACGCACGCAGGGATAGCGCTTCAGGCTGCTATAAAGCCTATAGTTAGATCACGGTAATTGAGCGGTATTCCCGTGTTTCCAAGGAGACTGAATGAAAATAACCATTCTTGGTTGCGGCGCGCTCGGACAACTGTGGCTCTCCCGGCTGTATCAGCAGGGCCACGATGTACAGGGATGGCTAAGAGTGCCGCAGCCTTTTTGCGCCGTGAACGTGATAGAGCCGGAAGGCGTCTCGTTTAATCGCAATTTGCCCACCAACGATCCGGAGCACCTCGCGCAAAGCGAGCTGCTGCTGGTGACGCTGAAAGCCTGGCAGGTATCCAGCGCGGTCAGCGCGCTGTTGCCGAAGCTGAGCCCCCGCTGCGCCATCTTGCTGCTGCACAACGGCATGGGCACTCAGGAGGAGCTGCCGCCGAATGGCCAGCCCATCTTGCAGGGCACCACCACCCACGCCGCGCGCCACGAAGGCAGCACCATTATCCACGTCGCCACCGGCATCACCCACATCGGCCCCACCTCACCGGCCGCCCAGCACCTCAGCCACCTGGCGGAAGTGCTGCATCAGGCGCTGCCCGACGTCGCCTGGCACAACAACATCGCCTCGGCCAACTGGCGCAAGCTGGCGGTCAACTGCGTGATCAACCCGCTGACGGCGCTGTACGGCTGCCGCAACGGCGATCTGCAGCGCTACCCGGAGCAGATCGAAGCGCTGTGTCGTGAAGTCGCCAGCGTGATGGCCATGGAGGGTTACCACACCTCCTGCGAAGGCCTGATGCAATACGTGATGGACGTGATCCACAGCACCGCCGACAACGTTTCGTCGATGCTGCAGGATATCCGCAGCCAGCGGCATACCGAGATCGACTACATCACCGGCTACCTGCTGCGCCGCGCGCGCAGCCACGGCCTCACGCTGCCGGAGAATGCGCGGCTGTTTGAATTGATTAAACGAAAGGAAAATGAATATGAGCGTATCGGCGCTGGTCTGCCTGGCACCTGGTAGCGAAGAAACCGAAGCCGTCACCACCATCGATCTGCTGGTGCGGGCGGGCGTTAAAGTCACTACCGCCAGCGTCGCCGGCGACGGCGAGCTGACTATCGTTTGTTCACGCGGCGTCAAGCTGCTGGCCGACGCGCCGCTGGTGGCGATCGTCGATGAGCCTTTCGACGCCATCGTGCTGCCCGGCGGCCTGCAGGGGGCGGAATGCTTCCGCGACAGTCCGCTGCTGGTGGAAAAAGTGCGGCAGATGCATCTGCAGGGCCACATCGTTGCCGCCATCTGCGCGGCCCCGGCGCTGGTGTTGCAGCACCACGATCTGTTCCCGATCGGCAACATGACCGGTTTCCCGGGTTTGAAAGATCGGATACCGGCGGATAAATGGATGGAGCGGCGCGTGGTGTACGACGCGCGCGTCAACCTGCTCACCAGCCAGGGGCCGGGCACCGCGATGGAGTTTGCACTGAAGCTGATAGACCTGCTGCTCGGCAAGGCCAAAGCGGCGGAGATCGCCGCGCAGCTGGTGCTGATCCCTGGGATGTACGATTTCCGCGACTGAGCGGCTTGTCGATAAAAAAGGGCTGAACACCGGTTCAGCCCCTCTCATTTACGCCGCTGCCCGCGTTACGGGCGATAAACCTTCACGTTGCTGAAGCCCTGCTCCAGCAGGTACAGCGCCTGCAGGCGGCTCATTACGCCGCGCTCGCAGTACAGCAGATAGGTTTTGCTCTGATCCAGATCGCCGAACTGGGTGCTCAGCTTATAGAACGGCAGCGCTTTCACTTCAACCTGTTCCAGCTGCAACGGCTTCTCTTCCTGCTCGTCGTTGGAACGGATATCCAGGATCACCTCGTCGGCGCCGAAGGCCGCGACGGTTTCCACTTCGGTCACCTGCTCCTGCGCCTGCTCGGCGATGGAGCGAATATCGACGTTCTTCGCCTCGCTCACCACCCGATCGAGAATGCTGAAATCGAAGTGGCTTTCTTCCTCTTCAATCTTGGCCTTGACGGCTTTTACCGTCGGGCTCTTCGAAATCACGCCGCAGTATTCCGGCATGGTTTTGGCGAAGTCTTCGGTGCCGATTTCACGCGCCAGTTTGATGATGTGCTCTTTATCGTGCGAGATCAGCGGACGCAGGATCAGCGTATCGGACGCATTGTCGATCAAGCGCAGGTTGGTCAGCGTCTGGCTGGACACCTGCCCCAGCGCCTCACCGGTTACCAGCGCCTGCACGCCGTAGCGTTCGGCCACTTGCGAAGCGGCGCGCACCATCATGCGCTTGAGCACCACGCCCATCTGGCCGTCGTCGACTTTCTCCAGGATCTCGCCCACCACCGGTTCGAAGTCGATGGCGACGAAGCGCACCTTGTGCGAACTAGCGAAACGGTTCCACAGATAGTGCGCCACCTGCTTCACGCCAATCTCATGCGCGGCGCCGCCCAGGTTAAAGAAGCAGAAGTGCACGCGGCAGCCGCGACGCATCAGCATATAGCTGGACACGCCCGAGTCGAAACCGCCGGAAATCAGCGACATCACGTCTTCCTGAGTGCCGACCGGGTAACCGCCGATGCCTTCGAGGCGGCGTTTAACCAGCATCAGCTTGTCGTCTTCGATCTCGAGGTTTACCGTGACCTGCGGGCGGGTCAGGTTAACGCGCGCGCTGTCGATATGCTGGTTCAGACCGCCGCCGACGTAGCGCTCCACGTCCTGCGAGTTGAACGCCTGCTTGCCGCGGCGCTTGACGCGCACGCAGAAGGTTTTGCCTTCCAGCTGGGCGCGGTAGGCTTCCAGCGTCTGCTCGAAGATGTGGTGGATATCGGTATAAGCGCGATCTTCCACTTCCAGGATATGGTGGATGCCGGGAATGCGCGTCAGCGCGTCGGCGATGACCGGCCGCTGGTTTTCATCTTTGGCGCGAACTTCGATATGATCCCAGTGACGGACGACCGCCAGCGTTTCATCATACTGCTTCAGGACGTTGCGAATATTGGTCGAGAGAATCTTGATAAAGCGCAAGCGCACAGATTGGCTCTTGATGGTGATTTCCGGGAACAATTTAATGATAAACTTCATGGCGGTCTTTGTTGTCAGATAAGAATTACGGCGCGGAGTATATCACCATATCGCCGTGCTCTGCGCACAAAACCACACATGAGCGCCATGATTTGCTAATCAAGATCCGCTAGGATAGGCTCTGGCGCCACGGTTCACATGATGACGTAAAAAGAAAATTATGCCGAAAAAACCAGCACAATCAGCCAGTACAGAGCAAACAGCCAGCTTTGAAAGCGCCCTCGGCGAGCTGGAAAGCATCGTGACGCGTCTGGAGTCGGGCGAACTGCCGCTGGAAGACGCGCTGAACGAATTCGAACGCGGCGTGCAGCTGGCGCGTCAAGGCCAGCAGAAACTGCAACAGGCGGAACAGCGTGTGCAGATCCTCCTTAACGACAGCGCCGACGACGCGGCGTTGGCGCCTTTCACACCGGATACCGAGTAACCGACATGTCTGAGATCGTCCCATCGGCCGCTTTTGCCGATCAACTGCAGATTTTCCGCCGGCGCGCCGATCGCGCGCTGCTGGATTTCATCGCCCCGCTGCCGTTCAACAACGGCAACATGGTGGCGGCGATGCGTCATGGCGCCTTACTGGGCGGCAAGCGCCTGCGCCCGTTCCTGGTGTACACCACCGGCCAGATGTTCGGCGTATCGCTGACCAATCTGGACGCGCCGGCGGCGGCGGTGGAATGCATTCACGCCTACTCGCTGATCCACGACGATCTGCCGGCGATGGACGACGACGATCTGCGCCGCGGCCAGCCGACCTGCCACATTAAATTCGGCGAAGCCAACGCGATCCTGGCCGGCGATGCGCTGCAAACGCTGGCGTTTTCGATCCTGGCCGATGCCGAAATGCCCGACGTGGCGCTGCGCGATCGGCTGGCGATGGTCTCCGAACTGGCGGCAGCCAGCGGCGTCGCCGGCATGTGCGGCGGCCAATCGCTGGATCTGGAGGCCGAAGGCAAGCGTGTCGATCTGCAGGCGCTGGAGCAGATCCACCGCCACAAAACCGGTGCGCTGATCCGCGCCGCGGTGCGTCTGGGCGCGCTGAGCGCCGGCGAAGCAGGACGAGCGGCGCTGCCGCAGTTGGATCGTTATGCTGCTGCGGTCGGCCTGGCGTTCCAGGTGCAGGATGACATTTTGGACGTTGTCGGCGAGACTGAAAAGATCGGCAAGCGCCAGGGAGCGGACCAACAACACGGAAAGAGTACCTACCCGGCGTTACTCGGGCTTGACAGCGCGAAAGCAAAAGCGTGGGATCTCTATCAGGAAGCATTAGCTGCATTAGACACTTTGGCAGCGCAATCTTATAACACAGCGCCATTGCGAGCGTTAGCCAGCTTCATTATTGAACGCGACAATTAACGTGTGACGTTAACTCCTCTGATATGAGTATCGAATGAGTCTTGATATAGCCAAATACCCAACCCTGGCGCTAGCGGAAAACCCCGAGGAACTCCGCTCACTGCCCAAAGAGAGCTTGCCGAAGCTGTGCGATGAGCTGCGGCAATATCTGCTGAACAGCGTCAGTCGCTCCAGCGGCCACTTTGCCTCCGGGCTGGGTACCGTCGAACTGACGGTGGCGTTGCATTTCGTCTACAACACGCCGTTCGATCATCTGGTGTGGGACGTCGGTCACCAGGCCTACCCGCACAAAATCCTGACCGGCCGCCGCGACCGGATCGCCACTATCCGGCAAAAGAACGGGTTGCACCCCTTCCCGTGGCGCGCCGAAAGCGAATACGACGTGCTGTCGGTCGGCCATTCGTCAACCTCGATCAGCGCCGGCCTCGGCATGGCGGTGGCGGCAGAGCGTGAAGGCAAAGGCCGCCGCACGGTGTGCGTGATCGGCGATGGCGCCATCACCGCCGGCATGGCGTTCGAAGCGATGAACCACGCCGGCGACATCAATCCGGACATGCTGGTGGTGCTGAACGACAACGAGATGTCGATCTCGGAAAACGTCGGCGCGCTGAACAACCATCTGGCGCAGCTGCTGTCCGGCAAGCTTTACTCCACCCTGCGCGAAGGCGGCAAAAAAGTGCTGGCCGGCGTGCCGCCGATCAAGGAGCTGGTGAAACGCACCGAAGAGCACCTGAAAGGCATGGTGGTGCCGGGTACGCTGTTCGAAGAGCTGGGCTTCAACTACATCGGCCCGGTAGACGGGCACGACGTACAGGGCCTGGTCGCCACGTTGAAAAACATGCGCGATCTGAAAGGCCCGCAGCTGTTGCACATCATGACCAAGAAAGGCCGCGGTTACGCGCCGGCGGAGAAGGATCCGATCAGCTTCCACGCGGTGCCGAAGTTCGATCCCGCCAGCGGCACGCTGCCGAAAAGCGCCGGCGGTCTGCCGACCTATTCGAAAATCTTCGGCGACTGGCTGTGTGAAACCGCCGCCAAAGACAGCTCACTGATGGCGATCACGCCGGCGATGCGCGAAGGTTCCGGCATGGTGCAGTTCTCGCGCGACTATCCGCAGCAATATTTCGATGTGGCGATCGCCGAGCAACACGCGGTCACCTTCGCCGCCGGGCTGGCGATCGGCGGCTACAAGCCGGTGGTGGCGATCTATTCCACCTTCCTGCAACGCGCCTACGATCAGCTGATCCATGACGTGGCGATCCAAAACCTGCCGGTGATGTTCGCCATCGATCGCGGCGGCATCGTCGGCGCCGACGGCCAGACCCACCAGGGGGCGTTCGATCTGTCGTTCATGCGCTGCATCCCGACCATGGTGATCATGACGCCGAGCGACGAAAACGAATGCCGCCAGATGCTGTATACCGGCTATCACTACAACGACGGCCCGAGCGCCGTGCGCTATCCGCGCGGCACCGGCACCGGCGCTGCGCTGGAGCCGCTCAGCCTGCTGCCGATCGGCAAAGGCGTGGTGCGCCGCCAGGGGGAAAAGATCGCCATTCTCAACTTCGGCACCCTGCTGCCGGAGGCCGCTGCGGCGGCGGAAGCGCTCAACGCCACGCTGGTCGACATGCGCTTCGTCAAACCGCTGGACGAGCAGCTGGTGCTCGAACTGGCCGCCAGCCATGAAACGCTGGTCACGCTGGAAGAGAACGCCATCATGGGCGGCGCCGGCAGCGGCGTCAACGAACTGCTGATGGCCAAACGCCGTCCGGTGCCGGTGCTGAACCTCGGCCTGCCGGACAGCTTCGTCTCACAGGGCACCCAGGAAGAACTGCGCGCCGATCTGGGGCTGGACGCCGCCGGCATTCAGCGCCAAATCGAAACCTGGCTGGCGCAGTAATTCGCCACTCGCGCCTGATAAAACGCCTCCGCCTTCGGGGGCGTTTTCATTTCCGCCCTCCGGGATCCGCGCTACAGTTACTGTCTGAGCTGTGAATGGGAGGCAAGCATGAAATATCTCAAACTGGGCAACACCGATCTGAACGTCTCGCGCATCTGCCTGGGTTGCATGACCTACGGCGAACCGAGCCGCGGCAATCACGCCTGGACGCTGCCGGAAGAAAGCAGCCGCCCACTGTTGAAACAGGCGCTGGAAGCCGGCATCAACTTTTTCGACACCGCCAACAGCTATTCCGACGGCAGCAGCGAGGAGATCCTCGGCCGGGCGCTGCGCGACTATGCACGCCGCGAGGAGGTGGTGATCGCAACCAAGGTCTATTTCCCGCTGAGCAACCTGGAGCGCGGTTTGTCGCGCGCCAAGATCATGCAGTCCATCGACGACAGCCTGCGCCGTCTCGGCACCGACTATGTCGATTTGCTGCAAATCCATCGCTGGGATTACGAAACGCCGCTGGAAGAGACGCTGGAAGCACTGCACGACGTGGTGAAAGCCGGTAAGGCGCGTTACATCGGCGCCTCTTCCAT
Organism: Serratia sp. EWG9; assembly: GCF_019913725.1. Taxonomy (NCBI): domain Bacteria; kingdom Pseudomonadati; phylum Pseudomonadota; class Gammaproteobacteria; order Enterobacterales; family Yersiniaceae; genus Serratia; species Serratia sp. EWG9. Next base: position 391,144 of record NZ_JADNRO010000003.1, read on the forward strand.
GTACGCCTGGCAGTTCGCCAAGGCGCTGTATACCGCCGATCTGCACGGCTGGACGCGCTTCGTCAGCATGCAGGATCAATACAACCTGATCCAGCGCGAAGAAGAGCGCGAGATGCACCCGCTGTGCGTCGCCGAAGGCATCGCCGTACTGCCGTGGAGCCCGCTGGCGCGCGGCCGCCTGACCCGCCCCTGGGGCGAAACCACCGCCCGCCTGGTCTCGGACCAGTTCGGCAAGAGTCTGTACGATGAAACCGAAGGCATCGACGCCATTATCGCCGAGCGCGTCGCCAGCCTGGCGGAGGAACGCGGCGTGCCACGCGCGCAGATCGCGCTGGCCTGGCTGCTGAACAAGCCGGCGGTCAGCGCGCCGATCGTTGGCGCGTCACGCAGCGAGCAGTTGGACGACGCCATTGCCGCGGTCGATTTGAGTTTGTCGCCGCAAGAGGTGGCGGAGTTGGAAACGGCTTACGTGCCGCATCGGGTGACGGGGTTTGAATAAGAGAGGCGGGCGCGAAGAAGCGCGCCCGGCTGTCAGAACAGCCCGATCGGCCAGTGGTGCCCAATCAGGTAGATGATGCCCGCAGACAGCACGCCGGCGATGATATCGTCGACCATGATGCCCATGCCGCCATGCACGTTGCGGTCGAACCAGCGGATCGGCCACGGCTTCCACATATCCAGAATGCGGAAGATGACGAAACCGGCGGCGACCCAGCGCCAATCGTTGACCGGCAGCGCCATCAGCGTGATCCACATGCCGACGAACTCATCCCAGACGATGCTGCCGTGATCGTGCACCTTCATGTCTTTTGCCGTGCGGTGGCAAATATAGACGCCGATGCAAATGCTGAACATCACCGTCAGCGAGTAGAGCTGCCACGGCAGTTGGATCAGCAGCAGCCAGAACGGGATCGCCGCCAGCGATCCCATGGTGCCCGGCATCACCGGTGACAAACCGCTGCCGAAACCGGTGGCCAGCAGGTGCCACGGATTGCTCATCCGCAGCCGACGCTTGGCTTCATCCATGGGTGCCCGGCTCCGCGTTGAAATGATCGAACCCGGCCCAGTCCAGCACCACCGCCTCGTCGTTGCGGTAATAGCGAATGCCTTCAGACAGCGGGCCAATCTGACCGATACAGGTGTAATCGGCCCCGAGGTGGCTCAGCGCCACGTCCAGCGCGCCGCGGTTGATCTCCGGCACGGTGAAGCACAGCTCGTAGTCTTCGCCGCCCGCCAGCGCCCAACGCAGCGCCTGTTCGGCATCGGCATGGCTGCTCAGCGCCTGCGACATCGGCAGCTCGTCCAGCACGATGCGCGCGCCGCAGTCGCTGGCCTTCAGGATATGCTTCAGATCGGAAATCAGGCCGTCGGAAAGATCGATTGCCGAGCTGGCCAGATCGCGCAGCGCCTGCCCCTGCAGCACCCGCGGCTGCGGACGCAGATGGCGAGCGACCAGATAATCACGCGCCGCGCTATCCGTCACCGCCAGGCGATCCTGCAGGATCGCCAAACCGGCGGCGCTGTCGCCCAGCGTGCCGGTCACATAGATCCAGTCGCCGATGCGCGCGCCGCTGCGGCTCAACGCCCGGCCGGCCGGGATCAGCCCCTGAATGGTCAAGGTCATGCTCAGCGGGCCGCGCGTGGTATCGCCGCCGATCAGCTGCATGCCGTAATAATTGAGTTGATCGAACAGGCTGTCGCTGAACGCCTTCAGCCAGGGTTCGTTCACCTCCGGCAGCGTCAGGGCCAGCGAGAGCCACGCCGGATCGGCGCCCATCGCCGCCAGATCGCTCAGATTGACCGCCAGCGCTTTATACCCGAGATCGGCCGGATCGATGTCCGGCAGGAAGTGAATGCCCGCGACCAACGTATCGGTACTGACGGCCACCAGCTGTTTTTCCGGCACTGCCAGCAGTGCGCAGTCATCTCCAATGCCCAACTGTACATCCCGGCGCACGCGCTTAAACCGGTCAAAATAGCGGGCAATGAGGTCAAATTCGCCGCATGCCATATCGATATTCCACTAGAAGAAATTAAGGCCGGGAATGCCGGCCTTAATGTTTTTACTTTTTCTTGCGAAGGGTTGGCGCCACTTTATCCAGCACCCCGTTCACAAACTTGTGGCTGTCTTCCGCGCCGAAGGTTTTCGCCAGCTCGATCGCTTCGTTGATCGCCACCTTGTAAGGGACATCCTCGCGCATTTTCAGTTCAAACAGCGCGACGCGCAGCACCGCGCGTTCCACCTGGCCCAGCTCTTCGAGCTGACGCGACAGGTAAGGCGCCATCAGTTCGTCCAGCATACCTGCATTCACTGCCGCGCCGGACAGCAACTCGCGAAAATAGGCGACGTCAACATCTTTGACATCCTGCTCCGTCAGGAACTGGTGTTCAACATCGGCAAGGTCGTTTTTAGACAACTGCCAAGAGTAAAGCGCTTGAACAGCGCACTCACGAGCGCGGCGACGAGCAGCAGGTTTCACGGAATTCCCCTTAACTAAATTCAGGCTTTAATAGCTTTGATAACATTAATCATTTCAAGTGCGGTCAACGCGGCTTCAGCGCCCTTGTTGCCCGCTTTGGTGCCGGCGCGTTCGATCGCCTGTTCGATGCTTTCGGTGGTCAGCACGCCAAAGGCAACCGGGATTTCGGCATTCATCGCAACGTTGCCGATGCCGGAGCTGGCTTCGCCCGCCACATATTCGAAGTGCGCGGTGCCCCCACGGATAACGGTGCCCAGCGCGATAACCGCGTCGTATTTGCCGGTTTTGGCCAATACGCTCGCCGTCAGCGGCAGCTCGTAAGCGCCCGGGACCCAGACAACGGTGATGTTGTCGTCAGCAACCTGACCAATGCGTTTCAGCGCGTCGATGGCGCCTTCCAGCAGGCTGTCGTTGATGAAATTGTTAAAACGTGCAATTGCGATCGCCACACGGGCATTTGGAGTAGCAACAACACCTTCGATAACTTTCATGGGCTTTCCTTAAAAATGGGTTCAATACCCCGCAGGGGGGCGGATTCTATCATATTCTTTCATCGCCTGCGCGGCGCTTTTGTAAAACCGGCGCGCGGGCGCGAGATTCAGTGTTTCGCCCGCAGGCGCAAACGCAGATCGGGGCCAACCTGGCGCACGTCGCTAAAGACGAATTCCGGTGCGTCGGCCAGACGCTCGAGGCCCGGCAAATGACACAGGCCGCGGCCATTATCGCCCAACAGTTTTGGCGCGATGTACAAAATGAGCTCATCCACCAGGCCGGCCTGCAGCAGCGCGCCGGCCAGCGTCGCCCCCGCCTCCACCCAGATTGAATTCACCTGGCGCTTGGCCAACAGCATCATCATCACCACCAGATCGACGCCGCCGCCGTGCGCCGGGCAGATAAACTGCTCAACGTCTTGCGGCCAGGCCTGTTCATCCGCCTGCAGCCGCGCCAGCCAGGTGGCGCCCGGCTGCTGCACCACGCGGTGCTGTGGGGTAATGCGATTTTGGCTGTCGAGCAGGATACGCAGCGGCTGACGCAGATTTTCGCGCGGATAGAGGCGCTGGGTCTCGGCATCCAGCTCATCCCAACGCACCGTCAGCGACGGATCGTCCGCCAGCACGGTGGCGCTGGTGCTGAGAATGGCGGCGCTCTGCGCACGCAGTCGCTGCACGTCCTGACGCGCTTCGGGTGAGGTGATCCACTGGCTTTCGCCGGAGGCCATCGCCGTGCGGCCGTCCAGCGACGCGCCCAGCTTCAGTTGCACATAGGGAAAACCGGTGCGCATGCGTTTGAGGAAGCCCAGGTTGACCGCTTCGGCCTCGGCCAGCATCAGGCCATGACGTACTTCGACGCCGGCTTGCTGCAGCTTGTACAAGCCGCGCCCCGCCACCTGAGGATTGGGATCTTGCATCGCCGCGACCACCCGCGTCACGCCGGCGGCCACCAGCGCATCGGCGCAGGGCGGCGTGCGGCCGTGATGGCTGCACGGCTCGAGCGTCACATAGGCGGTGGCGCCGCGCGCCTTGTCGCCCGCCATGCGCAGCGCGTGCACTTCCGCGTGCGGCTCGCCGGCGCGCAGATGATAGCCTTCACCGACAATTTCGCCGTCGCGCACGATAACGCAGCCGACGTTCGGATTGGGCGCGGTGGTGAAACGCCCCAGCCGCGCCAGCTCGAAGGCGCGCGCCATGTAAAATTCGTCGTGATGCATGAAAGATCCTTTAGTCTTGCAGGCGGGCAATCTCTTCGCCGAACTCGCGCACGTCTTCGAAGCTGCGGTACACCGACGCGAAGCGAATGTAGGCGACCTTATCCAGCTTTTTCAGCGCGTCCATCACCAGATTGCCGACTAACTTGGTCGGCACTTCGCGTTCGCCGGTGGCGCGCAGTTGGGATTTGATATGGTTAAGGGCGTTTTCCACGTCGTCCGAGCTGACCGGGCGCTTTTCCAGCGCTTTCAGCATGCCGCGACGCAGTTTGTCTTCGTTGAACGGCTCGCGCACCTCATCGCTTTTAATCACTCGCGGCATCACCAGCTCGGCCACCTCGAAGGTGGTGAAGCGTTCATTGCATACCAGACACTGGCGACGACGGCGTACTTGCGAACCGTCCCCCACCAGGCGGGAATCAATGACTTTGGTATCAACGGCGGCGCAGAAAGGGCAATGCATAACACGTCCTGATAAACGTTTTTTATAGATAAATGCAGTTTAACCCGAAGTGAAGCCACAACAAAGGGCGTCGGCCATTTGTTGCGATAAGCGGCGGGCAGGCGGCGCCGATATGACTTTCACCGCCATGCGGGCTAAGCTTGATAGCAGGAGATTCAGCATAGGAAATCGCCGTCATGACAACCCGTTACCCCAAAATCACCCTGCTCGCCGCCGCCGTGTTGCTCACTGGCTGCGCGCACAACGCCGCCGTGCCTCAGCTGCGCCATCAGGTCGCCGCGCTGAACCAAAAAGTGAGCGTATTGACCGATCAGGCCACCGCGCTGGAGCGGCAAAACCAGCTCAATCAGCACTCCGACAACGGCGTCTACCTGCTGCCGGCGGCGCGGAGCGCCGCCCGTTTGCAAAGCGGTATCGGCGAACTGAGCGTTTCGCTGAGCCACATCAAGAGCGAAGCCAACGGCACGCAGGCACAGCTGCATGTGCGCATCCTCTCACAGGCCACGCTGCCGCCGTTTAAAGCAGTGGTGGAATGGGGCCAACTGGACGCGACCACCGGCCGGCCGCTGACCGCCGAGGCGCTGTCGCAACCGATCGCCAGCGCCGACTCGCTGCTGCCGAAACCCGGGCAGGACTTCGAGCTGCGCTTCAGCGGCCTGACGCCGGAACAGCTGGGCTATATCCGTCTGCACAGCCTGGTGGCCACCGCCCAGCCGGCGGTGGTGCAGCAACACTGAAATCCGAGGCAAAAAAAGGAGCGCCGATGGGCGCTCCTTCTCATTTCGCTGAATACTGCGGCGGTTAAGGCAGAATCGAAGGCTGATCCGCGCCCTCTTTTTCCACTTTTTGCTGCAGCATGTGTTCGCGTTTCATCCCCAGCTTCAACGCCAGCGCGGACGCGACGTAGATAGAGGAAACGGTACCGATCGACACACCGATCAGCATCGCCAGCGAGAAGCCTTGCAGCATCGCGCCACCGAAGATGTACAGCATCAGCACCACCATCAGGGTGGTCCCGGAAGTCATCAGCGTACGGCTCAGCGTCTGGGTCAACGACACGTTCATGATCTCGTAAGGCGTGCCGCGGCGGATCTTGCGGAAGTTCTCACGAATACGGTCGGAGACCACGATGCTGTCGTTCAGCGAGTAACCGATAACCGACATCAGGGACGCGACGATGGTCAGGTCAATCTCGATGTGGAACAGCGACAGCACGCCCAGCGTGATGATCACGTCGTGCGCCAGCGCGATAACCGCCCCCAGCGCCAGGCGCCATTCGAAGCGGAAGCCGACGTAGATCAGGATACAGATCAACGCCACCAGCAGCGCCATGCCGCCGGTTTGCGCCAGCTCGCTGCCCACGCTCGGGCCGACGAACTCAATGCGCTTCACGGTGGCGTTTTTATCCACCGAGTCGTTGATCACGCCGATCACCTTATTGCCCAGTTCCTGGCCTGCGGTGCCGGTCGCCGGTGGCATGCGCACCATCACGTCGCGGCTGCTGCCGAAGTTCTGGATAATCGGATCCTGGAACCCGGCCTTCTCCAGCGTATCGCGCATCAGGTCGAGGTTAGCCGGCTTCTCCAGGTTGATTTCAATCACCGTACCGCCGGTGAAATCCAGACCCCAGTTAAAGCCGCGCACCGACATGGTGGCGATCGACGCGACCAACAGCACCAACGAGATGCCGAAAGCCACGTAGTCCCAGCGCATAAAGTCGTAGACTTTACGGCCGTAGTTGAGTTGCTCAACAGTATAATCCTGTGCCACAACGCACTCCTCAGATAGACAGCTTGTTAATGCGTTTGCCGCCGTAAAGCAGGTTGACGATGGCACGGGTACCGACAATCGCGGTGAACATGGACGTCGCCACACCGATAGCGGTAGTGATCGCAAAGCCCTTGATCGAACCGGTGCCGACTGCGTACAGGATGACCGCGGTGATCAGGGTGGTGATGTTGGCGTCGACGATACTGGAGAACGCGCCTTTATAGCCCTCATGGATCGCCTGCTGAACGGACCGGCCGTTCTTTAGCTCTTCCTTGATACGTTCGTTAATCAGTACGTTGGCGTCGACCGCCACCGCCAGCGTCAACACGATCCCGGCAATGCCCGGCATGGTCAGCGTCGCCCCCGGCAACAGGGACATCACGCCGACGATCAACACCAGGTTGGCGACCAGCGCCGTGGTGGCGATCACGCCGAACTTACGGTACCAGACCACCATGAAGACGATGGACGCCACCAGGCCCCACAGACAGGCTTCCAGACCTTGGGTGATGTTCTGCTGACCCAGGGTTGGACCGATGGTGCGCTCTTCAACGATCTGAATCGGCGCAATCAGCGCACCCGCACGCAGCAGCAGCGAAAGCTGACGCGCTTCGTTCGGGTTGCCGATGCCGGTGATGCGGAAGCTGTTGCCCAGACGCGACTGAATGTTCGCCACGTTGATCACTTCTTCCTGTTTCACCAGCACCGCACGGCCGTTGGCGTCTTTCTTGCCGCTGTCCTTGTACTCCACGAACAGGGTCGCCATCGGTTTGCCGATGTTGTCCTTGGTGAAGTTGGACATCGACGTGCCGCCGGCGCTGTCCAGCGAGATGTTAACCTGCGGCTGGTTGTATTCGTCGGTGCTCGAGGTGGAGTCGGTGATGTGGTCACCGGTCAGGATCACGCGCTTGTACAGCACGATCGGCTGGCCGTCGCGGGTGTATTTCACCTCGGAATCGCCCGGCACGCGGCCGTTGGCCGCCGCGGTGGCGTCCGCATTGGTATTCACCAAGCGGAATTCCAGCGTCGCGGTGGCGCCCAGAATTTCTTTGGCGCGCGCGGTGTCCTGAATGCCCGGCAACTCAACCACGATGCGGTCGGATCCCTGGCGCTGCACCAGCGGTTCGGCGACGCCGAGCTGGTTGACGCGGTTACGCAGGATAGTGATGTTCTGCTGTACGGCGTATTCGCGCGCTTCGCTCAGACGGGCGTCCGTCAGGCTGGCTTTCATGGTGTTGGCGCCATTGGCGGACAGCACCAGATCGCGCTGACGCGGGCCGATGTAGCTGATGGCCTGGTCACGGGCCGCATCGTCGCGGAAGCGAACTTCCACGCCGTTGTTGTCCAGCTTGCGGATAGACGCGTAAGGAATGCCCTTCTCGCGCAGCTCGCTGCGCAGGGTATCCATGGTCTGTTCCTGCAGCTTGCTCAACGCGGTGTCCATGTCCACTTCCATCAGGAAGTGCACGCCGCCGCGCAGGTCCAGACCGAGTTTCATCGGCTCTGCGCCCAGCATGGCCAGCCAGGTCGGCGTGGCCGGCGCCAGGTTCAGCGCCACGACGAATTTGTCACCCAGCTCGGTCACCAGCGCTTCGCGGGCGCGCAGCTGAACGTCAGGATCTTTAAAGCGAGCCAGGATGGCGCCATTTTCCAGCGCAATCGACTTGCTCGCGATGTTGTCTTTTTCTAATACGGTACGGACCTGGTCCAGCGTAGTTTCACTGGCGGCGACGCCGCGCGCGCCAGTGATTTGTACGGCCGGATCCTCACCGTAGATGTTGGGAAGCGCATAAAGCAGACCGACGAGGATCACGACGATCAACATCAGATACTTCCACAAAGGATAACGGTTTAGCACGGCAATTCCCTTCGGGAAAAAAGATTACAGGGCCTTCATGGTACCTTTCGGCAGAACGGCCGCCACGAAGTCACGCTTGATCATCACTTCCGTGGTGTCGTTCAGCGCGATGGCGATGATGCCGGTGTCGGCCACTTTGGTCACGCGACCGATCAGGCCGCCGGTGGTCAGCACTTCGTCGCCTTTACCGATGGAGTCCATCAGCTTCTTGTGATCTTTCGCGCGCTTCTGCTGTGGGCGCAGGATCATGAAGTAGAAGATCAGGCCGAACACCACCAGCATAATGATCAGAGAGTACGGGCTTCCCTGAGCCGGAGCCCCTGCGGATGCGACGGCGTCAGAAATGAAAAAGCTCATTGAAATTCCCTCATTAAGTTATCAATTATTAGATCAAGCGTTTAAAGGCGGAATCGGCTTGCCGATCCGACCATAGAAATCCGCAACAAACTGCTCTAATTTACCCTCTTCGATAGCCTGGCGTAAACCCGCCATCAGGCGCTGGTAGTGACGCAGGTTATGAATTGTGTTCAGTCGAGCACCCAATATTTCGTTGCAACGGTCGAGATGGTGCAAGTAGGCGCGGCTGTAATGGCGACACGTGTAGCAATCACAGTCTTTATCCAGCGGAGAAGTATCATCCTTGTGCTTGGCATTACGGATTTTTACCACACCGTCAGTCACGAACAAATGGCCGTTGCGGGCGTTGCGGGTCGGCATGACGCAGTCGAACATGTCGATGCCGCGGCGCACGCCTTCCACCAAATCTTCCGGCTTGCCGACGCCCATCAAATAGCGTGGCTTATCTTCCGGAATTTGCGGGCAAACGTGTTCAAGAATGCGATGCATATCCTCTTTCGGCTCGCCTACAGCCAAGCCGCCCACAGCGTACCCATCAAAGCCGATATCCACCAGCCCTTTTACTGAAACATCACGTAAATCTTCGTAAACGCCGCCCTGAATGATGCCGAACAGCGCATTTTTATTTTCCAGCTCGTCGAAACGCTGGCGGCTGCGCTGCGCCCAACGCAGCGACATTTCCATCGAACGCTTGGCGTAGTCCCAGTCGGCCGGGTACGGCGTACATTCATCGAAGATCATCACGATGTCGGAACCCAGGTCATACTGGATTTCCATCGATTTTTCCGGGCTCAGGAACACCTTGTCGCCGTTGATCGGGTTGCGGAAGTACACGCCTTCCTCTTTGATCTTGCGCATCGCCCCCAGGCTGAACACCTGGAAACCGCCGGAGTCGGTGAGGATCGGGCCCGGCCACTGCATGAAATCGTGCAGATCGCCGTGCAGCTTCATGATCTCCTGGCCAGGGCGCAGCCACAGGTGGAAGGTGTTGCCCAGCAGGATCTGCGCGCCGGTCTCTTTCACTTCTTCCGGCGTCATGCCCTTGACCGTGCCGTAGGTACCGACCGGCATAAAGGCCGGGGTTTCCACTACGCCGCGGTCGAAAATCAGGCGGCCGCGGCGTGCGCGGCCATCGGTAGTTTGTAGTTCGTACTTCACAAAGCCTCCAGCATCAGAGAAACAGTCTGATGTCGTTGAAACGGGGCCGCGCCGTGGGCGCAGCCCGGGAAATTAACCGCCGACGGACTCGTTTTCCGCCTGCGGATTACGGCTGATGAACATCGCATCGCCGTAGCTGAAAAAGCGATACTGCTCGGCCACCGCCTGCTGATAGGCGTTCATGGTATTTTTGTAGCCGGCGAAAGCCGACACCAGCATGATCAGGGTGGACTCCGGCAGGTGGAAGTTGGTCACCAGCGCGTCGATCACCTGATAGTGGTAACCCGGATAGATAAAGATGCTGGTGTCGCCGAAGAACGGCGCAATCAGCGCCTCTTTGCTGGCCGCCGCGGCGCTTTCCAGCGAACGCACCGAGGTGGTGCCCACTGCCACCACGCGCTTGCCGCGCGCTTTGCAGGCCATCACCGCATCCACGACCTCCTGCGGCACTTCGGCGTATTCGGCGTGCATCACATGATCTTCGATGGTTTCCACGCGCACCGGCTGGAAGGTGCCGGCGCCGACGTGCAGCGTTACGAACGCCATTTCAACGCCCTTGGCGCGCAGCGCCGCCAGCAGCGGTTCGTCGAAGTGCAGACCGGCGGTCGGCGCGGCGACCGCGCCCGGCTTCTCGCTGTAGACCGTCTGATACAGTTCGCGGTCGGCGTCCTCATCCGGGCGAGCGATATAAGGCGGCAGCGGCATGTGGCCGGCCGCGTTGAGAATGGTGAAGACATCGCGTTCGTCGTTGAAGCGCAGCTCGAACAGCGTCTCGTGGCGCGCCACCATGGTGGCGGCGATGCTCTCGTCATCCCCCAGCAGCAGCTCGGCGCCCGGCTTGGGCGCTTTCGACGCGCGCACGTGCGCCAGCACGCGATGGTCGTCCAGCACGCGCTCCACCAGCACTTCAATCTTGCCGCCGCTGACCTTGCGGCCGAACATGCGCGCCGGGATCACGCGGGTATTGTTGAACACCAGCAGGTCGCCGGCTTCCAGCTTGTCCAGCAGATCGGTGAATACGCCGTGCGTCAGCGCCCCGCTCGGCCCGTCCAGCTGCAGCAGGCGGCATGCGCTGCGTTCGGCCTGGGGATAGTGGGCAATCAGGGATTCGGGAAGTTCAAACGAAAAATCAGCGACGCGCATGGGTATTCACTTCTTCAATTTAAGGCTGGTTGGTAAAAAACAGGCGGCCTAGTCTAAAGCCGGGGGCGGTCAGCGGCAAGAAATAAGGAGGATTTGCCTGACTTCGGGTATAGTTGAGGGATGAATTTTCTCGCTCATCTTCACCTGGCCATGCTGGCGGACAGCTCGCTGCTGGGCAACCTGCTGGCCGATTTCGTGCGCGGCAACCCCGCCGCCGACTATCAGCCCGAGGTCGTAGCCGGCATCATGATGCACCGCCGCGTCGACGTGCTGACCGACAGCCTGCCGCAGGTGAAAGCCTGCCGCGACTATTTCAGCGCCCCCTACCGCCGCGTAGCGCCAATTACCCTCGACGTGGTGTGGGACCATTTTCTGGCGCGCCACTGGCAGCAGTTGGAGCCTTCACGCGACCTGCACCAGTTTACCCAGGAAGCCCGCAGCCAGATCGAACCTTACCTGCCGCTCACGCCGCCGCGTTTTCAGAACCTGAACGGCTATCTGTGGCCGGAACGCTGGCTGGAACGCTACGCCGAATTGCCGTTCATCGCCCGGGTATTGCAGGGCATGGCCAGCCGCCGTCCGCGCCTCGATGCCCTGGCCGGCTCATTCGCCGACGTCGAGCGGCATTATCATCAGCTTGAAACACAATTCTGGCAGTTTTATCCGCAAATGATGCAGCAGGCGAAGGAAAAAACGCTGTGAGGTCAAGCCCAAGCGTTTGAAATTGCAGCGCCTTGCAAGAATTTACGTTTTGCCGCTTGCCCTTTTGTGGGAAAAGGTTATTTTTAAAGCTCGCTAAATTATATCAACGACTTTGATAGGTGAAAGCTATCTCATCGATTGGTCTTTTACCCTTTATTCACCAAGTCGCGGCCCCTATACTGGCCCTTGTTTTTACATCCACCCTTTAACACCTATTACAGGAGTAATTATGGTCCTGGTAACTCGTCAAGCCCCTGACTTCACTGCAGCTGCCGTACTGGGTAGCGGCGAAATCGTTGAAAACTTCAACCTGAAGAAGCACCTGAACGGCAAACCGGCCGTGCTGTTCTTCTGGCCAATGGACTTCACCTTCGTATGCCCTTCCGAGCTGATCGCTTTCGATCACCGCTATGAAGAGTTCCAGAAGCGTGGCGTTGAAGTGGTTGGCGTTTCCTTCGACTCAGAGTTCGTCCACAACGCATGGCGTAAAACCCCTGTCGACAAAGGCGGCATCGGTGAAGTGAAATACGCAATGGTTGCTGACGTTAAGCGTGAAATCCAGAAAGCTTACGGCATCGAACACCCGGAAGCCGGCGTTGCGCTGCGCGGCTCCTTCCTGATCGACAAAGACGGCATCGTGCGTGCTCAGGTTGTTAACGACCTGCCAATCGGCCGTAACATCGACGAAATGATCCGTACCGTTGACGCGCTGCAATTCCACGAAGAGCACGGTGAAGTGTGCCCGGCTCAGTGGGAAAAAGGCAAAGCAGGTATGGGCGCTTCCCCAGACGGCGTGGCAAAATACCTGTCTGAAAACGCTGCCAAGCTGTAATTTCAGCCTGATAGTGAATCAACCGGCCTCCGCGGCCGGTTTTTTTATGCCCCTTTTTGGGGCAATACGCCCGCCTTCAGTGCTTTATTTCCCTGTTTCCGCTCACATTTCCCACCCTGCTCGCCGCGCGTGCGCCCATCTGCGGCTACTATCAATAACGCTGGCTCGCGCTTTGCAAGTGAACAACAGCCAAGCAAACACAACACAACACAATAAAAAACTGACAGGGTAGGAATAACTATGTTTTTACAGAAATGGAGCAAACCCCTGACCATGGCGGCGCTGCTGGTCAGCGGCAGCCTGCATGCGGCGTCCAATCCGGCGGTGGAGGCCAAAAACGGCATGGTGGTCACCTCGCAGCATCTGGCTTCGCAGGTCGGGGTGGATATCCTGAAGATGGGCGGCAACGCCATCGACGCCGCCGTGGCGGTCGGCTACGCGCAGGCGGTGGTGAATCCCTGCTGCGGCAACATCGGCGGCGGCGGCTTTATGACCGTCCACCTGGCGAACGGCACCGACACCTTCATCAACTTCCGCGAAACCGCGCCGGCGGCGGCCAGCGCCAACATGTATCTGGACGCCGACGGCAAGGTGAAGAAAGACGCCAGCCTGTACGGCTATCTGGCGGCGGGCGTGCCGGGCACCGTGCTGGGGATGGAAACCGCGCGCGAGAAGTACGGCAAACTGAGCCGCGAACAGGTGCTGGCGCCGGCGATCAAGCTGGCACGCGAAGGCTTTGTGCTGACCCGCGCTGATACCGATATTCTCGACACCACCGTTGCACGTTTCAAACAGGATCCCGAGTCGGCCAAAATCTTCCTGCGCCCAGACGGCAGCCCGCTGCAGCCGGGGGACAAACTGGTGCAAACCGATCTGGCCAATACGCTGGAAGCCATCGCCAAAGGGGGAACCGACGCCTTCTACAAAGGCAAGATCCCGCAGGCGGTAGAGGCGGCGGCCAAACAGGGCGGCGGCATTTTGACGGCGGCCGACTTCGCCAACTATAAAGTCACCGAAACCCCACCGATCACCTGCAGCTACCGCGGCTACAAGTTCGTGTCGGCGCCGCCTCCCAGCTCCGGCGGCGTGACGCTGTGCGAAATCCTCAACGTGGTGGAAGGCTATGACCTGAAAAGCATGGGCTTCAACTCGGCAGCGGCCATTCACACCATGACCGAGGCGATGCGCCATGCCTACATGGACCGCAACACCTACCTCGGCGACCCGGAATTCATCAAGAACCCGATCGACCGGCTGGTGAGCAAGAGCTACGCCGAGCAGATCCGCAAGAAAATCGTCGCGGACAAGGCCACGCCGTCGGAAAATGTGCAGCCCGGCATGGAACCGCATGAGAAGCCGGAAACCACCCACTATTCGATCGTCGACCATGACGGCAACGCGGTCTCCACCACCTATACCGTCAACGGCCGCTTCGGCGCCGTGGTGATCGCACCGGGCACCGGCTTCTTCCTCAACGATGAGATGGACGATTTTACGGTCAAAGTGGGCGAGAAAAACCTGTACGGGCTGGTGCAAGGCACCGCCAACAGTATTGCCCCCGGTAAGCGCCCACTATCGTCAATGAGCCCGACGCTGGTAACCAAGGACAACAAGATCTTTATGGTGCTGGGCTCGCCGGGTGGTTCGCGCATCATCACCATCACCCTGCAGACCGCGTTGAACGTGATCGACCACGGCATGGCGCCACAGGAAGCGGTGGACGCGCCGCGCATCCATCACCAATGGCTGCCGGATGAGGTGTACTACGAACAGCGCGGCGTTTCCGCCGATACGCTAAAACTGCTGAGCGGCATGGGCTATAAGATGGTCGAACAAACGCCGTGGGGCGCCGCCGAACTGATTCTGGTCGGTTTGCCTGGCGCGGCGGGCGTCAGCCCGGCCAACTCCGGCAACGATTCGGCGGTTTCCGGCAAAGTGCGCGAAGGTTACCTGTACGGCGCCAACGACGTGCGTCGCCCGGCAGGCTCCGCGGTCGGTTACTGATGTAAACGCCCACTCACCTTAATCGCGGGGGCCCTTCGGCCCCCGCAGTTCCCTTAGCCTTCACAGCGCCACACGGTGGCCGATTCTTCCGCCAGCTGCAGGCGCAGCCCGCCGGCCGTTTCGCTCAACTCTCCCCGCCCTTCCACGCGCCGCCACGGGCCACGGGCCAACAGCGGGTTGTGCGGCAGCTGCGCCTGGCCGCTGCCGTCACGCTGCAGCGCCACCAGCACCTGCTCCTGCTGATACAGGCGCACGAACACCAGCGTTTCTCCGCTGGCGTACAGCACCTGACAGCCGCCGCGACGCAGCGCCAGGCTCTGTTTACGCAGCGCCGCCATGCGCTGGAACAGCGCCAGCAGCGGCCGATCCCAGTCGCCGACGTCCCACGGGAACGGCTTGCGGCAGAACGGATCGTTGCCGCCGTCCAGACCAATCTCATCGCCGTAATAGAGGCAAGGCACGCCGATCCAGCTCAGCAACCACACCGCCGCCATCTGCATGCGCGCCGCGTTCCCCTGCAACAGCGTGAGGAAACGCGCGGTATCGTGGCTGTCCAGCTGGTTGAACTGGATCAGCTGGCGGCCGTGCGGCAACCCGGCGCGGTAGCCGTCCATCCACTGCGCGCACCCGGCGGCGTCCAGCCGCACCGGGTGATAAGCCACGTCCAGCCCCGCCAAAAACGCCCGCACCGGCAGCGCGAACCCCATGTAGTTCATCGCCGCATCCTCCACGCCGGCGTGCAGCCAGCGACGCGCGTCGCCAAAGTGCTCGCCCACTACGTAGGCCTGAGGATTCTCCTGCTTCACCGCCTGATAGATGCCCGCCAGGTGACGCAGGTTGCCGGCAGCGCCGCCGTTCTCCCCCAGCATATGCACCACGTCCAGCCGCCAGCCGTCGATGCTGTACGGCGGGCGCAGCCAGTGACGCACCACGCTGCCTTCCCCGCGATAGATCGCTTCCGCCACCTGCGGCTCGGCGAAGTTGAGCTTCGGCAGGCTGGCGTTACCCTTCCAGTCGAGCGCGCGGCCGTCCGGGTAGAAGTTGAACCAGCCGCGATACGGCGAATCGGGATGGTGGCAGGCGCCGTTTTGCCCTTGGCGATGGCGGTCGAACCACGGATGCGAGTCTCCGGTGTGGTTGAACACCCCGTCCAGCACCAGTTTCATGCCTACCTTGTGAGTGCTCACTCGCAAACGCGCCAGCGCCGCGTTGCCGCCGAAGTGCGGATCGACCTGGTAATAATCCTCGGTATCGTACTTATGCACGCTCGGCGCGGTAAAAATCGGGTTCAGGTACAGCGCCGTCACGCCCAGCTGCTGCAGGTACGGCAGTTTGGCGCAAATGCCGTCCAGATCGCCGCCGTAAAAGGTCGAAGCGGCGTGGCTGTCCTCCAGCGGATGCTGCCAGTCGCGCCGGATCACCTCGGCGCCGGCCGCGTGATGGCGGTAGCTGCCGCTTTGGATGCCGTGCTCGCCGCCGCTGCTGGCGAAGCGATCGGGGAAAATCTGGTAGAACAGCTGATCTGCCACCCACTCGGGGCCGTTGTCAGGCTCGTCGACGGCGAATTGCGCCAGTTGGCCCGGCGGCGTTGGCGACCAGCCCTGCGGCCCGAACCACTGCTGGCGATCGGCCCACAGCAGCTTGAAGCAGTATCGCCGCGTCGGCTCGCCCTCATTCAGCGTCAGGCTGGCCTGGTAGCGCCGCATCCCCTCGTGACGCTGCGCTTTCATCACCAGCAGCCACTCTTCGTTGTCCGGCTCGGCGCGCAAAAACACCCGTTCCGGCAGTTCATCCCCTTGTAACCACAGCGTGATATCCAAACGTTGCCCTTGCTTCACCACAAAAGGCGGAACCGGTTGATGCCAGGCGTTAAGCATACTGTTCTCCTGCTGTACCAAACGAAATCGACGGCATTCTTCAAGAAGCGAACAATGCCACGTTAAGTGCAACTCCCCCTCCTCTCTGACCGCAAAACCCAGGGATGAGCCGGGGGGCGGAGACCGAAAAATAACGCTAACTCGATGTAAAAAAAGGTAAACAGGCACAAATCCTGCACGTTACCCCTTAGGCTAACGCGTTTTGAGCATACAGGATATTTTTTGCGCATTTTTTAAGGAGCGGTAATGCAACAACAGATAACGCGCTGGCTGGAACAATTTGGGTTGGAATTCGGCGGAGTGATGTCGCTGTTGATGGTCTTGGGGTTGATCGTCCTGATCTCGGTGGTGATCCACCTGGTGCTGCACCGGGTGGTGTTGGCCGCCCTTCAGCGCCGCGGCCAGCAGTCGCAACGCGTCTGGCAACAGGCCATCACCCAATACAAACTGTTCCAGCGCGTGGCGCTGCTGCTGCAAGGGGTGATCATCAGCATCCAGGCGACGCTGTGGCTGCAGAGCGGCAGCCAGACTCAGGCGGTGATCGTCACCGCCGCACAGGTGTGGATACTCGCCTTCACCCTGCTGTCGCTGTTCTCGCTGCTGGATACGCTGCTGGCGCTGCTGCGCCAAAGCCCGATTTCCAATCAGCTGCCGCTGCGCGGCATTTTCCAGGGCCTGAAACTGGTGGCGGCGATCCTGATCGGCATCATGATCGTCTCGCTGCTGATGGGCAAATCGCCGCTGTTGCTGCTCAGCGGCCTGGGCGCCATGACAGCGGTCCTGATGTTGGTGTTCAAGGATCCGATCCTCGGGCTGGTGGCCGGCATTCAGCTCTCCGCCAACGACATGCTGAAGATCGGCGACTGGCTGGAAATGCCGAAATACGGCGCCGACGGCGCGGTCACCGACATCGGCCTGACCACGGTCAAAGTGCGTAACTGGGACAACACCGTCACTACCATTCCCACCTACGCGCTGATCTCCGACTCGTTCAAAAACTGGCGTTCGATGTCGGAATCCGGCGGGCGCCGCATCAAGCGCAGTTTGAATATCGACACCGGCAGCGTGCACTTCCTGTCGGAAGAGGAACAGCGCCGCCTGCAGCGCAACCCGCTGCTGCACAGCTACCTGAACGTTAAGACCCAGGAGCTGAGCCAGCACAACCAGGAGATCGCCGTCGATCTGGCCTCGCCGCTCAACGGCCGCCGCCTGACCAACCTCGGCACGCTGCGCGCCTATCTGGAAGCCTACCTGCGCGCTCACCCGCGCATTCACCAAAACATGACGCTGATGGTGCGCCAGCTGGCGCCGACGCCGGAAGGCCTGCCGCTGGAAATCTACGCCTTCACCAACACCACGGTCTGGGCGGAGTACGAAAGCATTCAGGCAGATATTTTCGACCATATCCTGGCGGTGATCGACGAGTTCGGCCTGCGCGTGCATCAGACGCCGACCGGCAACGACATGCGCGACATGCTGCGACAAAGCGCGAACGCTTCCTGACGTCGGCTGACGTAACTGTGTCTGCTGGTAATTATTCGCTTTCAATTGCCAGCAGATATCTCCATCCCCTTCTTTTCCCCGGCGAAAACGGCGTTAATGCGCCCTCACCTTCACCACCGAGAGGGAAAGCCCTTGCTGAAACGGATACGTCATCGGCTGTTTACCCTGATGGCCACCCTGCTGTTTATCGGCTGCCTGCACAACGCTTTGCTGGATGAAAGCCGCATGCCCCGCAATCTGCAACCTTCGCTGAGCGCCCTCAGCAGCAATCTGCAGGACATTCGCGAAGTGCTGGCGCGCTGCGCCGGCGAGGAAGAGGAGGAACGCCTGAACGACGGCGGCATACGCATCGAAGCCCGCGCCGCCGGGGATGAGGAAGCGGAGGACAAACGCCAGACATAGTGGGTTAAAAAACGCCCCAATTTGTTGCGTGATACGCAACACCCTACTATGATGCGTATAGCGCAACACTCATGGAGCCATCAGGATGATAAGAAGCTTCAAGCATAAGGGACTCAAAAAGTTTTTCGAAACCGGTTCAACAGCAGGTATCGACGCCAAACAGGCGAAAAAAATCGCGCTGCGGCTGAGCGTGCTGGATTTAGCGAAAGTGATTGATGACGTGGATTTACCCGGCTTCTTCTTGCATCCGCTAACGGGCGCTCGCAATGGGCAATGGTCCGTCACCGTGACCGGTAACTGGCGCATCACGTTTGAACTGGTCGAGGGTGATGTTTATATCGTGAATTATGAGGACTATCACTAATGAACCGCATGCATAATCCTCCTCATCCTGGTGAGTTGATCAAAGAAACCATGGAAACGCTGAATCTCAGCGCGCGCGCGCTGGCCAAAGCATTGGACGTCGCGCCGTCTACGGTTCAACGCCTGATCAGCGGTAAATCCGATATCTCGCCGGAAATGGCCATCCGCCTGTCCATCGTAATAGGCAGTTCCGAACAGGTCTGGATGGGAATGCAAGATGCTTACGATCTGTGGCAGGCCAGGCAGTCCATCGACGTTTCCAAACTGCGCAAGCTGGACTTCGCTTGACGCCTGCCCCTAAAAAAACACCGGCCTCAGCCGGTGTTTTTCCATTTAGTCTTGCTGCGTCGCCAGCAGCGCGCGTTTTTTCTGGCGGTTGACCTTGAACCAGTAACCCGCCAGCAGCAACACCACCCAGACCAGGCCGGCGTACAGCGAGACGCGCGTGGTCGGGAAGTAGCCGATAAGACCGATGATGAATACCAGGAACACGATCGCCACCACCGAGGTGAACACCCCGCCGCGCAGCGGGAACGCCAACTGCTTCACCTGCTCTTTGCTCAGGCTGCGGCGGAAGGCGATTTGCGAGAACAGGATCATGATCCACACCCACACGGTGGCGAAGGTCGCCAGGGAGGCGATCACCAGGAACACGCTCTCCGGCATGATGTAGTTGAGGTATACCGCCAGCAGCAGCGCCAGCATCATCACGACCACCGTCACCCAGGGAATGCCGCGTTTCGACACCTTACTGAACATCTTCGGCGCATGGCCCTGCTCGGCCATGCCGTGCAGCATGCGGCCGACGCCGAACACGTCGCTGTTGATCGCCGACAGCGAAGCGGTGATCACCACGAAGTTGAGGATACCCGCCGCCACGGTGATGCCCATATGCTGGAAAGTCAGCACGAACGGGCTACCGTTGGTGCCCACCTGGTTCCACGGGTAGATAGACATGATGACGAACAGCGTGCCGACGTAGAACACCAGAATGCGCCACGGCACCGAGTTGATGGCTTTCGGAATCGATTTTTTCGGATCCTTGGCTTCGCCGGCGGTGATGCCGATGATTTCAATGCCGCCGTAAGCGAACATCACCAGCTGCAGCGACAGGATCATGCCGATAAAGCCGTTGCTGAAGAAGCCGCCGTTCGACCACAGGTTATGAATGCCGGTCGGTTGCCCGCCGTTGCCGATGCCCCAGATGATGATGCCGATGCCGGCCGCGATCATGATGATGATGGTGGCGACCTTGAAGAACGAGAACCAGAACTCGAGCTCGCCGAACACCTTGACGCTCATCAGGTTGATGGCGCCGATGATCAACACCACGCTCAGCACCCAGATCCAGTGCGGCACTTCCGGGAACCAGACCCCCATATAAATGCCGAAGGCGGTCACATCGGCGATGGCGACGATCAGGATCTCAAAGCAGTAGGTCCAGCCGGTGATGTAACCCGCCATCGGGCCGAGGTAGTCCTGCGCGTAGCGGGAAAACGAGCTGGCCTGCGGGTTGTTGACCGACATCTCCCCCAGCGCGCGCATGATGATGAAGGCCACGATGCCGCCGATCAGGTAAGCCAGCAGCACGCTCGGGCCGGCCATTTTGATGGCGTCCGCCGAGCCGTAGAACAAGCCGGTGCCGATGGCCGACCCCAACGCCATAAAGCGGATATGACGCGTGCTGAGGCCGCGTTTCAGCTTATTGTCGGGGACAGTGGTGGGTGACTGTTGTTGCATGAAAATGACCCATAGTTTTAAACGTAAAAAAGCCACGGACATGTCCGTGGCCCTAGATTAAGCCGGGGGATTATCAGTGCGCGGTCACTTGGGAACGCGTGCACACCCGATCATAAATCGCGACCAGCGCCAGCATCAGCAGCGAAGGCGGCAACCATGCCAACCCCTGCTCCGCCAGCGGCAGGTGAGTGGTCCAGGCCGGCAGCAGCTGCTGGAAGCTGGACGCTTTCACCGCGTCAAGGATACCAAACAACAGGCTGACAAGCATCACCGGCGCGATGATGCGCGGCGCGCTGTGCCACCAACGCAGGGTGAAGCTCAGCACCACCAGCACGATGCACGGCGGGTAAATCGCGGTCAGCACCGGAATGGAGATCTGGATCAGGTGGCTCAGGCCGAGGTTGGACACCACCATCGAGAACAGGCCCAGAATAAACACCAGCGTCTTGTAAGAGAACGGCAGGTATTGCGCGAAGAACTCGGCGCAGGCGCAGGTCAGGCCCACTGCGGTCACCATACATGCGATGAAGATCAGCGCCGCCAGGAAGAAGCTGCCGAGGCCGCCAAAGGTGTTCTGAACGTAAGCGTGCAGGATCACCGCGCCGTTGGTGGCGTTCGGCACCAGCGCGCCGCTGCCGGAACCCAGTTTGAACAGGCTCAGGTACACCAGCGTCAGGCCCACGCCGGCGATCAAACCGGCCAGAATGGTGTAGCGGGTCAACAAACCGGCGTCTTTCACGCCGCGCGAACGCGCCGCGTTGACGATAACGATGCCGAACACCAGCGCGCCCAGCGTATCCATGGTCAGATAGCCGTTAACGAAGCCGGAGGAGAAAGGCACGCTCTGATAAGCCGTCGTCGCCGGAATCGGCGCACCGGCAGGCCACAGCAGCGCGGCGATGCCCAGTACGGCCAGCGCGACAATCTTCAGCGGCGCCAGCACATGGCCGACGGTATCGAGCAGGCGGCCCGGATACAGAGAGATGCCGATCACCAGCGCGAAGTACACCAGGCTGTAGATGAACAGCGGCATGGCGCCGTCGCCGGTCAGCGGGGCGATGCCCACTTCGAAGGACACGGTGGCGGTACGCGGCGTCGCGAACAGCGGGCCGACGGCCAGGTAGCAGACTGTCGCCAGCAGCAAGCCGGCGCCGCGGCCGATTGGCGAACTGAGGGCGTCGATGCCGCCGCCGACGCGCGCCAGCGCGATGACGGTGATGACCGGCAGGCCCACGGCGGTGATCAGGAAGCCCAGCGCCGCAGTCCAGACGTGTTCACCGGACTGCAAACCGACCATCGGCGGGAAGATGATGTTCCCGGCCCCGACGAATAAGGCAAAGGTCATAAAGCCCAGTGCCAGGATATCTTTTGACGTTAAACGATGACTCATACGATGTCGTGTTGCCTGTTCAAATGAAAAAAAGGGTCCGATAGCGTGGTGGCGTGACGCCCCACCCGGTTGCCGGCATGCCCGATCGTCGCCGCGCCAAATAAGCACCCTAAACGCAGTCGATCCGGCGTTTATGTCCCTATTCGAAAGTGGCCGCTCATAAAGATGGGCAAAATTTTAGGAGTTATAAAAATGGAGGTTTAATCCGACAACGAAGGCTAAGGTAAACGTTTATAGCGCTTCAAGGCAAGACGCACGGCGAAAAGCAGAGCTATCGACCATATAAACTTTAGCCACCAGTCGATCATATTGGCTATCAATAAATATACACTACATGATTTGTATCATTTTTGAACAATGAATTCACAAAACGTGAAGCATATATCGCTTTACCGCTCGAAATCGCCAATAAAAAGCCGATTTTCGCGTGGTATGAGCTTCGTTTCGCCATAAAAAAAGGTGAAAATTACACCGTTTTTTGTCGCTTATTGCGCCATGGCCGGCGCGAGCGGTGGCAACCCCAGCGCCTGACGGGTCTTCTGCAGGGTGGCCGGCGGCAGCGGCAGATAGCCGTCGTGGTTGACCAGGCTTTGGCCTGGTGTCGACAGCACGCGATCGAGGAACGCGGCGGTCAGCGGCTCCAGCGGTTGATGGGGGGCTTTGTTGATGTAGATATACAGATAGCGCGACAGCGGGTAGCGATCGTTGCGCACGTTGGCGGCGGTAGGCGCGACATAGTCCTCTCCCGATTCCGCCAATGGCAGCAGCCGCACGCCGCTGGCGCGAAAGCCAATGCTGGCGTAGCCGATGCCGTTGAGCGAACCGGCCACCGCCTGCACCACCGAGGCCGAGCCGGGCAGCTCATTGACGCGCGGCATGAAATCGCCGCCGCACAGCGCGCGCAGTTTGAAGTAGCCATAGGTGCCGGACGCCGAGTTGCGGCCAAAGCGCTGCAGCGAACGCGACGCCCAGTCGCCGCGCAGACCCAGCTCGCCCCAGCGCGTCAGCGGCCGGCTTTCGCCGCAGCGCCGGGTGGCGGAGAAAATGCGATCGAGCTGCTGCAGGTTGAGGCCGCGCAGCGGATTATCCTGATGCACCAATACCACCAGCGCATCCACCGCTACCGGCACCGCCAGCGGCGCATAGCCGTAACGGTGTTCGAATGCCGAGATCTCGGCCGCCTTCATCGGCCGGCTCATCGGGCCGAGCTGCGCGGCGCCCGCGGCCAACGCGGTCGGCGCGGTCGAGGAGCCGGCGGCCTGGATCTGCAGGTTGACGTTGGGATAATGCTGGCTGAAATCCTGCGCCCACAGCGCCATCAGATTCGCCAGCGTGTCGGAACCGACGCTGGACAGGTTGCCCGCCAACATGCCGTCAGGCTGCGCCAGCGCGCCGCGTCCGGCCAGCAGCGCCAGGCAAAGCAACAGCCCTCGGGTTATTCGGGTCATACCGGTGTCTCGCGTTAATTTTTCACCGCATTCTCTGATAAAGCGGCGGGAACAATCAACCGATTGGGCAAGGTAAAGATAAAGCGGGTGCCGATCCCCGGTTCGCTGAGGATCTCCAGCCGCGCGTCGTGATGGCTGAGCGCGTGCTTGACGATCGCCAGCCCCAGCCCGCTGCCGCCGGTCTGGCGCGAGCGGGCCTTGTCGACGCGGTAAAAACGCTCGGTCAGGCGCGGAAGGTGTTCGGCGGCGATGCCCGGCCCGTTGTCGCTGACCTGGAACTGCGCGCCATGCGCCGTCTGTTGCCAGCTCACTTCGATATGGGTGCCCTTCGGCGTGTGGTTGACCGCGTTGTACACCAGGTTAGACACCGCGCTGCGCAACTGGTCTTCATTGCCGAACACGTTGAGCTGTTCGTTCACCCGGAAGGTGATCTCATGATTGCCGCCGCTCAGCGATTGCGCCTCGCGCTGCAACACCCGCAGCATCAGCGGGATATCCACCCGCTCGTTCATGTCGACATTGGGCGCCGCCTCGATGCGCGACAGCGTCAGCAGTTGCTTGACCAGCCCGTCCATCCGGCGGGTCTGCTCTTGCATGGTGCTGAGCGCCTTGCTGCGCAGCGAACCGTTCTGCTCTTCGTCGCCCATCATCTCCAGGTAGCCCTGCAGCACCGTCAGCGGCGTGCGCAGCTCATGGCTGACGTTGGCGAAGAAGTTGCGCCGCGCGCCCTCCAGCTGGCGCATCTGGGTGACGTCGCGCGCCACCATCAGCAACTGCCCTTCGGAATACGGCATCACGCGGAATTCGACGTAGTGTTCGTTGTTCAACTGCAGCGTCAGCGGACGCGAAAACTCCTGCTGTTGCAGATAGTGGCTGAATTCCGGATAACGCAGCAGGTTAAGGATGTGCTGGCCGTTGTCTTCCGGCCAGCGGAAGCCGAGCAGATGCTGCGCCAGCCCGTTGCACCAGAAGATGTTGCCCTCGACGGTGGTCATCACCACCGCGTCAGGCAGCGATTCGGCCCCGCTGCGAAAACGCTTGATAAGCAGCGCCAGCTCGCGCCGGCGGCGGCGGTTGCGCTGCTGCATCTGATACAGGCCATAAAACAGCGGCTCCCAGCTCCAGCGGCCGGGCGGCGGCGTCATGCTGCGGTCGATCCACAGCCAATGGGAGAGTTTGAGCTGGTTGTAGAAATTCCACACCAGCGCAGCCAGCGCGGAGGCCAGCAGGAACCAGGGCAGATAACCGAAAATCAGCCCCAGCAGTAAGGCGGGCAAACAAAAAAGAGCCAGCTCCAGAGCCAGCCTCTTCCACGACAGACGTTCTAACACGGCATATTCTCCAGCGCAGCGCGATCAGTAGCGCGTTGAGAACCGGTAGCCGGTGCCCCGAACGGTTTGAACCATTTTATCATGCCCACTGGTTTCTAACGCCTTGCGGAGCCGACGGATATGCACGTCAACGGTACGGTCTTCCACATAAACGTTAGTGCCCCAGACGTGATTAAGCAACTGCTCACGGCTATAAACCCGCTCCGGGTGGGTCATAAAGAAGTGCAGCAGCTTGAACTCGGTCGGCCCCATGTCCAGCGCCTGATCGTTCGCCATCACGCGGTGGGAGGACGGGTCCAGGCTCAGCCCTTGCATTTCAATCACCTCTTCCACCGCCATCGGCGAAATGCGGCGCATGACCGCCTTGATGCGCGCCACCAGCTCCTTGGGCGAGAACGGCTTGGTGATGTAATCATCCGCCCCCACTTCCAGGCCGCGCACCCGGTCTTCTTCTTCGCCGCGCGCGGTCAACATCATCACCGGGATATCGCGGGTCAGCGCTTCGCGCTTCATATGTTTGATAAACTGAATGCCGGAACCCCCGGGCAACATCCAGTCAAGCAACACCAAATCAGGGAACGGCTCAGACAGACGCGTCACGGCGCTGTCATAATCCTCGGCTTCCAACGGTTGGTAACCATTTTGTTCCAACACAAAGCACACCATCTCACGGATCGGCGCTTCGTCTTCCACCACCAGTATGCGTCTTGCCATCGTCAATCCTGCCAATGTGTTAGCGACTTTTCGGGCGCCATTATGCGTCAGTTTTGTGACACTTTTATGAAAAAAACCGGCTGTTATAGGCTGTAAGCATAGCGATTATTTCCTGCAGTAAAGAAAAATCATCCGCTTGTCATCATCATTGCGCCGGGACAGCCGCCGTCGCGGCCTTTATAATCATCGCCATTATCTTTGCATCCGGGAGTGTCATGCGCCTGATCCACACCTCTGACTGGCACCTTGGCCAGTACTTTTTCACCAAAAGCCGCGCCGCCGAGCACCAGGCTTTTCTGAACTGGCTGATCGAACAGATTGAACAGCAACAGGTGGATGCGCTGATCGTCGCCGGGGATCTGTTCGATACCGGCTCACCGCCCAGCTATGCCCGCGAGCTGTACAACCGCTTCGTGGTGGAACTGCAGCGCACCGGCTGCCAGTTGGTGGTGCTGGGCGGCAACCACGACTCGGTGGCGACGCTGAACGAATCGCGGGAGCTGCTCTCCTGCCTGAACACCACGGTGATCGCCAGCGCGCAGGGCGCCCCGGAACAGCAAATCGTGGTGCTGAACCGACGCGACGGCCAGCCGGGCGCGGTGCTGTGCGCCATTCCGTTCCTGCGGCCGCGCGATCTGCTCACCAGCCGCGCCGGCGAATCCGGCGCACAGAAACAGCAGGCGCTGCAGGAAGCCATCGCCGAACATTATCAGACGCTGTATCAGGCGGCCTGCGAGCGCCGCGACCAGTTGGGCTTGCCGCTGCCGATCGTCGCCACCGGCCACCTGACCACCGTCGGCGTCACCACCTCCGACTCGGTGCGCGACATCTATATCGGCACCCTCGACGCCTTCCCGGCGCAGGCCTTCCCGCCCGCCGACTATATCGCGCTGGGCCACATTCACCGCGCGCAGAACGTCGCCAAATCGGAGCATATTCGCTATAGCGGTTCGCCGATCCCGCTCAGCTTCGATGAGCTGGGCAAAGCCAAAAGCGTCTTCCTGGTGGATTTCGCCGACGGCGCCCTGCAGCGGGTTGACGCGTTAACGATCCCGCAGTTCCAGCCCATGCAACTGATCAAAGGCGATCTGGCCGAGATCGAACGGCAGCTGCGGCAATTTGCCGACTATGCCGGCGAGCGGCCGGTGTGGCTGGATATCGAAGTGGCGACGCAGGACTACCTCAGCGACATCCAGCGCCGCATCCAGCTGCTGGCGGATGAGCTGCCGGTGGAAGTAGTGCTGTTGCGGCGCAGCAAAGAGCAGCGCCGCCAGGCGATTGCGCAGCAGGATAAGGAAACGCTGAACGAGCTGAGCGTCAACGAAGTGTTCGAACGGCGCCTGGCGCAGGAGGCTGAGATGCCCGAAACGCGCCAACAGCGGATGCGCCAGATGTTCCGCCAGGTGGTCGAGGCGGTGCAGCACAACGCCGAGGAGACGAATTCATGAAGATCCTCAGCCTGCGGTTAAAAAACCTCAACTCGCTGCAGGGCGAATGGAAAATTGACTTCACCGCCGAGCCGTTCGCCAGCAACGGCCTGTTCGCCATTACCGGCCCGACCGGCGCGGGCAAAACCACCCTGCTGGACGCCATTTGCCTGGCGCTGTACCACCAAACGCCGCGCCTTAACGTCACCCCGAGCCAGAATGAGCTGATGACCCGCCACACCGCCGAGTCGCTGGCGGAGGTCGAGTTTGAGGTCAAGGGCGTCGGCTATCGCGCCTTCTGGAGCCAGCGCCGCGCCAAAAATGCGCCGGACGGCAACCTGCAGGCGCCGAAGGTCGAACTGGCGCGCCGCGAGGACGGCAAGATCCTGGCGGACAAAGTGCGCGACAAGCTGGAGCTCACCGCCGCCATCACCGGGCTGGACTTCGGCCGCTTCACCAAATCGATGATGCTGTCTCAGGGGCAGTTCGCCGCCTTCCTCAACGCCGACGCCAACGATCGCGCCGAGCTGTTGGAAGAGCTGACCGGCACCGAAATCTATGGGCGGCTGTCCGAGCAGGTGTTCGAGTCGCACAAGCAGGCCAAAACTGACCTGGATGCGTTGCACCAACGCGCCAGCGGCATCGAACTGCTGAACGACGAGCAGCGCCAGTCTCTGACCGAACAGCTGGCGGCGCTGAGCACGCAGGAAAGCGCCCTCGGCGAGCAAACCCAGCGGCAGCAACAGGCGCTGAGCTGGCTGCAACAATGGCAACGCCTCCGGCAACAGCAAAACGAGGGGCAATTGCGGCTGGACACCGCCCAGCGCGAGCAGACAGAGGCCGCCCCACAGCTGCAGCGGCTGACGCTCAGCGAGCCGGCCGAGAAATTGCGGCCGCTGCGCGGTGAACGCGATCGCTGCCGCGCCGAGCTGCAGACGATACAGCAGCAAGCGGCTCTGTTGGCGCAACAGCAGGAACAGCAGTCAGCGCAGTTGATCCCGCTGCAGCAGGCGGTGGAGAAAACCCGCCAGGCGCAGCAAACCCATGCCGAGCATATGCGGCAACAGCAACAGCTGATCGACGAGCAGGTCGCCCCGCTCGATCACCAGATAGCCCAACTGCTATCGACCCAGGCCGAGCGGCGACAGGCCGGCGATGCCGCCGCGCAGCAGTGCGCCCAGCAGCAAACTACGCTGGAGCAGCTCACCGCTCAGCGCAGCCAGCTGACGACGCAGGCCGCACAGTTTCAGCAGCAGTTGAATGCGCTGAGTGAAGCGCTGGCCGCTCAACAGCAACAGCAGCAGGCACTGGAGGCGAAAACGCCGCTGGCCCCGCTGCGCCAGCGCCTGAGCGCCCTGGCGGATCTGCGCCCAACGCGCCAGCAGCTGTTTACTCTATCCTCTTTGTCGCAGCAAATCGTTAAACGGCTGGAACAGCAGCGGCAAGAGCTAAACATCGGTCAACATGAACTGACCCAGTTGGAGCCACAGCTAGAACTCATCCGTCAGCAATTTAAGCAGCAGAAAGCACACCAGGCCGATGTTGAAAAAACCTATGCGCTGGAACAACGGATCGTGGGTCTGGAGGCCGAGCGCGCCCGTTTGCAACCCGGCGCCCCCTGCCCGCTGTGCGGCTCATGCGAGCACCCGGCGGTAGAGCAATACCAAGAGGTAAAACTGTCAGAAACTGCGCAACGTCTGGAGCAAATGAAAGTCCAGACCGAAGCATTGCAAAAACAAGGCGTCGAGCTGCGAGCCCGTTACGACAACCTGCAACAGCAGTTGCAGCGCCAACAGCAAACCATCGCGCAGGATGAACAGCAGCTGGCTGCCCAACAGCAGCAGTGGCGGCAGCTTAGCGCACCGCTGGCGTTCGACTTTACGTTGGCGGATGGCGAGCAACTCAGCGCCTGGCTGAACGACTGCGACGACGAAGAACGGCGCGGGCAACAGGCGCTGCAGCAGCATGAACAGGCGGCGCAGGCGGTACAGCAGGCGAAAGACGCGCTCATCGCTCTGCAAACGCAGCAGCAGCAGACGCAGCAACAGCTGGCGTTGCTCGAAGAACGCTTTACGCTGCTGCATAAAGCCCACGCCGACAGCCTGCAACAGCAGCAAGAGCTGCAACAACGCTGGCAAGAAGGCGAGAAAACCCTCGCTGAACGACGTGCGCAGCGGCTGGCGCTGTTCGGCGAACAGCAGGTGGCCCTGGTGCGCGAACAGCTGCGCGCCAAACAAACCGCCTGCGAACAGGCCAGCGTTCAGGCCGCCGAGCAGTGGCAAAAGGCGCAGGAACTGCGCGAACGCCTGGCCGGCCAGCAGGCCGGGCTGCAACAACAGCTCACTCAGATGCAGGAGCGGCTGCAGCAGGCGCAGCAGCAGTGGCAGCAGGCGCTGGCCGACAGCGAGTTCGCCGATGAAACCGCCTTCGTCGCCGCGCTGCTGGACGACGCCCTGCGTCGCGAATTGCAGCAGCGCAAAGAGCGGTTGCAACAGCGACAGGTGGAGGCCGCCGCCCTGCTGACACAGGCGACGCAAACGCTGGAGCAGCATCGGCAGTGCCGCCCTGAAGGGCTGGATGAAGCCAATGCGGATATCGATGCGCTCACCCAATCGCTGGCCGAGCTGGCACAACAGTTGAAAACGTTGCAGCTGCGACAGGGCGAACTGCGCAATCAGCTGGAAAGCGATGCCGCTCGTCGCCTCAATCAGCAGGCGCTGTTCGAGCAAATCGCCCGCAGCCAGCAAGACTACGACGACTGGAGCTACCTCAACCAGCTGATAGGCTCGAAAGAAGGCGACAAGTTCCGCCGCTTCGCTCAGGGGTTGACGCTCGATCATCTGGTCTATCTGGCCAACCGGCAGCTCGGCCGGCTGCACGGGCGCTACCTGCTGCAGCGCAAGACCAGCGATGCGCTGGAGCTGCAGGTGGTGGACACCTGGCAGGCGGACGCGCTGCGCGATACCCGCACCCTGTCCGGCGGCGAGAGCTTCCTGGTCAGCCTGGCGTTGGCGCTGGCGTTGTCCGATCTGGTCAGCCATAAAACCAGCATCGACTCGCTGTTCCTCGACGAAGGCTTCGGCACGCTGGACGCCGAAACCCTCGACACCGCGCTGGATGCGCTGGACAGCCTGAACGCCTCCGGCAAAACCATCGGCGTGATCAGCCACGTCGAGGCGATGAAAGAACGCATTCCGGTGCAGATCAAGGTGAAAAAGGTCAACGGGCTCGGCGTCAGCCGGCTGGAAGCGCACTTCAGGCTGGAATGATCCCGCGGCTCGCGGCGCAGAAGTGTGACCGCGGCGGCACTCCGCGGTGAAAAGCGTTGAGCCGCGGCGGGCACGGGTTATTATGCCAGCATAACAGGATTGTTACTGTATCCCCTCCGCCGCTCAGGCCGCAGGGCAGAAAGATAAAATACAGGCAAAACCTGACGCCCGGGATCGCTTCCGGGCGTCAGGTTTTTTCGTTTTCAGGATGCTGAAACACCGGGAAAAACCATGAAAATCGCTAAAATACTCAATAATAACGTGGTGATTACGCTGGACGACCGTCAGGCAGAGACGGTGGTGATGGGAAAAGGAATCGGCTTTAAAAAGAAGCCCGGCGATACGCTGGACGAAAGCCTGATCGAAAAGGTCTTCACCCATAACGGCGGAGAAATCGCCGAGCGCTATAAAGAGCTGCTCGCCGAGATCCCATTGGCCTGCGTCACCACCGCCGACAGAATCATCACCCTCGCCCGCGAACGCCTGCCGGGCAAGTTGCATAACATCGTCTACATCACGCTGACCGATCACATCCACTTCGCCCTGCAGCGCCATGCGCAAGGGCTGGATATCAAAAATGCGCTGCTGTGGGAGATTAAAAAACTCTATCCGGCCGAATTCGCCGTCGGGCTGGAGGCGCTGGCCCTGATCGCACAGCGGCTGGATACCGCGTTGCCGGAGGACGAAGCCGGATTTATCGCCCTGCACCTGGTCAACGCCCAGCTTAACGACGAGATGCACAACACGCTGCACATTACCCGCGTGATGCAAGAGATCCTCAACCTGGTCAAGTACCATTTCCGCTTTGATTACAACGAGGAATCCCTGAGCTACCACCGCTTCGTCACCCACTTGAAATTTTTCGCCCAACGGCTGCTGGGGAAAAACTACGTCGACAGCGACGACGATTCGCTGTATCAGGTGGTGAAAGAGAAGTACCGCGAGTCATTCGCCTGCGCCGGTAAGATCAACCGCCACATCGAAAAACACTATCAGCATCAGCTCACCACGGAAGAGATGATGTTTCTGACCATTCATATCGAACGGGTGCGCAGCGAAAGCGAGGAAAAGCCGGCTTAACGGCGGGCGTCCGCCACCCGCACGCCGTACTGCGGAAACACCGCGTCGGCGGAGATCAGCGTCAGCCCCTCGGCCTGCGCCTGTGCGATCAGCATGCGATCGAAAGGATCTTGATGATGGGGCGGCAGCTGCCCGGCCTGTTGGCAGTGAAAGGCGTCCATCGGCAACGACAGAAAATCCTCGGCCTCGATGATCGCAAAGATGTCTTCCGGCAGCGCCAGTTTGCCCAGCGCCTGCTTGATCGAGATCTCCCAAATGCTGGCCGCGCTGACGTACACCGCATTGCCCGGATCGGCGATCTGCCTTTTGGCGTTCACGCCCAGGCAGGCGTCGTCGATCAGCCACCACAGCAACGCGTGGGTATCCAGCAACAGGCGCTTCATTCATCGCCCTCAAACAACGCCGCAATGGCCGCATCCCCGGCGTTGAAATCCGCCGGCACGGTGAACCTGCCCTTGGCGGCGCCAGGGCGGCGCGCTTCCCCCTTGATGGCGACCAGCTGTACGTACGGCTTCCCTGCTTTTGCAATAATCACGGTTTCTCCCTCCGCGGCTCTGTCCGCCAACTGGCTCAGATTGGATTTGGCTTCGTGCATATTGGCCTGAATCGGCATACGCGTCCTCCTTAGCTAAGTTAGCTAAAGCATAAAGCGCCGTCCAGTTTTTGTACAGTGAAGGGTTTAAAGCGCGAGCAGCCTCGCGCTTTGTTGCAACGCTTAGCCCTACTGTTGCGGCCACAGCCAGGCCGCACCGCGCACGCCGCTGGAGTCGCCGTGAACGGCCTTGCGGATCGGCGTTTCACACTCGCCGCCGAACACCCAGCCTTTCACCAGTTGCGGCACCGTGCGATACAGACGATCCACGTTGCTCATACCGCCGCCGAGCACCACCACATCCGGATCCAGCATGTTGATCACGTGCGCCAGCGATTTCGCCAGCCGCATTTCGTAGCGGCCAATCGCCTGCTCCGCCAACGCATCGCCCCGCTCGCTCAGCGCCATGATCTCATGCCCTTGCAGCGCATTGCCGCTCAGGCGCGCATAGTCGGTGGCGAAACCGGTGCCGGAAACAAAGGTTTCGATGCAACCCGGCTTGCCGCAGTAACACGGCACTTCGCGGGCGTAACGCAGCTCAT
Organism: Serratia sp. EWG9; assembly: GCF_019913725.1. Taxonomy (NCBI): domain Bacteria; kingdom Pseudomonadati; phylum Pseudomonadota; class Gammaproteobacteria; order Enterobacterales; family Yersiniaceae; genus Serratia; species Serratia sp. EWG9. The sequence goes on from NZ_JADNRO010000003.1 coordinate 423,294, forward strand.
CGTCATCCTGCCACGGCAGCGGATTGTGCCCCCATTCACCGGCGATGCCGTTGCCGCCGGCATGCGCCTGGCCGTTCAGCGCCACGCCGGCGCCGCAGCCGGTGCCGATGATAACCGCAAACACGGTTTTCGCGCCGGCGCCGGCGCCATCGGTGGCTTCCGACACCGCCAGACAGTTGGCATCGTTGGCGATGCGCACCTCTCGCGTCAGCAGCGCAGAAAGATCCTCGTCCAGCGGTTGGCCGTTGAGCCACACCGAGTTGGCGTTTTTCACCCGCCCGGTAAACGGCGACAGCGTGCCGGGAATGCCGATCCCGACCGATCCCCGTTCGCCGGTATGATCCTCGGCCAGTTTCACCAGCCCGGCGATCGCCGCCAGAGTTTGCCGGTAGTCATGGCGCGGCGTGGCGATACGATGGCGAAACAGCTCCCGCCCGTCGTCCGCCAACGCAATCACTTCAATTTTCGTTCCACCCAAATCGATGCCAATGCGCACGTATTTTTCTCCTCGATGCCGCGCAGCGTTGCCACAGCCTAATGTAAGCGCGCGAATGAATCACCTGTTTCCCACCCTCCGTCCCGTCCTTTCTCGCTGCGTAAAGCGACGCAATTCAGAGAGAATGGGGCGATTTTTCAGCGTCAATTCGTTATCATGCCGCCCTGCTTTTGACGAATCAGCGTGCCGAACGCACGCCCAGCCTGGGATAACATTATGCTGTGGTTTAAGAATTTGATGGTTTACCGTTTGAGCCGCGAAGTGGCGCTAAACGCGGATGAAATGGAAAAACAACTCAGCGCATTCGCCTTCACGCCGTGCGGCAGCCAGGACATGGCGAAGACCGGCTGGGTCTCCCCGATGGGTTCGCACAGCGATGCATTGACGCACGCGGTCAACGGCCAAATCGTCATCTGCGCGCGCAAGGAAGAGAAAATCCTGCCGTCGCCGGTCATCAAGCAAGAGCTGCAGGCCAAGATTGAGCGCCTGGAGGCGGAACAACACCGCAAACTGAAGAAAACCGAGAAGGACGCGTTGAAGGATGAAGTGCTGCACAGCCTGCTGCCGCGCGCATTCAGCCGCTTCAACCAGACTTTCATGTGGATCGACACCGTCAACGATCTGATCATGGTCGATGCCGCCAGCGCCAAACGCGCCGAAGATACGCTGGCGCTGCTGCGCAAAAGCCTCGGTTCGCTGCCGGTGGTGCCGCTGACGATGGAAAGCCCGATCGAACTGACGCTGACCGAATGGGTGCGTTCCGGCGAGATGCCGGCCGGCTTCGCCATTCAGGATGAAGCGGAATTGAAAGCGATTCTGGAAGAAGGCGGCGTGATCCGCTGCAAAAAACAGAATCTGATCAGCGACGAAATCGCGGTGCACATCGAAGCCGGCAAACTGGTGACCAAGCTGGCGGTGGATTGGCAGGAGCGCATTCAGCTGATGCTGTCGGACGACGGTTCATTAAAACGTCTGAAGTTTGCCGACACGCTGCGCGAGCAGAACGACGACATCGATCGCGACGACTTCGCCCAGCGCTTTGACGCCGACTTTATCCTGATGACCAGCGAGCTGGCGGCGTTGATCAAAAACACCATCGAAGCGCTCGGCGGCGAAGCCCAGCGTTAATCCCGCCTCAGAAACGACCAGGGCCCAGCGTTCGCTGAGCCCGCGTTCCCCTAACGAGCAACCTTTATTTGCTCAGGTAGCGGCACAGATAGGCGGTCGCGTCGGCCACCTGCAGGTTGAACTCGCTGTGCCCCGGCACGAAGAATTTCTCGCCCGGCGTAAACACCTGCCAGTCCGGCGCGCCCGGCAGCAGCACTTTCAGCGCCCCGGTGATCACCGTCATTTCTTCCGGCTGCGCGGTGGAGAAGGTGTATTCGCCCTCTTCCATCACACCCACGCTGGTAAGACCGATGCTGCTACTGTCAAAACCGATAGACTTCACTTTTCCGGCAAAATACTCATTCACTTTCAGCATAGACTGGCACCCGCGTCATCATCTTGTATGGAAAATCCATATTGGGGGATTGCGGTTGATCTGTCACTGGTTTTTCACGCGAAATGCGATCGCGGCGCAGAGCAAACTGCGGCCGGGACGCTTACCGGCAAATGGGCGGACAGCGCAATGGAGTCGGTGCGCAGCGTCTGGCGGGACAAGCGGCGCGATCCGCGCGGGAAAGAGAGCAAGGGCGTCGATTTCCAAACCATAAACAGGAAACCGGCCTGACGCCGGTTTCCGCTGGGCTGCAGGTCAGTGCTCTAGCGCCTCGTCTTCATAGCGGTGCTTGGCGTCGAGCGCTTCCTGCTCGGTTTCATGTTCACTGAGCAACGTATTCGGCTCAATGTCGTCGGTGCGCACCTCAAAACGGCGCAGATGCAGGTTCGGGTCGCCTCGAAACACCTCTACGACGCGGGCGCTCCGTGGATAAGCAGGTTGATCATTTTCGCGCATGCCGTTCTCCCGTGTGTTTCACACAGTAGCAAGTATAGCAGCCGCCCTCATTCCGGCACGCGCGAGCCGAGATCGCGATCGCCGGGGGCGCCCGTCAACAGCTCGGTCAGTTCATCGCAGGCGCAAATGCGGCCTTCACGCACGGTGAAGTGCGCCAGCACCCGCACGCGGCTGCAGGTGCCGTCACGCTTTTCCACCTCGACCAGATGGTGGGTCAGCACCGACTCATCCTGCGCCGCCGCCGCGAGCACCTTCAGCGTCATGCGGCGGGTTTGCCGTTTCAGCAGCGCCATATGTTGCTCAAACTGCTCGAAGTTCAGCACCTTGCCATCCACCTGCTGGCGGTAGCCTGCGCTGAAACGGGCGGCGAGCTGCGTCGGCCGATGTTCCGGGCTGGCGACCACCTGCTGCAGCGTATCGAGCACCAGGTTCAGCGGGGTAAGTTGAGTCATCACGTTTCTCCGAAATGGGGGGAATGGCGATCCTATCCCGGCCAGGCGATGGCATAATAACCGCATCAAGACTTTCAATAACGTTAAACGGCCAACATGACGCAGATCCGCAGCCAACGCCTTCAGCATGAAAGAAAGCACCTGACGCCCTGGCACCGGCACGACGGCGGCCAGATCTATCTCTTGACGCGCGGCATGCTGGCGCTGGAACTGCCTGGCCGGCAATGGGCGATCACCGGCGGTGCGCTGGGCTGGCTGCCGCCGGGGTGCCCCCATCAGGCGCTGGCCTGTGGCGATGTGGCGGGCTGGAGTCTGTATCTGCCGGTGGAAAGCGCGCCGGAGATGCCGCCGCAGCCGCAGCTGTTCACCGCCTCAGCGCTATTGCAGGCCCTGGTGGAACGCATCGCGCAGTTCTCCGCCGGCCCGATGAGCGCGCCGCAACGGCGGCTGCTGCAGGTGCTGCTGGATGAAATGGACACGGCAAGCCGCGCGCCGTTGCAATTGCCGCTGCCGCAGGACGCCCGGTTGCTGAACATCGCCCGGGCGCTGCTGAACGATCCCGCCAGCCTGCACAGCCAGCGCGACTGGGCCGCCTGGGCCGGGCTCAGCCCACGCACCCTGAGCCGCCGCTTTCTGCAGGAAACCGGCATCAGCTTCGCGCTGTGGCGCCAACAGGCGCGGGTATTGCGTTCACTGGAGGGATTATCACGCGGCGAAGCGGTCAGCGAGGTGGCCGACGCCTGCGGCTATGACAACGTCAGCGCCTACATCGCCGCCTTTCGCCGCCGCTTCGGCGTCACGCCTGGCGCGTACTTTGCGGCCGCTCGGCAAAGGGAATAGGAAAACGGGCGCCCAGCGCCCGAAGAGAAGAAAAGGTTATTTCACCGTCTCGCGCGGCAGCACCGCGAGGATTTGTTCCACCACCTGCTGAGGATCGGCGGCGCCGTCCATCACGTAATGCGCGGCATCCTGATACAGCGCTTCACGCGCGGCCAGCACCTCGAGCATCTCTTCGGCGATCGGCCTGCCGGTGAGCGTCGGGCGCTGCGCATCTTCCGGGTACTCTTCCAACCGCTGCGCCAACACGCTGGCCGGCGCGCGCAGGTAGATAACGGTGCCATGCTGGCGCATAAACTGGCGGTTTTCCTCCGCCAGGATCGCCCCGCCGCCGGTGGCAACTATAGTTGACGGCTTAGTCACGGTTTGCAACGCGATGGTCTCGCGGCGACGAAACCCCAGCCAGCCCTCGCGCTCGACCATTTCCGCCACGCTCATCTGCGCCGCCTGCTGCATAAACAGATCGGTATCGACGAACTGATAGCCCAACGCCAGCGCCAATGCGCTGCCTACCGTGGTCTTGCCGGCTCCGCGAGCGCCTATCATGAACAGGGTTTGTGTCATTACGGGTTGTCCCTTATGCGGTGACTTGAGTGCATTGCATACCAAAATACCGAGCGGGTGCGATGGCGTGGTGGCAGCATCATACCCCGCCCGCTCTGTATTTCAATATTTACGATAGTGTAAATTCCATGGCACAGCGACTGCCAGCGACAAAGCCGTGCGCCAGATCCTCATCCAGATGCCGCCGCAAGGCGGCCGTGAGCCGCGCGTCGTCGAGCGGCCGGAACCCCAGCCGCCGGTAATAAGGCGCATTCCACGGCACGTCAATGAAGGTGGTGAGCGTCAGGCGAGCGGCGCCCTGGCGTTTGGCTTCTTCCGCCACCGCTCCGATCAGGCGGCGGCCGACGCCCTGCCGTTGCCAGGCGCCGGCGACCGACAATTCGGCGATATGCCAGTCTTTCCCCTGAGCCTGCACGGCGATAAAGCCGGCGCACTCGCCGTTGTCGCTTTCGGCCAGCCATTCACGGCGTTCGACGATAAACGCGGCGTGCTGTTGCGGGCTCATCACCTCGCCTTCGGCGATAAAGCGCCACGCCGGCTGCTGGCGAAACAGCTGCGCCGCCGAGCGTTCAACCGCCATCAGGTGCGCGATATCCCGCTGCTGCGCTAAACGAATTTGCAGGCTCATGGGTTCTCCTTAACGTTGGGGCGGTTATTTAAGCAAATTTCACCGCCCGCGGCTCAGAAATCGATACTGCCGCGCAGCACTACCTCACGCGGTTCCCCCACCGCCACGCGCAAATTGCCGCCGCTGGACGGGTAATAGGTTTTATCGAACAGGTTCTTCACGTTCAGCAGCCATTTCACCCGATAGCCGTTGATCGGCATAGTGTAAGCGGCGAACGCATCGGCAACGGTGTAATTATCCATATTGAAGCTGTTGGCGGCATCGCCCGGGCGGCGGCCCACGTAGCGCGCGCCGGCGCCGATACGCACCTCATCGCCGCTGTACAGGCCCAGGCTGCCCAGGTTCTGGGTCAGGAACAGCGAGGCGGTATGGCGCGCCACGTTGGTCATCTCTTTGCCCTTGTTGTCCGGATCGTCCACCACGCGCGCGTCGGTATACGCATAGGAACCGATCAGGCTCAGCGAGTCGGTGAGATTACCGGCCACGTCCAGCTCCACGCCCTGCGAACGCACGCGCCCGGCGGTGCGCGTCACGGTTTCGCCCTCCACCAGCTCACTGACCATCACGTTGCGCTTGGTGATGTCGAACAGCGCCAACGTGCCGGTAACACCGTTCGGCAGCGCCAGCTTGCCGCCGACTTCCCACGACTTGCCCTGCTCCGGCGGCAGCGAATCAATCTGGGTGGCGATGGAAGAGTTCGGCTTGAACGACTCGGTATAGCTGCTGTACAGCGACACGTAAGGCGTCAGCTTGTACACCACCCCGGCGCGCGGCACCAGCTTGCCGTCCGAGCTGTCGGTGTTGGTCTGGAACGGCCGCCCCTTGCCGGCATAGACGTCGAAAGCGTCGTAGCGCAGCCCGCCCATCACCAGCCATTTATCGGTCAGTTGGATGGAATCCTGCATAAACCAGCCGTAGCTGGTGAGATTTTCCCGCTGATCGCTGTCTTTGGCGCTGACCGCGGTCGAGGGCGGCATCAGGCCATATACCGGATGATAGATATTGAAATCGCTGTTCTTTTTGCCGCGGATCATGTCGCCGCGGTAGGTGCGGTTATCTTCAAAATCGAAGCCGAACAGCATCTGGTGGTTGATGCGCCCCCAGTCCACGTCGCCATTGAGCGTCAACTGTACCGCGCTGGCGTGGCTGACGGCATGGGCGGTCGAGTCGGCCTGGCGAGTCAACACGCCGGTCACCGGATTCAGCGCCGTGGCGCGCGCCTGGTTGTCGCTGTAGCTGTTGCGGCTGTAGGCGTAGGTCAGCGAGCTTTTCCAGCGCTCGTTGAGCGTTTGATCGATCTGCAGGGTAATGCTGTCCTGATCGCCGCGGGTGGCGTTATAGGCTTCGTCGAAACGGCGATCGCGCGGCGTATTCACCGGTTTGCCGGTGCGCGAATCGATAATGGTGCCGCGATCGAACGGCACCCGATATTCCATATGCTCGTAGGCCAGCCGCACGGTGGTGTTCTCGCCGTACCACATCAACGAGGGCGCGATCACCGTCTGGCGGTTGCGGCCGAAATTGCGCCAGTAGTCGGTTTCATCGTGATCGACGATCATGCGATAGGCGAACCCCGACGTGCCGAGCGGCCCGGTGACGTCGAGCTGGCCGCCGCCGCCGTTGAAGCTGCTGCCCCAGCCTTCCACATGAGTGCGCTGCTGCAGCTGGGGCTTTTTGGTGATCATGTTGATCATCCCGCCCGGCTCGCCCATGCCGTACAGCATCGAAGCCGGCCCCTTGAGCACCTCCACCCGCTCGGTGGTCGGCGTAAAGTTGCGCGCCTGCACCGAGCGCACGCCGTCGCGCAGAATGGAGCCGTCGCGGTTGTCGCCGAAACCGCGTTTCATTACCGCGTCCTGGGTGCCCCCGAGCGTGTTGGCCTGGGTTATGCCGCTGACGTTGTACAGCGCTTCGTCCAGGCTGCTGACCGCCTGATCGGCAATCACCTGCTGCGGCACCACGTCGATCGCCTGCGGCACGTTCAGCAGGTTGGTTTCGCTGCGGGTACCGGTGACGCTGGTCAACGGCTGATAGCTCTGCACGCCGTCGGCGTCTTTGCGGCCGATCACCACCAGGTTTTCTTCCTGCGACGCGGTTTTTTCCGCCGCCCACGTCGGTGATGTCGCGCAGGCCGCCAACGGCAATGCGCACCACCAACCGCGTTTGTTGTTATTCATTATCTAACTGACTCCAATAGGTCCCTGAAAAAGGTAACGGCAAAAACTGCTGATAAAGCTGTTGGAAGGTCTGCTGCGGGTTGATGTCGGCGAACAGATCCGGGTAAAACGCTTTGGCGAACACCTCGACCAGCACCACGTGGTACGGGCTGAGGTAAAAGTTGTGCCAGACGCTCCAGGCGCGGTGGTTTTTCACCGCCTGCAGGTTGGTCAGCATCGGCTGTTTGGCGATCAGCCGGCGGAAGCTGTCAGCGGCCTCTTGGCGGCTGACCTGCGGCCCGAGGCGCAGATCGGACAGCCGTTTGCCCTGCGGCCCAGCCATGCCGGTGGCGAGGTACACGTCGGGATTGGCGCTCAGAGTGGTTTCCGGGTTCAGCTCGCCATACACCCCTTTGACGCTGGCGTTGGCGATGTTGTCACCGCCGGCGAAGGTCAGCAGATCGCCAAGGTTGCCGTGCGCGGCGGTGGTGCAACAGGTGTCGCGCCGCCCCAGATGCAGGTGCAGCATCACTTTGGGCTTCGGCCCCTGATAGCCCGCCAGACGTTGCTGAATCACCGCCATATGCTGCTGATAAAACTGGATGAACTGCTCGGCGCGCTGCCGGCGATTGAGCACGTCGCCCAGCAGCCGCACGCTCGGCACGGTGTTGTTCAGCAGATCGATGCGCAGATCGACGTAGATCACCGCCACGCCGGCCTTGTTCAACGCAGAAACCAACCGATCGTTGTCGCCGTCTTCACGCGCATAGCGCGCCAGGATCACCAGATCCGGTTTCAGCTGCAGCAGGCTTTCGACATTGACCTGGCGAAAGTTATTGCCGCTGATGACGGGGATCTGGGCTATCTGCGGAAACTGCTGCGTATAAAGCTGCCAGCTTTGCGCATCGAAACGCGCCAGATCCGCCGGCCAGCCGACGATGCGCTGCGCCGGGTTGCCCGGCTCCAGCAGCGCCAGCGTATACAACATGCGGCTCTCCCCCACCACGATGCGCTGCGGATTGTCCGGCACCACAACCTGACGGCCGGTGATATCGGTCACCGTCTTCGCCTGGGCGGAGAACACGCCGAACCACAGAGAAAGCAGCAGTAAAATGAGGAAATTGCGCATGATTGAGCCGAAAGGGGGAAATAGTGTGCGCATGATAATCACTCTCATTAGCGCTTGCAATCCCGCGCCGCCATTGCCAAAAGAAATCCGGGAAACGGCGCCGGGCGCGCGGCAAACACGGCGAAACCGCTAAAATAACGGCTTTAAAAAGTTAAAAAAATGGCGGGGAAATCGGTTAAATAGAACGGGGAAACAGCTAAAAACCGGGAGACCTCCATGACTCAACGCATCATTCCGCTGTCGGATTGCCCGCAGTTTGCCGATGTGTGCGCCGCCTGGGCATTCGGCCAGTGGGGTTCACAGCGCGGCGGCTCGCTGGAGCGCACCCAGCTGCGTTTCGCCCAATGCAGCCGACCGGGCGACGACCACCTGACGCTGATGATGATCGACGGCGATCGTCCGGTGGGCATGGCCAGCCTGTGGCCCAGCGACGACCATCAGCGCCAGGATCTCACCCCGTGGCTGGCCGGCGTCTTCGTGCATCCCGATCACCGCCGCAAGGGCATCGCCCACCGTCTTGAAATGGCCATCGTCGAGGCGGCGCGGCAGCGCCATCACTCGGTTCTGCATCTCATTACCGACAAATCGGAAGCGCTGTACGCCGGCTGGGGTTGGCAACCTCTGGAGCGCCGGCGGCAGCATGACGAAGAGGTGGTGGTGATGGAGAAAAAACTGTAGCTAACGCGGCGTACAGACATACACCAGCGCCGGCGGGAAGTTGCGCACCACCCGCAGGCGCTTCCAGTGAAAATAGCGCGACAGCAATTTTTCCGACAGGTGGCTGTATTGGAACAGCACCAGCGTGCCGTTGCGCGCCAGCAGCCGCTGCCGGGCCTGCTGAAGAATGCGCACGCTGATCCTGACCGGGATCGACAGCAGCGGCAGGCAGGAAAACACCACGTCGTAATCCGTGGCCATCCGGGTCGCCGAATGGCCCATCACCTGCAGCCGCCGATCGTCAATCCCGCGCAGCCGATGCACGAAATGGGGTTGGATCTCGAAGGCCTCCAGCGCCGCATCGGCGCGCATCCGCCCCAGAATGCGTTTGGTCAGCACGCCGTCCGCCGCGCCCAGTTCCGCGATCGACAGCGCCCGGGTCCATTCAACCTGATTGAGCATCGCCTGACACAGCCACGGGGAAGAAGGCGCCAGCGTACCGACGGTGCGCGGTGAAGCCATAAATTGCTGCAGGTAAGCGAAGTGATTCATCAGTTGCAGTCGGGTCGCATTTAACATTGAGGCCTCCTTGGGTTAAGCCCTCAATGTGAGCCGAATTTCTTAAGTAATCATTAACATGATTCCGAAAGCGGCGGACACAGTTGTAATAAAATGCAACCTTATCAGCGGCGCGCAAAGAAAAACGGTCGCAATAATGATCTGAGAATAAGCGGTTTATGCGCCGACCGTTCAGATAATTATTGCGACCGTTTATTTTTTTGGCCGCGTTGCCGCGGCCAGAGGGTAAAAAGCTAACGCTTAGCGATAAATTTCCGCATTGCCGCGCCAGTTGCTGGAGTCCCCGGGGGTGTCCAGACCGATAATGCGATAATGACTGGCGCCGTCCGCCGCGGCTTTTTCTTTCAGGGCGGTGATGGCGTCATGCGGTGAGCCGCTAACGCCGGAAACCGACACGACGCCGAGGCTTTGCAGATTGGCGGCCTGCTCGCTGTTGACCTGTTTTACCGACGACAGCGGCGCGGCGAAAGTGGAAAATGAAGCGGCGGCGATCAATACGGCTGCGATGCTTGGGATAAGTTTCATGATTGACTCCAGGTGTTCTTGTTTATTAGCTCGTTGTCAGTGATGTTAATTATCCGCTAGCCAATGAAAACGGACGTCATGCAACGTAAAGAACATCAATCATTGTGAGGAGAATAAGGAGGAAGTGAGAGCGGGTGTGTATTTTCAGGCGAGAATGACTTTATAGGCTTCACCTTACCCCTATTTGATGAACAATTAAAGACGGCGCGTGATAAAGAATGCGCGCCGCGTCTATTTAAGATTTTTTACCCGCCGGAGCGCGCTGAGCTACGCTGAATTTTGTGGCTTACCCTTTTAAGGAAGAACGCTTATGTCGCAAAACCTGCTGCGCGTGCGTGACGGTCAGGGCGCGTCGGTCTCATTTTCCGAGCTGCTGTTCGATCTGATCTACGTTTTCGCCGTGACCCAACTTTCCCACTATCTGTTGCATCACCTGACGCTGACCGGCGCGCTGGAAACCCTGCTGCTGTGGTTCGCCGTCTGGCTGGCCTGGCAATACACCGCCTGGGTCACCAACTGGTTCAATCCGGATACCCGCCAGATCCGCCTGTTGCTGTTCGCGATCATGCTGCTGGGGCTGTTCGCCGCCGCCGCGTTGCCGCAGGCGTTTGGCGAACGCGGTCTGATCTTCGCCCTGTTCTACGTCGCCATTCAGGTCGGGCGCTCCGCCACGGTATTGCGCCTGCTGGCGCCCGATCATCCGTTAAAACAAAACTTTCGCCGCATTCTCGGCTGGCTGTGCATCTCCGCCGTCTTCTGGATCGCCGGCGGGCTTGCGGAAGGCCATGTTCGCCTGGCGCTGTGGGCGATCGCCGTCTTGTGCGAATACGTCTCGCCGATGTTCGGTTTTCGCCTGCCGGTGCTGGGGCGCTCGGACAGCAGCAGCGAATGGACCATCGAAGGCCACCATCTGGCGGAGCGCTGCCAGCTGTTCGTGATCGTGGCGCTGGGGGAAACCATTCTGATCACCGGCGCCACCCTGAGCGAAATGGAAAGCTGGAGCCTGCCGGTGCTCATCGCTTCGCTGGTGGCCTTTCTCGGCAGCCTGGCGATGTGGTGGGTTTACTTCGACACCAGCAGCAAAGCCGGCAGCCACGCCATCAGCCAGGCGGAAAATCCCGGCCAGCTGGGCGCTTATTTCCATTATGTGCACGTCGCGCTGGTGGGGGCGATCATCGTCTGTGCCGTGGCCAACGAGCTGGTGATCGCCCAGCCCGACGGCCGCATCCAACATGCCACGGCGGCGGTGCTGCTGCTCGGCCCGGCGATTTACCTGTTCGCCAACGCGCTGTACAAACGGCTGGTGTATCGCCGCTTCCCGCTGTCGCATCTGGTCGGGCTGCTGGCGCTGGCGGTATTGGCCCCGATCGCCTATTTAACCGACCTGCTGATGGTCAATGGCCTGACGACGCTGATCATGGTGGTGGTGGCGGCGTGGGAGAGCATCTCGCGCGGCAAAGCGCCGCAGCGGCACGCGCAAGCCTGAATCAAACGGGGGCGCAATCGCCCCCGCTGTGAGATTGATGACAAACCTCATGCCATTACCGGGTTTGCAGAGAGCAGTGGATAAAAAACAAGGAAAATCAATTTATTGATTTTCGGCTGATGGCCACAAAGGAGGAAAAACCACGTTTTTTCCTCCTTTGTCAACGGTCTGACGGGGGCGCAATCGCCCCCGATGTCGGTCACTTCAAGGATTGCGGCAAGGTGAGCACCCAGAGCTCACTCAGCGATTCCGGCTGCTCCAGAGGGCGCAATTCGATGCGGGCGTCGGTTTTGTCACCGTCGAGGCTCAACCGCCCTCCTTTCTCCAGCTGATAGTCGCCGATTTTCTTGCTCTTTGGCGACGCATCCACCAGCGTGGCCTGCAAGCCGAAATCGTTGTCATTGATCACCGCCAGCGTGCGATCGTCGATCAGCGCCAACCCTTCCGCTTTCTCCTGGCGCCAGCCCAACTGACGCAGATCCGCCACTTCCCGTTTCTGCGCCAGCTTCACGCCGCGTTTAGCCAGATCTTTCGCATCGTCGAACTCCAGCGCTTTACCCTGGCCGTCAAACGCGCTCAGATCGCTGGCCTGCGCGAGATCCACCAGATAGATCTTGTTGATCATCGACTTATCTTTACCGGTTCCCTGTTCAATCAACAGGATGCGCTGGTTGTCCAACGCCACGACATCGCCAATTTTGGCGTCTTTGGCTTTTTTATAGCTGTCGATATCGATGGGATAGCCGTACATGGCGGTTTTGCCACTGCGCGGATCGAAGCTCACCAGCCGGGTAAACTGCGCCTTGTTTTTGCTTTTGCCATCGACATCCAGCGTGCTCTGCACCGCCGCCAGAATTCGCCCGTCCGGCATCCGGGTCAATCCTTCAAAACCGCGGTTGGGCTGACGCCATTTCAGGATGTTCGGCAAACCGCCCGCCACCGCCTGTTCGCCGGCCTGCGGCGTTGGGCCATATTTGGCGAGGATTTTACCTTTGCCGTCGATATGGATCAGAAACGGGCCGTACTCATCACACAGCCAATAGCCGCCGTTGCCGTCACCGGTCACCCCTTCGGTATCCAACCCGCGGCGATCGCCGGACAGCGGCTGCAACGCGTCGTTCAACGCCACTTCGTTTGTAGAACCAATCAGCTCGCCCGGCAACGGCAGCCCGCCGATCGGCCCTTTTTCGTCGTGCAAGGGCCGCGCATTCTCGGCTACGGCCTTGCCGCCGCCGATACGAATGTCCATCAACATGGGCGTGAATTGCGGATTGGCGAAAATCTTGGCCTCTTGCTTGCCTACCGCCGGGGCATCGGCATTCGGGCCGCGATCGGTCAGCGTCGTCAGCACCAAATCGTCGCCCTGCTTCTTGTTGAACATCAATCCGGAGCCGATCCCTACCGGCAATCCCTGCGGGAAGTGCTTGGCGAACGCCCCCTGATAGGCGACGCGTTCCCCGCCGGGGAAGCCGACCACATAACGCGCCACCTCAATGTCGGCAGCGTGAGCCAATACCGGAAACAGTGAAGCCAACAGCAGGGAAAGCGATTTTATTTTCATATTTTTACCCGAGGTTAAATGAAGCGTTGTCAGGCAGAAGACGATATTAATTTAGCATGACACTTAGATGACGATAGGCAATTCGTCAAATGCACATCAGGCAATAAGGTTGGCTGGCAAATAGAAATGAGCAATTAACCTGAGCGTATTGAATGGAGAAAACCGCTGGAAAAAACCGCCCGGAAATAGCCCGCCGTTTTGCTTAGGGTAAATTCTTATAACAAAGATAAAAAAATCGGCAAACGCGCGTCAACACGGCGAAAAACGGTGTTTTTCTCATAGACAAAATAAAATGTCAGGGATTTAATACCGCCGTTATTCAAGGTGCATTAAGAAAATTCTATAGAATATCTGCATGAACTTAAAAAGCTGTTCTATAGTTTTTAGTGCTAACGCCCGTTAGTCTATTCCGCAGGATGGAATCTATGTCAAAGCGACTTTTTGCTGAATTTTTTGGCACATTTTGGTTGGTGTTTGGTGGTTGTGGTAGCGCAGTATTGGCAGCGGCATTCCCACAGCTGGGTATTGGTTTCCTCGGCGTCGCGCTCGCTTTCGGTCTGACCGTAGTGACGATGGCCTATGCCGTCGGCCATATTTCCGGCGGGCATTTTAACCCGGCGGTCACCGTCGGCTTATTCGCCGGCGGCCGTTTCGCGGCGAAAGACGTGATCCCTTACGTTATCGCACAGGTGATCGGCGGTATCGCCGCAGCGTCGGTGCTGTATTTGATCGCCAGCGGCAAAGCCGGTTTCGACGCCACGGCAGGCGGTTTCGCCTCCAACGGTTACGGCGAACACTCACCGGGCGGTTACTCTCTGCAAGCCGCAATCGTGATTGAGCTGGTGCTGACCGCCTTCTTCCTGATCGTTATTCATGGCGTGACCGACAAGCGCGCGCCGGCAGGCTTTGCCCCGCTGGCTATCGGCCTGACGCTGACGCTGATCCACCTGATCAGCATCCCGGTGACCAACACCTCCGTCAACCCGGCGCGCAGCACCGGCGTAGCGATCTTCCAGGGCACCTGGGCGCTGCAGCAGCTGTGGGTGTTCTGGCTGGTGCCGCTGGTCGGCGGCATTATCGGCGGCCTGATCTACCGCTGCCTGCTGGAAGACAAAAAATAAGCGTATCGCAGTCGATCGCGTTTCACGGGGCAGCCTTCATCGGCTGCCCCGTTGCTTTCAGCCCTTCGTCACTTCAAACATCATGATATCGCTGGTGAAGGAGCCGTCCGGCTGGATGCGAAATGCTCCGCCACCTCCTGCGACACGCTTTGCTGCAGCGCGCGGATCGCGGTGACGAAATGCGCCGGCGTGCGCATACGCGCCACCCAACTGCCGAACTCCAGCGTCAATCGATCCGCCGTCACCTCGCGTACCACCAGCCCGGCCTCGGTCAGCAACGTCAGCCACTCGCCCGGCGCATAGTTGCGCACGTGCGAGGTGTCGCGCAGCACTTCCACGGTTTGCAGGTAGATATCCAGCAGCGGGTGCCCCGGCGAGACCACGTCCATAAAGATCGCGCTGCCGCCCGGTTTGAGTACCCGCCTGACCTCGCGCAGCGCCTGACCGACATCGCGCCAGTGGTGCGCCGAATAGCGGCTGATGACCAGATCGAAACTGGCGTCCTCAAACGGCAAAGACTCCGCCACGCCCTGCTGCTGCTGAATGTTGTTCAGGCCTTTTTCCGCCGCCGCCTGCTTCACCACCGCCAACATTTGCGCCGACAGATCGTAGGCCACCACCTGCGACACGCTGGCCGCCGCGGTGAAGCTGGCATGCCCGGCGCCGCAGCCCAGATCGAGCAGGCGCGCTTCGGCGTGCGGCGCCAGTAACCGCGCCAGACGTTGCAAATCCTTGCCCTGCGCATGCACCGCGCTGGTTAAATAGGCATTGGCCTGCTCGCCGAACTGCCGGTCTACCGCATTGTTATGGCTGTTGCTGTTGCTCATGTTTGCTCCTGTTATTATCCGGCTTGCGCCTGTGCCTGAAGGCTTTCGGCTACTATAATCAGGCTACTATACGGGTACAATATGAGCAGTTATCCTGGTATAAATAGGTACCATGCTATGTCATCAGAAGCCTTATCCGGGCCAAAAGCCCTCGGCGCGTTTCTGCGCGCGCACCGCGAACGCATCACGCCGGAAATGATCGGCCTGCCCAGCTCTTCGCGCCGCCGCACCAGCGGCCTGCGCCGCGAAGAGTTGGCGCAAATCAGCGGCATCAGCGCCACCTGGTATACCTGGATCGAACAGGGCCGCGAGGTGTCCATTTCTCCTTTCACGCTGGCGCGCATCGCCAAAGCGCTGCGGCTCGGCCCGGCCGAACGCCACTACCTGTTTACCCTGGCGCGTATCGCCGACCCCGAGCAGGAAGCGCACCGAGAAACCGCCAATGACGCGGTGCTGCAAAGCGTGCATCAGATGACGGTGCCCTGCTATCTGCTGGACGTGAGCTGGAACGTCGTCGCCTGGAACCCGCAGGCGGCGGAGCTGTTCAGCGGCTGGCTGGATGTGGCCAACAGCCCCAACCTGCTGCACTTCATGTTCTTCCACCCGTTGGCGAAAACGCTGGTCAGCGATTGGGAAGAGCGCGCGCGCCGCGTGGTGGCCGAGTTTCGCGCCGAGACCAGCCATCATCAAAATACCGAAGAGATGCGCGCCTTCGTGCGCAACATGACGCACAACAGCGCGGACTTTAATCACTGGTGGAAGCAACATGACGTCATGGCGCGCGAAGGCGGCGAAAGAGCGTTCGAGCATCCTCAGCGAGGCGCGCTGCGCTATCGCCAACTCACCTTCCATCCGGCGGAGCACGCCGGTCTGAAGCTGGTGATGCTGATCCCGCTGCCGCAATTGGTAACAAATTCATAGGCAGGTTTACCCGCCATTTATTTATTGGTTCATGTAAACGCGCTAGGGTAATTGATACCGATGATAGTGATCATCCAGCACCGTTATTTATCTCCTGAGGTACTCCTATGCAATCCGAAGAACAACGCCTTATCGATGGTCTGTTTGGCCGCCTGAAAGAAGCCGAGACCAAGACGGGCCCACGGGATCTCCAGGCAGAGCAGCAAATCAACCAGCATATTCGCGAGCAGCCTTCCGCCCCTTATTACATGGCGCAGGCGATGATTATTCAGGAAGCGGCGCTCAAGCAGATGGATCAGCGGGTCAAAGAGCTGGAGGCCCAGGTGGCGCAGCTGCAGCAAACCGCCAACGGCCAGCAGAGCAGCGGCGGCTTCCTGGCCGGCCTGTTCGGCGGCGGCAGCCGCAGTACGCCAAGCCCGCGCGAACAGTATCAGGCGCAGCAGCAAAATACGGCGGCCTGGAACAACGCGCAGCAGCCGCAGCAACCGGCCTATGCCCCACCGCAGCAGGCGGCGCCTTCACGCGCCGGCGGCTTCCTGGGAGGCGCCTTGCAAACGGCGGCGGGCGTCGCCGGCGGCGTGGTATTGGCCGACATGCTGACCGGCATGTTCCGCCATTCGCAACCACAGGAAATCGTAAATATTATCGAGGAAACCCCGGCGCCGCTGGACGACAGCGCAATGCGCAATTTCGACGCCTCCAACAACCTGGATACCTTCAACAACGGCGATGGCGGCAGCTTCCTCAACCAGGACAACGGCTTCCAGAACGCCAACTATCAGGACGACACGGACTACGCCGACGACGATTACAGCGACGACGACGACTCCTTCCTGTAATTCCCTTCGCCCCCTCTCACCCGCAGAGGGGGATTTCCCGTTTCGCCATTCTGGTCTACAGTGAACACTGTTCATTCATCCAGCAGAGAGAAACGATGACAAGCTTTAATCCTTCCACTCCTTTCTTCAGCGAACGCCTGCAGATGCGCCCACCGGTGATGGGGGATCTCGCGCGTTTCTACGCCATCTTCGGCGATCCGCAAACGCAGCGTTTCAATCCCGCCGGCCCACTCACCAGCGAAGCGCAGGCCGCATCGGCGCTGCAAGAGAGGATTTCCGGGTGGCAACAACACGGTTACGGTTCCTGGGCGATCGCTCTGCGCGAACGGCCGGATTGGATTATCGGCTTTGGCGGATTGTCCCGGAAACCGCTCGGGGCGCAGCGCACCGTGAACCTCGGCTATCGCTTCGATACTCGCGTCTGGGGCATGGGATTGGCCACCGAGATGGCGCGGGCGTCGCTGCAATACGGTTTTGCCGGATTGGCGCTGGAGGAGATTTCCGCCATTGTGCGTGCGGAGAATCAGGCGTCGTGGCGAGTGCTGGAAAAGATCGGCATGCAGCAGGTGGATACGCTGGATGACGTGCCCGGCGCGGCGCCGAGCCTGGTGTATACGCTAAAGCGCTGCGACTATCAGGGCTGATCGTCGCTGATTTTGGCCAACGCCATGCGGTAAGATTTGACCTTCTGGCGCTTTTTCAACCAGGTGGCGGTAGAGACAATGAATACCGCGCCCGACATCGCCAATACGCCGGTTGGATGGCCATAAAACACCATCAAGGCAAAGTAGACGGCGGAAACGATCGCCACCCATTTCGCCGTATTGCCCATGTCGTTTTTCTCTTGGGTCAAACGGCGGATGTGCTCTTCTTCACTGATTCCCATACGCGCTCCTTGTTGGCTGAATGACCCATTATATGGAGCTGGAGTGCTGATATTTCAAGCGGTTGGATGGTAAAGAAGCGTAAAGCTCAGGCCGGCGGCTCCCGCCGCCGAGGCAGATAGCGCCCGGGCTGGTCGGCACCCGGCAGGCCGCTGCCGTCGTTGCGGCCAAACAGCCGGTAGCGATTGCCGGCGACCGCATCGTAGATCTTGTCCGCCAGTCGCGGCGGCAGGAAACGCGCCAGCGCCAGCGCGCGGTACGGCCATCCCACTTGGCGCAGCGCCCGAAACAACGCCGCCGAACGCAGCCAACAGCGCCCCTGTTCCACATAGACCACGGAATCGAAACGGTCGGTCGGCAATCCCAGCGCCTGCAGGATTGCCTGCCCTTCGACGGATTGCACCGTCGCCAACAGAATGCGCCGCTGCCGATCGGCGCGAACAAGGTATCTCACCAGCCCATGACACAGGTTGCATTCGCCGTCGAACAACAACGCGCGATCGCCGGGCTGCAGATAAGGCAGCTGTGATAAAGGGGTCATCCCGCCTCCCGAAAAATGCTCGCCTTAGCCTAACGCGCCTGGTGCGCCCAGGCCAGAGCGGGATGACGGGGCGTGTTAAGGCCCGGGCGGTGCGTCAGGCACCGCCACCACCGCGACGCGCACTTCGTAATGTTTGGCGCTGCCCGCCGGGATCACCGCCGTCAGTTTGTTGATGGTTTCCACCGGATTGTCGCTGGCCGAGGTGGCGCAGAACAGCTCACCGCCGCGGCAGAACCCCGGCTTGGGCGGGTGCCCGCCCGGGAAAGGCGGCATGCGCATCGGTTCATCCGCCACAGGCGGCAACGCTTTGGCCGCAGGCGCCTCGGGGGCAGACATCGCGCTCGCGCTGAACAACAGCGCCATGCCCATGCAGGGCAGCGCCAGGATCTTGATTGCTTGTTTCATTGAATTAGCCTCATTTGCCGGGTTCGGGATTACGCTACCCCGCCCCCGGCCCATGAGAAAGCCGCTTTTCGCTACCTTTTCGCCCCGCTGCGCTTTGCTTACACGCGCTTAACGTGATGAGAGGCAAAAGGTTGGGTAAAGGGCCGTTGCGTTACTTGCCGTTCGTCAGCGTGTTGTAGCTGGTCATCAGATTGCGGTAGTCCGGGATATGGTTGGAGAACAGCGTGCCCAGGCCTTCGATGTCGTTGCGCCAGTCGCGGTGCAGCTCGCAGGCGACGCCGAACCAGGTCATCAGCTGCGCGCCGGCGGCCTCCATGCGGCTCCAGGCCGACTGACGCGTCAGCTCATTGAAGGTGCCGGAGGCGTCGGTCACCACAAAGACCTCGAAACCTTCATTGAGCGCCGACAGCGCCGGGAATGCCACGCACACTTCGGTCACTACGCCGGCATGATCAGCTGCTTGCGGCCGGTGGCTTTCACCGCCTTGACGAAGTCGTCGTTGTCCCAGGCGTTGATCTGGCCAGGGCGAGGAATGAAGGGAGCATCGGGGAATTGGGCTTTCAGTTCCGGCACCAGCGGGCCATTGGGGCCGTTTTCGAAACTGGTGGTGAGAATGGTCGGCAGGTTGAAGTACTTCGCTAAATCACCCAGCGCCAGCACGTTGTTTTTAAACCGATCGGGATCGATATCACGCACCAGCGAAAGCAGCCCTGCCTGATGATCCACCAGCAATACGGCGGCCTGGTCTTTGTCGAGGCGCTTGTAATTTGCAGTCATGGTTTTACTCCTGTGGGGTTGATGTTGCAGATGAAACGCCCCGCCGCAGGGCGGGGCGTTGAGGTTTAAGTGTAGCGCCTGAGCCGGGGAACACTGTCCGCCCCAGGCGCCAAGGTTCAACCGGCGCTCGCTTCGGCGTTCATGCTGCCGAACTTGCCGCTGTTGAAATCGCGGAACGCCTGCTGGATTTCCGCGTCGCTGTTCATGACGAACGGGCCGTAGCCGACGATAGGCTCATCGATCGGTTCGCCGCTCAGCACCAACAACGCGACGTCGTTGTTGGCTTCGATGGTGATCGAATCCCCCGCCCGGTCGAAACGCACCATTTGGGTTTCGCGCACCACGTCTTCACCGTTAACCAGGATCGCGCCGTGCAGCATCACCAGCGCCAGCGTATGGCCTTCTTTCACCGTCAGCGTGGTGGTATGGCCGGCATTCAGCTTCATGTCCCACACGTTAAGCGGGCTGAAGGTGCGCGCCGGGCCGGCGTGGCCGCCAAAGTCACCGGCGATCACCCGCACCTGCCCTGCGCCGTCCGCCAGAGGAACCACCGGAATATCGGCGTTCAGCAGCGTCTGATAGCCCGGCTCGGCCATTTTGTCCTTGGCCGGCAGGTTGACCCACAGCTGCACCATTTCCATGGTGCCGCCCTTGCGCGAGAAGTCCCGCGAATGGAACTCTTCGTGCAGAATGCCGGAGGCGGCGGTCATCCACTGGACGTCGCCGGGGCCAATCACCCCGCCGCTGCCGGTCGAGTCGCGGTGTTCCACTTCGCCCTGATAGACGATGGTCACCGTTTCAAACCCGCGATGCGGGTGCTGACCCACGCCACGGGTGCCGGAGGCGGAGCGGAATTTGGTTGGCGCTGCGTGATCCAGCAGCAGGAACGGGCTCATTTCCGCTCCCAAATCGTTATAAGAGAACAGCGAATTCACCAGGAAACCGTTACCGACCCAATGTGCTTCCGGGCTGTTGTGAATACCGAGGATTTTTTTCATCTTGAACTCCCGTTTCAGACCTCACGGCCTTAAGTTGATGTCAGAAGTTTAATCCGCCGGGGTTTGCTGCAGTAGTAGGCAAGATGTACACTCAGCGTTCTACTGGTAGAACGATAAGGGATGCGATGCTGACCGATCTGAACGACCTGTTTTTCTTCGCCAGCGTGGTCGATCACCAGGGATTCGCCCCCGCCGGCCGGGCGCTGGGCATTCCCAAATCCAAACTCAGCCGCCGCGTAGCGCTGCTGGAAGAGCGGCTGGGCGTGCGCCTGATCCAGCGCTCGACACGGCGCTTCTCGGTGACCGAGGTCGGCCAAACCTATTACGCGCACTGCAAGGCGATGCTGGTGGAAGCGGAAGCCGCGCAGCAGGCGATCGAGCAGACGCGCGCCGAGCCCTGCGGCACGGTACGCATGTCCTGCCCGGTGGCGATCCTGCACACTCGCGTCGGCAGCATGGTGGCGGCCTTTATGGCCGATTATCCCAAGGTGACGGTGCATCTGGAGGCCACCAACCGCCGGGTGGACGTGGTGGGGGAAGGGTTGGATCTGGCGATCCGCGTGCGGCCGCCGCCGCTGGAGGACAGCGATCTGGTGCTGAAGATCCTCGCGCAGCGCACCTGGTGCGTCGCCGCCAGCCCGGCGCTGGTGCGCACCCTCGGGCCGGCGCAAACGCCGGAAGACCTGCGTAAATACCCGACGCTCGATCTCGGCCCGGCGCGCGCTCAGCACCAATGGCGGCTGACCGGCCCACAGGGTGAACGGGTGGAGTGGGAGCACACGCCGCGGCTGGTCACCGACGACATGCTGATGCTGCGCACCGCCGCCATCGCCGGCGCCGGCATCGTACAACTGCCGGCGATGATGATGCGCGACGACATGCTGCGCGGCGAGCTGGTGCAACTGTTGCCTGGCTGGCAGCCGCAGGGCGGCGTGGTGCACGCGGTCTACCCGTCGCGCCGCGGCCTGCTGCCGGCGGTGCGGCTGCTGCTCGACTATCTGGGTGAGCAGTTCGCCAGCATTGAAGAAGAGTAATCAGGCGGTGATTTCGATCGCGTTGCCGTCCGGATCGCGAATGACGGCCTCGTAGAAGCCGTCGCCGGTCCAGCGCGGCGCGGACAGCAAGATGCCCTCCTGCCGTGCGCGCTGCGCCAACCGATCGACCTGCCGCTCATCTCCCAGCGACAGCGCGATGTGCGCCCAGCCTACCCGCTCCTCCTGCGCCTGCGCCGGCAGCAACGTCGGCACGCGCATGATCTCCAGCGTCGGCCCGGCCGCCAGGCTGACGAAGCGGGAAACGAACCCCGGCCGATTGCGGCTGACGTACTCCTCCCCCGCTTCACCGTTGAAATAGCGCTGCCAGAACGCCAGCTGCGCGTCGATGTCACGGGTCCACAGGGCAACATGGGCTATTTTCATCATCATTCTCCGGTCGATAAATCGCTGTGCCAGATCTGGCCGCCGCCCTGCGCCACCTGCTGCTCAAGCTGCGGGTGCGCGCCGCGCGCCGTCACCAGATGATCCACCCGCCCGGCGGGCAGGAAGGGGTAAGGGGCGTAGGTATTGAGTTTGTCGCGGGTGCACAGCACCGCCACGCTGCCGGCGCGCGTCAGCAACCGCTTTTTGAACGTGGCGTCCTGGTAACTCAACGCGGAGAAGCCGCCGGCCGGGTCGTAGGCGCAAATGCCGGTGAACACCAGATCGAAATGAAATCCGTCGATCTCTTCCGCCGCCTTGGCGTCCACGCAGCCGCCGACCTGCGCATCCAGTTCGCCGCCGATCAGGATGGTGCGGATCCCCGGCCGTTCCAGCATTTTGCCGGCGATGCTCAACGCATTGGTTACCACCGTCAAACGCCGATCGCGCGGCAACAGATCCGCCAGATACAGGTGGGTGCTGCCGGCATCGAGGAAGATCAGCTGTTCTTCGCCGATCACCCCCAGCGCGGTCTGCGCCAGCGCCAGCTTCTCATCACCGCTGAGGGCAATGCGTGCCGCAACGGGGCCTTCGGCCGGCGTCGGCGCCAGCGCACCGCCATAGATGCGTTTGCACAGATTCTGTGCCGCCAGCTGACGCAGATCGCGGCGGATGGTCGCTTCGGTGGTATTCAGCCGCTGCGCCATCTCCAGAGCCAGCACTCGCCCCTGTTGGCGGAGCGTGTCGAGAATGGCCTGATGGCGCTCATTCGGTAACAGTTTGGACATCATGTCAATCCGGTGATGCTAAAGTAATCATAAATGTACACAAACGTACAAAATCGGACAAACACTTTTTTGGCAACACTCAAGCGGCGGCGCTCGTCTAGACTGAAAGTGACATCACAGATAAGGGATTATGACGCGATGACCTCCGCCGTGCTTTATACGCTGTTTCCCGCCGCAGCCACCGTCGTCGGCGCAGCGGTGGCGCTCTATCGCCGCCCCGGCGACGCCGCGATGCGCGTCATCCATCACTTTACCGCCGGCATCGTGTTCGCCGCCGCCGCCACCGAAATCTTGCCCGATCTCAAACAGCAGTCGCCTTTGGCGGTGTTGCTGGGCGGCGCTGTGGGGGTGCTGTTAATGTTGCTGGTTCGGCGGCTGGGCGAAAAAGCGCAGGGGCCGGTCGGTTTTATCGCCGCGGTCGGCGTCGATATCTTTATCAATGGGCTGGTGCTGGGCATTGCCTTCGCGGCCGGCGCCAAAGCCGGCCTGCTGTTGACGCTGGCGTTAACGCTGGAAGTGCTGTTCCTGGGATTGTCGATCGTCGGCGATTTGCAAGACTTTCTCGGCAGGCGGCTGCGCGTCATGGCGGCGATAGTTGGCCTGGCGCTGCTGTTGCCCATCGGCGGCCTGCTGGGGGCGCCGGTGGCCATGCTGGGCGCATTTTGGCTGACCGCCTTTCTGGCCTTTGGCCTGATCGCCCTGCTCTACCTGGTGACCGAAGAGCTGCTGGTCGAAGCGCATGAAGGCGGAAAGGAAACCCCGTTCGCCGCCGCGATGTTCTTTGCCGGCTTCCTGCTGCTGTTGCTGTTGGAAGAAGGTTTAGGATAAAAAAAACAGGAATTTCATGGCGCATGCCGCCCGGTGGCAACGCTTTGGCTATACTGAGGCAAGCGAAGTTACCGCAGACGTAACGGCTTGGGCGTAAAGGGAAAACGATGTTATTGACGATCGCAAGGTGGCTGTTTCAATTACCCGGGAAGCTGTTTGGGCTGATTTTTAAAAATCGCCTGAGGGTATTTCTGTTCTTCATGCTGGTCGCCCTCGGGGTGCTCGGCGTCAAGCGCTATCTGCTCACCCACCAGTATGACGACGAATTCAGCCTCGCCGCCCCCACCGATTACAACCGCGCCATCAAGCGCGAAATGCCGCAGCGCGAAGCGCGTGAGCAATGCGGCGGGCCGCTGCACGATAATGCCGGGCAACCCTGGCCCGCGTCAGCCGGCTATCTGCATCAGCCGACCGGCCTGCCCGCAACCGGCCTGCATCGGCTGACGCTGGACAATCAAGGCAACGATTTCGCGGTGTTGGTCAAAATGGAAACGCCCGCCGCGCCGCAGCAGCTGGCGGAAGTCTTTATTCCGGCCGCCGGCAGCTTCGAGGTTAAAATGAATGCGGATGCGGAACACGTGATGAAAATCAAGAACATCAAGACCGGCTGCATGTTCCGCTCCAGGCCGTTCAACCTGGATAAACGGAGCGATTGGCGCATACCGTTATCGCTGCAAAAGGACGGCAGCCTGCAGCTGCAGTCGATAGGCGATCGGCAATTCTGATCGGGCGCCGGGCAGAGTCGCCGGCGCCGCAGAGGTTTACTTTTTCACCGGGTGATCGCGGCGGAACAGCTCCCAACTTTCAATTTCCTGCCCATTCGGCAGCGTACAGGTCGAATACTGGCCCGCCGCGTTTTCTTTGGCGTTCAGCTTGCCGCCGATTTTGGTGCAATACACGTCGGCCGGGTTCGCCATGCCGATCGGTTTCACCTGCGGCGGTGGCGGCGCATCGTTGGATTTCACGGAACACCCCTGCAACATCGTCATCCCTGCCAGCAGGGAAAGCATCAACGTTTTTTTCATTTTTCCAGCTTATGCAAAATACCCACGGCGAGCGCTCCGCCGTGGGTTGATCATGAAATAAAGGATTTGCCCTGTTTCAGCACCAGATCGCAGGCTTTTTGTTTCACCTTCTCGGTGATCTGCGAGGTGCCCAGGCTGTTGAGATCCAGGCTCTTGCCTTCACCGGTCTGCAGCAAGCCACCCAGGCCCTGCTGATAATCCTGGCTCTTGGCGTTTTCAGTGCTGGTGATGCCCAGTTTGCTGAGCAACTGATCTTTCACCCCTTCGGCGCCGTTAGCCGACAGCACGTTGTTTTTCACACAGTATTGCAGGATGCCGGCGGCGTTGGTCATGCTGCTGGAGCTTAACGCCTTGTCGCCGCCGTTCAGCAGGCCGGTCAACGAGGAGAGCGACATGCCGCCGCCGCTTTCGCCGCCAGACTTGCTCAGTTCGCCCGCCGCGCTGTTGAGAGAATCCATCAGACCGGCGGCCTGGGTGGCGCCGCTGGCCAGGGTCGCGGACAGCGCCAAAGCCAGCAGTAAACGATGTTTGGTGATCATAGTGATAAAACTCCTGTAAGAACGGCATGCAATCGGCGCAGCGCGCCGGGATACCTCTCCGACGCCGCCTGCGGCGACAAGTTCCTTTTATCTCGCCGCCGCGCCGTTTTTCGGAATTCAGGAAGTTTAGAACTGCCAGCGCAGCCAGGCGAAGAACACGTTGCCGTTGTTATAGGTGCCGGGAATGTAGGTCGCCTGGAACGTCAGCCGCTGATAGCCGATAGAAGCCAGCGGCAGCGGCGCCGGGATAGGGATATATTTCCAGTTATCGCGCGCGGTGACGCTGGCGGTGAAACCTAGCCCCAGGCGGAAATCCTTGTCATCCAACGGACGCCAGATCTTCTCGTAGGCGTAGCCGCCGATCGGCTCCCACTTGTTGAAGGAATCCTTGAACGCCATGATGTAGATGCCGTGCCAGTCACCGTCGCTGTCGTAGCGGGAGATGCCGTAACCGGCGCCCCACGGGCGCTCGTTGTACTTATCGATATGTTCGTCATCGTAAGTCCAACGGTTATGCCAGGTGATGGCCGGAATATAGAGATCGTGGTTCGGCGAATTGTTCCAGGTCTCCGACACGTTATGGGTAAAGCGCTGCCATAGACCCGGTTTTTCGGCCTGCGCGGTATTGCCACTTTCTGTACTAACCTCAGCGTAAGAAGGCAGTGCAGGAAATATCAACGCCAGAGAACATGCCAACAGAGTCCGTTTGAGAAACATGGTAAAGCTCCTGTAAAAATACGGCCGAAGATTTTTACCGATAGCCCAGGCAAGATCAAGCTGTATCCAATTTATCCAACGCCCGTTTCGCCTTGGTTAAGCTTAGCATCGGAAAATTCGCATTGGTTTATAACGGGTTGCACCGACATCTGCATGTTAGCGCCTTTCGGACGGCAAAACCGTGGGAAAAGTCCGCTTTGTCGTTCGCTACTCGCGGGCCAGGTGCTTGACCAACACATCGACATCGAGGCGGTTCACGAACGCCAGAGAATAAGGCCGAACAGTCGATTTTAAAACGCCGAAGGGTGACGCGCGGCAACGGCAACCCATCACGCTCCTCATGAATCAGTACCAGCGCCTGTCGATGGCTTTCATCGCTCTTTCCCCCGCAAACCGGCGCCACTGCAACGCTGACTCTCTGGTCGGCATGCGCCATCCAGGCGCACGTAGAGAAAAGTTTACGTATCGGCCCCAAGGAATGTGATGGTCGCCACGTTATATTAGCGCCCGTAACGACGCTTGTTTACGCCGGCCCGAGGCGGCGCGCATTGCAGCCCCGTAAAGTAAAACTGACAACACGACGCGAATAAAAAAGCGACATTGTTAATTTTTTGTTTTTGATTGGTTGCGCGATGGTTTCATGAAATAAGCGTGCGGCGGATCACCAAAATGCCTCTTTGCGCCGGCTTCTGCCTTATTTACCAGCAAAGTAGCGTTACGCCACCCGATGGGATTTAACGCGGCGTCAAAAGTACCGGATGATTCGCCCTGCATCATGATAAATGCCAATACGCCGCCATTTTTCTGTCGATATACCGCCAGGGAAAAATACCGCACTGTCCTCCTGCATAATAACCACACTCTTTATACATTATTCAATCGCGTAAAGCGCCGAATACAAACCGCCTATTCATCGGCTGCCACGCCTGTCTTGAACAAGCCGACACTTTAAATAACTGTTAATGCTAACGACACAACATCGCCAGCAATTTATTTTTGCTGATTTTCGCCTGACAAAATAAAGATAAATAATTCGGAGCAATCAATGAAAATAACTATCGGGTCATTCATTCTGCAACAGCTTCACGCCCTGAACGTCGATCGTATTTACGGCGTGCCCGGCGACTATAACCTCAGCCTGCTGGAGCTGCTGGAAAACGACGAGCGGCTGGCGTTTGTCGGTAACTGCAATGAATTGAACGCCTCCTACGCCGCCGACGGTTACGCCCGCATGAAAGGCGCCGGCGCGCTGATCGTCACCTACGGCGTCGGCGATCTGGCCGCGCTGTCCGGCATCGCCGGGGCCTATGCCGAATCTTCGCCGGTTATCTGCATCGCCGGCACGCCGCCGCTGCATGCGATGAAAAATCACCAGCTCTTGCACCATACCCTGGGCGATGGCAATTTCGACAACGTCATGAACTGCTTTAAACAATTCACCGTTGCGCAAGCCTTGATTACGCCGGAAAATGCCGCACAAGAAATCCCACGCGTTATTTCCCGCGCCTGGATAGAGAAGAAACCGGTGTATTTACAGCTGCCGTCGGATATTTGCGATGTGGAAATTGAAATCGCCACGGCGGCGACGGCACCGCAATTACCGGCCAGCGATAAATACAATGTGCAATTAGCGGCGATGGCGCTGTTAACCAAAATCAAACGCGCACAGCGCCCAATCATGTTGGTCGATCAAATGGTGGATCGCTACCAGTTGCAGCAGTTGGTCATCGCGGTCGCTCACCGCTTCGCCATTCCGCTGACCAATATGCCCACCGCCAAATGCATTATCCCGGAAAACACCGCCGGTTGGATGGGCGGCTACAGCGGCAATCTGTCGCGCCCCGAACTGTATGAACACATGGCCCACTCGGACTGCGTGCTGAGCTTCGGCGTGCGTTTGGTGGATTCCACCACCGGCTATTTCTCGCAGCACATTCCCGCCGCCGCTCAGGTGGACATCCAACCGTTCTCAATGAAGCTGGACAACACCTCCTACCCGGCGGTGTCGACGGCGGATCTGCTGCAGGCGCTGTTGGATCTGAGCGAAGACGCGCCGGCGCAGCCCCTGACGCCGTTGGCCAGCCCGCATGAGAAGCTGGCGACGCCGAGCGACACGCCTATCGACCAAGCCTATCTGTGGCGGCGCATCCAACGCTTCATCCGGGCGGATGACGTGGTGGTGGTGGAAAACGGCACCTCCGGCGCGGCCATCGGCGGCATGCGCATGCCGGACGGCGTCAAGGTGGTCAACCAACCGATTTGGGGCTCGATCGGCTATACCCTGCCGGCGCTGCTCGGCACCCTGATGGCGGCCCCTGAACGCCGCCACCTGCTGTTCATCGGCGACGGCTCTTTCCAGTTGACCGCGCAGGAAGTGTCCACCCTGCTGCGCTGCGAGCAAAAGCCGATCATCTTCCTGATCAATAACGACGGCTACACCATCGAACGCTATATCCTCGGCGAAAGCTCGTCCTACAACGACATCAGCCCGTGGGACTACGCCAAACTGCCGGCGGTGCTGAATACTCGATCGCAGCCGTTCAGCGTGGCGGTGGAAACCACGCAACAGCTGGAAATGGCCCTGGAACACGCCTCGCGGCAGGATAGGCTGGCGTTTATCGAGGTGAAAGTGCCGATGATGGACACGCCGCCGGTGATGAAAGAGTTCTGCAACCGTTGCAACAGCTTTAACTTCGGCCTGACCAACCCGCGCCGCAGCGCCTGATGCGCGATCGCGCCGCCGGTGACTCAGGCCGCCGGCGGCGTTTTCTTTAGGGTTAACCGCCGGCGCGCGCCATGCAGCGCTGGCGGCGTTCATCCACCCGCTTGGCGAACCAGGCGGTGGTCAGCTTACGGGTGATTTTCGGGCTTTCCAGTTGGATGCCCGGCAGCATCTCGCGCGGCAGCTTGCCGCCCGCCAGCGCATAGACCTTCTTATACAGGTCGGTATCGGCAAAGTCGGCCGTGTCGCCTTTCTCCAGCGCCCGGCGAATGGCGCTGTCGCTCATGTTCAGGCGCTTGCCGAGCGTGCGCACCGCCAGCTCGGTAGAGCCGGGCTTGTCGCTGCCAAAGTCGATCAGATCGCCGTCCAGCGCCAGCGGAATGGCGCTCGCCCGGCTGACCGCGTTTTGGAACGCCGCGTTGCGGCTGGCGTACCAGCCGGCGTTGAAGTCGGCGAAGCGGTAAATTGGCCGGCTATAGTCGGCCGGGTACCCCAGCAAATGCATAATGCCGAAGTACATGCCGCCGCGCCGGCTGAAGACTTCGCGCCGAATCGAACCGTCAACCGGATAAGGATACCCTTTGGCGTGCGCCTCAGCGAAGGCGACGCTCACCTGCATCGGGCCGCCGGTATGAACCGGGTTCAAATGACCGAACAGCTTCTGCCCCATCGGCACGCGGTCGATCATGTCATCGAAGATATCGCTCAGATCCTTTTCGGTGCGCACCTTATCCAGGCGCTCGCTGTAGCTCTGGCCGTTCGACGACGAGATCTTCAACGCGGTATGCACCAAAAAGTTCGGGATATGCATCTGATCGGCGCGGCGGTCGATCTCTTTCCAGGCGATCTTCGGCAGCCCCGGCACCTGCGGGTTAGCCTGGAACGTCGACTCCTGTTCGGTGACCGCCAGCACCGAGCACAGGTTCTCATCGCTCGGCTCAATGCCCTGCGCGGCGAACGCGGCGGTGATATCGGTGGCCCAACCCTGACGATCGCCGGCATTGGCCGGGATCAGCGTCATCAGTCGCGCTTTGACGTCGGCGGGGCGCGCCGCCGGCGAGGTGGTGGTGGTTTTGCTGGTACAGCCCGCCAGCGCCAGCAGCGCGGCCAGGCTCAGCAAACGGAGGGGCTTCGGGTGGCATAAACGGCGTATCGACATCTTTTCCCTGAACGTGATGACATGAACAGCACTGAAATTAGCCCAGCCGCCGCGCACAATCCAGTATAAAGATCTCGCCGCGCCTTTCCTTCAGGCTGCTATGTTCAAACGATCGATAAAGATGTATTTTATATACATCATATAAATCACTTTGCTTGCCCAGCCAGAGGAGCCCCCTATGGAGCAGCAGTTGCTTTGCTATAAAACCCTGCCGGAATGGAACAGCGACACGCTGCCGGAAGCCTTTCGTCAGCGCCACAACACCCAGAGCGGCACCTGGGCGAAGCTCACCGTGCTGAGCGGCAGCCTGACGTTCGCCATGGTGACCGAAGACGGCGCCACCACCGAGACCTGGCAGTTTAGCCCTGAAAGCCAGCCGCCGTTTATCGCCCCCCAACAGTGGCATCGCATCGTTTCCTTTTCGGACGACATGACCTGCCGGCTGGCGTTTTACTGCACGCCGGAAGATTACTACCACAAGAAATACGAACTGACGCGCACTCACTCCGAAGTGATCGAGGCGGCGGCGCGCATCGCGCCGGGCAAGGCGCTGGATCTGGGCTGCGGCGGCGGACGCAATTCGCTCTACCTCAATCTGAAAGGTTTCGATGTCACCGCCTGGGACAAGCATGCGCCGTCGATAGCCCGCCTCAACCAGATCGTCGACGCCGAGCAGCTGACCCGCCTGAGCGCCGGGGTGCAAGATCTCAACACCCACCGCTTCAGCGGCGACTACGACTTTATCCTGTCCACCGTGGTCTTGATGTTCCTCGAGCGGCAACAGATCCCGCATATCGTGCAAGACATGCAGGACAGCACCGTGCGCGGCGGCCATAACCTGATCGTGGCGGCGATGGATACCGAGGATTATCCCTGCCCGCTGCCGTTCCCGTTTACCTTCGGCCGGGTGAGCTGAAGCATTATTATCGCGACTGGGAGATCCTCAAATACAACGAAGACGTCGGCCAACTGCACAAGACCGACGCCGCCGGCAACCGCATCTCGCTGCGCTTCGCCACCCTGCTGGCGCGCAAGCTATAGCGCGTCGTGAAAGATAATCCCCAGCGTGTGGCGTTGGCCGGCGCGTATTCGGCTGACGCCGTGGCGCAGATTGACCCGATAACAGCCTTTCGCCCCCGCCACCGGCCGGTGATGCACGGCGAACACCACCGCGTCGCCCTGTTGCAGCGGCACCACCTCCACCCGGCTCTGCATCCGCGGCCGCTGTTCGGTCAGCACGAACTCGCCGCCGGTGAAGTCCTGCTCGGGGGCGGAGAGCAGAAACGCCACCTGCAGCGGAAACACTCGCTCGCCGTACAGGTCCTGATGCAGACAGTTGTAATCCCCCGTTTCGTAGCGCAACAGCAGCGGCGTCGGCCGCCGCTGGCCGGCCCGGCGGCATTCCGCCAGGTAGGTTTCATGTGCGACGGGATAACGCGTCTCCAGCCCCAACAAGGCGTTCCAACGGTTGGCCACCGGCGCCAGCCGCGCATACATCAGTCTGCGCGCTTCGGCCACCGGCGGCGGCAGCGGATAGGCGAAATAGCGGTACTCGCCGCGGCCAAAACCGTGCTTCGCCATCACGACGCGGCTGCGAAAATGCGCATCCTGCGGGTAGAGCCCCGAAAGCTCGCGGCACAGCTCTTGGCTGAGCACGCCCGGCAGACGCACGCAGCCCTGCTCATCGAGTTCACGTTCAATTGCCGCCCAGTCCAATTCGGCCAGCCGGGTCACCAGCGCGCCGCTCATCGCTGCGCCTCTTTTTCCAGCAACGCTTTCTTGCGATCGACGCCCCAGCGGTAGCCGGACAGCGTGCCGTCGTTGCGCACCACCCGGTGGCAGGGGATCGCCACCGCCAGCATGTTGGCGGCGCAGGCGCCGGCTACCGCGCGCACCGCTTTGGGAGCCCCAATGCGCCGAGCGATATCGGCATAGCTGACGGTTTCGCCGACCGGTATCGCCTGCAGCGCCCGCCAGACCCGC
This sequence comes from Serratia sp. EWG9, assembly GCF_019913725.1. Classification (NCBI taxonomy): domain Bacteria; kingdom Pseudomonadati; phylum Pseudomonadota; class Gammaproteobacteria; order Enterobacterales; family Yersiniaceae; genus Serratia; species Serratia sp. EWG9. The sequence goes on from NZ_JADNRO010000003.1 coordinate 454,810, forward strand.
TGTTGAAACGCGGTGCCGCGAATATCCAGCGGCAGCGCCAACCCGTTCTCCGGCGCTTCAATCAGGCCCACCACCTGCGCCATCAGCGCTTCATACTGCGCGTCGCCGCCGATCAGCTCGGCGTTGGGGAATTTGTCCTGCAGATCCTGCACCAGCTGCTGCGCATCGTCCCCCAGCAGAATGGCGCAGATGCCCACCTCGCTCTGGGCCGCCAGGATCTCGCCCAGCGAACAGCGCCCGACGGCGAAATGGATGCGCATGCCTTTGCCGCCCGCCCGATAGGCCTTCGGCGTCATGCCCAACGCGGCGTTGGCCTGCTGGTAGAAGCGGCCGTTGGCGCCATAACCGGCGTCGAAGATCGCGTCGGTCACCGTTTCCCGCTGCGTAAGACCGGCGCGTAAGCGTTGGCTGCGCTGCGCGTCGGCGTAGCCTTTCGGCGTCAGGCCGGTGATCGCTTTGAACAGCCGGTGGAAATGGTATTGGCTCAACCCGACGTGGCGCGCCAGCGTCTGCAGCGACGGCGCTTTTTCCGCCTGCTCGATATAGCGGCAGGCCTCAGCTATCTGCCGCGCATGCTGTTCCGTCAGCGGCGTCAGCCCCTGCCGGCAGCGTTTACAGGGCCGATAGCCGGCCGCCTCCGCCTGCTCCGCGTCGTCAAACAGCTCCACGTTTTGCCGATTCGGTTGGCGTGACGGGCAGGAAGGCGAGCAATACACGCCGGTGGTTTTCACCGCGTAGATAAAGCGGCCGTCGGCGTGCTTGTCGCGGCTGACAATCGCCAGCCAGCGCGGATCGGCGCTGTCGATTACGTTTTTCATCATCCGTTCCTCACTGCGGTTTCGATGTTAACCAGCATAGTGACGGGCCGTTGGCGAAACACGCCGACTCTTGCTTTTTAATTCGTCGCCGACGTTTTCAACAATCTTTCGACAATTTTTAACCAACAACATGAAGTTTATTACGTTGCCAACCCGGTTGCACGGCGTTAGGATCGCGGCCGGCCACGGGCGTGGCCAGTGTTTCTGCCTGTTAGTTGCGCGCATGGAGAGGTTATTGTGTTAGAGAGTTTTGGCGTCCTGAATTTATGGACCTATTTGGCCGGGGTGGTCTTCATCATCATTCTGCCGGGGCCGAATACGCTGTACGTGCTGAAAACCGGCATATCGCGCGGCGTGCGCGCCGGCTATACCGCGGCGCTGGGCGTGTTTATCGGCGATGCGATCCTGATCTTTTGCGCCTATATCGGCGTGGCTTCGCTGATCCGCACCACGCCGTTCCTGTTTACCCTGGTGCGTTTTCTCGGCGCGATTTACCTGCTGTTCCTTGGCGCAAAAATCCTCTACGCCACCTTCGTGCAGAAGGCGCAGGCGCAACAGCAACAGATTGAGGGCGGCAACAGCATTCTGCGCAAATCGCTGACGCTGAGCCTGACCAACCCGAAAGCTATTCTGTTTTACGTGTCGTTCTTCGTGCAGTTCATCGATTTCAACTACGCGCACACCGGGCTGTCGTTCACCATTCTGGCGCTGATCCTCGAAGCCGTCAGCTTTATCTACATGAGCACGCTGATCTTCTCCGGCGCGATGCTGGCGCACTTCTTCAACCACAAGAAAGGCCTGGCGAAGCTCGGCAACGGCCTGATCGGCCTGCTGTTCCTCGGTTTCGCCACCCGTCTGGCGACCCTGAGTTCGTAATCCTTCCCGGCCGGCGCCCGCCGGCCGCAGTTTACTGTTCCGTCACGGCAAAATGACACGCAGGACAAATCGAATGTCAGGCAGAGCAAAGCCGCCGCTTTACCGCTGATCTAGACTCTCAGGGTTAACGATAACCTGATGAATCTGATCGGAGGATGTATGTCTGACAATACCGTAGCCGTGCTGGATAGCGTGTCGCGTTTTCTCGATCGTCAGCATGGGCTGTATATCGACGGCCAGTGGCGCGCGTCCGCCGCGGAAGGCCGCCTGGCGGTGTATAACCCCGCCAATGGGCAGCAAATCGCCACCACTGCCGACGCCAACGAACACGATGTGGCGCAGGCGGTGGAGTCCGCCCACAAAGCCTTCAGCGAAGGCGTCTGGGCGCAGCGTCTGCCGGTAGAGCGCGAACGCATCCTGCTGCGCTTCGCCGATCTGGTGGAGCAGCACGCCGAAGAGCTGGCGCAGCTCGAAACCCTGGAGCAGGGCAAATCCATCAACATCGCCCGCGCTTTCGAAGTCGGCAGCACCCTGAACTGGATGCGTTACACCGCCGGGCTGGCGACCAAAATCACCGGCCAGACGCTGGACGTGTCCATTCCGATGCCGCCGGGCGCCAAATATCAGGTTTATACCCGCAAAGAGCCGATCGGCGTCGTCGCCGGCATCGTGCCCTGGAACTTCCCGCTGATGATCGGCATGTGGAAAGTCATGCCGGCGCTGGCGGCGGGCTGCTCCATCGTCATCAAGCCGTCGGAAACCACCCCGCTCACCCTGCTGCGCATCGCCGAACTGGCGAGCGAAGCCGGCGTGCCGCCGGGCGTGTTCAACGTGGTCACCGGCCGCGGCACCGTGTGCGGCAAGGCGCTGACCGAACATCCGCTGATCGCCAAAGTCAGCTTTACCGGCTCCACGCCGGTGGGCAAAAGCATCGCGCGCGCGGCGGCGGATCGCCTGACCCGCGTGACGCTGGAGCTGGGCGGTAAAAACCCGGCCATCGTGCTGCAAGATGCCGATCCGCAGCAGGTGATCGAAGGCCTGATGCTCGGCAGCTTCCTCAACCAGGGGCAGGTGTGTGCCGCCAGCTCGCGAATTTATATCGAAGCGCCGATTTACGATCGGTTGGTGGCCGGATTCGAACAGGCGGTGAAATCGCTGTCGGTCGGGCCGGGGATGGATACCGGGGCGCAAATCAACCCGCTGGTGTCGCTCGCGCACCGCAACAAGGTGGCGGCCTACCTGGACGACGCCCGGGCGAAAAACGCCGAGCTTATCGGCGGCGCGGCCGGCCCGGACGCCAACGGCTTCTACATTCCGCCGACGCTGGTGATCAACCCGGATGACCGGCTGAACCTGACGCGCGAGGAAGTGTTCGGCCCGGTGGTCAACCTGATCCGGGTGGCGAGCGCCGAAGAGGCGCTGAGCAAAGCCAACGACACCGACTTCGGGCTGACCGCCAGCCTGTGGACCACCAGCTTGCAAAAGGCGATGGCGTTTACGCCGCGCATTCAGGCCGGCACCGTGTGGGTCAACACCCATACGTTGATCGACCCGAACATGCCGTTCGGCGGGTTCAAACAGTCGGGCAGCGGCCGTGATTTCGGCCCGGATTGGCTGGATGCCTACACCGAGTCGAAATCGGTCTGCATCCGCTATTGAGTGCAGCGGCGCGGGCCTGGCCCGCGCCCTGACTTACTGATACTGCCGACGGTACTCGCTCGGCGACATGCCGAAACGCTGCTTGAAAGCGGTCGAGAAATGGCTGTGATCGGCGAAGCCCCAGTCAAGGCCAATGCCGGCCAGCTTTTCCTGCCCGGCGGCGCTGCGCAGCGCCTGCGCGCACAGATCCAACCTGCGGTTCCTGATGTACTGCGCCACCACCAGCCCCTGACGGGCGAACAGCCGATACAGGCTGCGTAACGATACCCCCAGCTCGGCCGCTACCCACTCAGGACGCAGCTGCGCCGACTGAATATGCCTGTCGATCAGCGCCAGCGCCTTGTCAAAGACCGGGTGCTGCCCTTCCGGCCGCGCCTGTTCGAGCGCCAGAGCCGGGCGCAGCAGCGCCGCCAGCGCATTCAGCACCGCCTCGCTTTCCGCCGCGGCGAGCTGAGGATCCTGCATGCTGCTCAGCACCAGCTGGCGGCTGAGGCGCACCGCGCTCAGCTCCGCCCCCAGACGCTGCGCGCAAGGCGGCGGCAGCGGCAGGCAGCCGCGCGGCAGTAGCAAAGAGATTTGGCGCGAATCGCGCTGGAAGGTGAAGCTGCTGGGCTGTGAGGCGTCGATCAGCGTCATGTCGCCGGGAGAGAGCATCGTTTGGCGATCTCCCTGCTCCATCAACGCACTGCCGCGCAGCTGGAAGACGGTAAAAAAGTGCGCGCCGTCGCTGCGGGCGATTTCACGCGGCGTGCGATACAGCCGGGCCTGGGCCACGTCGACCACGCTCAGACGCAGCGCATGGGCGCGGAACTCCTGCATCGCCCCGCTGAAACCCGGCCCCAGCGTTTTCGCGCAGAACCTGCCGCAGGCGGTGTTGATTTTGCCCAGCCACTCTTCGAAGCCGGCGTCGCGGAGCGTTGCCAATGCCGTCATGATCTCTCCCTTCAAACGCCGGCGGCGCTGCGCCGTTGAACAGAAAATCACCATAACAATCCGTTAACACACAATCAATGGCGAGCGGGGGATTTGGCGCCGCGATCACAGTTCGCCCGGCGCGTCGTCATCAATCCGTCACGAAATCGTCATCTCATCTTCACAGGCCTCGCCAAAGATACAGGCTGCTCCCCCTTCACGTTGACACCCTGGACATGACCCGATGAAATCATTGCAAAAATCTGTTTTAGCGCTGTGTTTGTTTACCACCAGCGCCCTGGCCGCGTTCCATGCGCAGGCGACAGAGGAAGCCCAACCGTTCACCACCGCGCAGCAGGTGGATCTGACCCACATCCTGCCGCCGCCGCCGGCCAACGACTCGGCGCAGACCCAGCGCGAACTGCGGGAAGTCCTCGACATGCAGCAAAAACGCACGCCGGAAATGGCCAGCCAGGCCAAGGCAGATGCGGAAGAGAACGTCTGGGTGTACAGCAATGTGATGGGGCCGCAGTTCAACGCCAAAGCGTTGCCGGCCGTGAGCGCTTTCTTCGATCGCATCGTCGCGACCGAAGCGGCGGTGGTCGATCCGGCGAAAGATTTCTGGAAGCGCCCGCGCCCGCATATGCTGGACAGCCGCATCGAGCCGATCGTCAAGCGCTCCAGCTCCGGCTCCTGGCCTTCCGGCCACACCACGCTGGGCACGCTGATGGGCATCACCCTGGCCAACATGGTGCCGGAGAAGCGCGCCGACATCATGACGCGCGCCTGGCAATATGGCGACAACCGGGTGGTGGCGGGGATCCACTACCCTTCCGATATCGAGATGGGCCGCATCGCCGGCAGCGTGATCAGCCAGCAGCTTTCGCAACAGCAGGATTTCCAGCAGCAGTATCGGCAAGCCCGTGATGAGCTGCGTCAGGCGCTGGATTTACCCGCGGCGAAATAGACCCGGCGGCTGACACCGGGCCCTGACGGCCCGGTTTACGGCTGTTTGTCCAACAGGTAACGCACCACCGCCGCGTACTCTTTGGCGTAGCCTTCAACACTGGTGCTGGCCATGCCGGCATTGTCTATCTTGTATTGGCCAGCCACGTAGAACGACGGGGTGCCGCGCACGTCAAACGCTTTCACCGCTTCATTCTGCTTGGCGATCAACCCTTTGACCAGCAGGCTGTGGCGCGCGTTTTCATAGGTGGCGGCATCGATGCCGGCCGCCGTGAACACCCGCTGTATATCGTCGGCGCTGTTGACGGCGCGCTGTTTTTGCACCGCGTCGAACATCGCCCCTTCAATCTTGTCTTCCACGCCCAGCACCGTCGCCACCGCCCAGGCTTCGGTCAGCGCATTGCCCAGTTTGCCCATCAGGCTGACGTGATATTTGGTGACTTTCTCGCCCGCGGGCAGCGCCTGCGCCACGGTACTGCCCACACGGTAAGTTTCGGCGAACTGATAACAAGGGCCGCAGTAGAAGGAGAAGAACTCCACCACCGCCGGCGCGGCGGCCACCGGCTTATCCAGCCGGGTGTATTGCTCGCCCGCGCGGTAATCCGCGGCCTGAACCGCGGGCAGCGCCAACATCAATACGACGGCGGCGGCGAACGAACGCTTAACTTTTGCCAACATAAACACTCCTGGTTTCATCTATGAACATCGTCCTTAGCGGCGGTTTTTATAATCAAATAACCGCCAGAAGACCAGTTTTTATTACCTTCTATTTGTGAGGGATTATGTTCAGCGCCCTTCGTAACCGTCCCAGTACGCGCCTACCGCTTCCTGCGAGAACACCTGGCGGCGTTTAGGGTTGTCGGAGCCGCTGTAAGTGCGGTTGATGAAAATGGTTTTGTGTTCCATGTTCTGCTGGAATTCCGGGCTGGCCAGATAGTCGGCCTTTTTCTGCGCCTCGCTGCGCGCCACGCCTGCCGCGCGATCCTTTTTCCCCAGCTGGTAGAACTGTTCGAACATCGGCACGGCGTTCTTAATACTGCCGTTCACATCGGTGCGGAATTGCGGATCGAAATCGTCGCGGGTTTGATAAATGTAGTGCTTGGCGTGCAGCTCGGCGCTGCTGAGGTGATGGGTGCAGGCGCTGAGCGCCAACAGCGGCAACAACAGCGCCGCGCTTTTCAGTCTTTTCATGTCGTCTGTCCCTGTCAGTGAGGAAGGTTCCTTTAGCGCCTAGAGCATAGCGCCGGCCCCCGGCGAACGTCAAACGACAAAACGCGCATCACCTTGTTTTATATTAATATTATATACATTGATTGGTATTCATTGCCTGAAACACTATGCTTTAACAGACAGGATAAACACTCACCGACAGCGAGGCGGCCAATGAAACCGATCGACAAAAGCGTGGGAGAGTACGACCTCACGGCGGAAAAAAAAGCGGGCATGATCACCGGCACCATCCGCGGCGAACTGCCGGACAGCGACGCGAACCTGCCGCTGCTGCCCTTCTCCGGCACCTTCGCCGGCCCGAGCGTGGCCGAAGCCATCGCCGATATTCAGCAGCAGTTCCCCGACATCGAACCGGCGATTATCGACGATTTGCGCGAGGAACTGCTAAAGGCCGGATTCTAATCCGGATCGCAATGCCGCACGAACGGGCTATACACCGGCGCGCCGGGCTTCAGCGCCAGATCGGCGTCAAAATCTTCATTGCGGTTGAACGGCACCGCCGGCCAGGCGGAAAACACGTTCAAACCGTCCCGGTACGCCTGCGTCACCTGCGCCAACGCGGCGTTTTGCGCCTGCAGAGCCTCGCCCGCCAACCCGCCGCGCACGCCATAGACCAGGAACGGCTCCAGCACGCTAAAACCGATATAGTGCAACGCATGCATGATGGGCCACAGCATCAGCCGCATATCGCCGTCACGCCCGTTCGGCGCGCAGGCCTGTGCGGAAGCGCCGGCGGTGACGGTCAGCAGCGCCCGTTTGCCGCGCATTACGCCGTTCTCATGGCGGTGGCGGCTGTCGTAGATCCCGCCGTAAACGAACACCCGATCCATCCAGCCTTTGATGATGGCCGGCGCGCCGAACCACCAGAAAGGAAACTGCAGCACCAGCGTATCCGCCCAGTGCAGCAGCTCGATATGCCGCCGGATCTCCGCCGGCAGCGCCTGAGTCGTCCAGTGATGGCGCTGCTCCTGCATCGCATCAAATCTGTCCGCCTGCTTTCTGCTGGGGTAATGGCCGGCGCCCTCGCGCGGATCAAATCCCTCCTGATACAGATCGACCGTCTTCACCTGATGCCCCTGCGCCAGGCAGGTCTGCCGCGCCTGTTCGGCCAAATGGGCATTGAAGGAATGCGGCTCGGGGTGAGCCAGCACAATCAGCACGTTCATCCTGTTTCTCCCGTTGTAAGGTGGTGCTGCTATGCTGTGGCTTTATCGCCCCCTTGGCAATTACGCACCTGAAGGTAACCCCCAATGGCTTATCCCGGCGACGTCTATTCGAGCAAGTGCTCCGCGCGCGATGCGCTGGCGCTGATCTCCGGCAAGTGGGTGATGTTGATCCTGCCTGCGCTGGCGCAGCGGCCAATGCGCAACGGTGAGCTGCTGCGCCGCATCGACGGCATTTCGCAGAAGGTGCTGACGCAAACGCTGCGCCAGCTGGAACGCAACGGGCTGCTCGAACGGCTGGATTTCAGTGAAAAAAATCAGGCACATGTGGAATATCGGCTCAGCGCCGTCGCCTGCTCGCTGGTCGAGACGCTGACGGCGCTGGACCGCTGGGCGGAATACCATTTCCCCGAGCTGGACGCCGCTCGCGAGCGCTATGATGCCGACCGCAAGCGCGAGACCGAGTAAAGCGGTCTGGCAAGCAACGCGCAGCGCACAGAATGCGCAGGTGAGACGCTTGTTCCCGGTCTCGCCATCCGTTATCTATAGTTAATTCAATTCGCCGGTAACGGCCCACTCCACCTGAGGATCTTGCCTTGACGTTTTTAAAACACCCAATCGCCGCGCTGGTGCTGGCTGGCTGCGGCCTGCTGTCGGCGGGCGGCGCGCTGGCCGCTTCCGATGCGCTGGTGTACTGCACCGTTGCCTCGCCGGAATCGTTCAACCCGCAGCTCTCCAGCTCCGGGCCAACCTTTATCGCCACCTCGCAGGTGCTGTACAACCGCTTGGTGACGCTGCGCGAAAGCGATAAAACGCCCGCCCCGTCGCTGGCCACCGAGTGGAGCGTCAGCCCGGACGGCAAGACCTACACCTTTACCCTGCGCCAGGGCGTGAAATTCAACAGCAACAAATACTTCACCCCAACGCGCGACTTTAACGCCGAAGACGTGGTGTTCACCGTGATGCGGCAGAAGGATCCCGCCAACCCGTATCACAAGGTCTCCGGCGGCAACTATGAATACTTCACCGACATGGGTCTGGATAAGCTGATCACCAAGGTGGAAGCGGTGGACGAACACCACGTGCGCTTCACGCTGAGCCAGCCCAACGCCGCCTTCGTCGCCGACTGGGCGATGGATTTCGCCTCGATCCTGTCCGCCGAGTACGCCGACGCGATGCTGAAAAAGGGCACGCCGGAATACGTCGACAACTGGCCGATCGGCACCGGGCCGTTTGCGCTGCAGCAGTACAAGCAGGATTCGCTGATCCGCTACATCGCCAACCCGCACTACTGGCAGGGCGAAGTGGCCAGCAAGCACCTCATCTTCTCCATCACGCCGGATCCGCAGACCCGGCTGGCCAAGCTGAAAACCAACGAATGCCAGATCATCCCCGCGCCGCTGCCGGAACAGTTCGCCGCCATCAAGGCCGACGGCAACCTGCAGTTGCACGACATTACCGGGCTGAACGTCGGCTATCTGGCGTTCAACACCCAGAAAAAACCGTTCGACAACCTGCTGGTGCGTCAGGCGCTGAGCTACGCGGTGGACAAGAAAGCGATCGTCGCCGCGGTGTTCAAAGACAGCGGCACGCCGGCCAATTCGCTGCTGCCGCCGGGCATGCTTGGCTACAACGACAAACTGCCGGAATACGCCTACGATCCGCAGAAGGCGCGCGAGCTGCTGAAGCAGGCCGGGCTGGAGCAGGGTTTTGAGACCGACATCTGGTCGATGCCGGTACAGCGCCCTTACAACCCGAACTCGAAGCGCATCGCCGAGATGATCCAGAGCGACTGGGCGAAGGTGGGCGTGAAGGCCAAGATTGTCACCTGGGAGTGGGGCCAGTATCTGGCCGGGCTGCGCAAAGGCGAGCAGCAGAGCGCACTGTACGGCTGGGTATCGGACAACGGCGATCCGGACAACTTCGCCACCCTGCTCGGCTGCGCCGGGGTGCAGAGCGGCGCCAACGTGGCGCGCTGGTGCGATAAGGATTACGACCGGCTGATCCAGCAGGCGATCCAGGAGAACCAGCCGCAGGCGCGCGCCAAGCTGTACCAACAGGCGCAGGTGATCTTCGCCAAACAGGCGCCGTGGCTACCGCTGGCCACCGGCAAAGTATTCTACGCCACCCGCAGCAACCTGAGCGGCTACGTGGTGGACGTGAACGGCAGCGATTTCGCCAAGGCCAAATTGAACTGATCCCAGGCGCCGCAGCGAGGGCTGCGGCGCAACCCGCTTCATCGCTTAATAAGCTGCCAGCCTCGGAATCTACCGCCTGTTAACTTCATACCTTACGACGCTCACGGCCTCCCCTGCCGTCAGGCGCATAACCCACTAAACCAATAGCTTAATAAGTGAGTTGAGCCTGGCGTTTTGCCTAAATTGCGCGCACGCGCTTTCCTCCGATGTAACATTTCGTTACCATCGGCGCACAGACCCTTTAACATCAAAAGGTAACCCGGTGCAGAACACCTATATGCCGTGGCAAATTCGCCTGCACTGGCTGGTGGCGATCCTGCTGGTCATCACCTGCGTCACCATCGAGCTGCGGGGCTTTGCCGAACCGGGCAGCGCACCGTGGTACGCGCTGGTTGTCACCCACTTCAGCAGCGGCGTGACGGTGTTTGCGCTGATGCTGGCCCGCCTGCTCCTGCGCCGGCGCCACGCCTCGCCCGCCATCGCGCCCAAACCGCCGAAGTGGCAAACCGGCATGGCGCACCTGACGCATACCCTGATTTATCTGCTGCTGCTGACGCTGCCGGTGCTGGGGGTGTATTCGCGCTATCTGGGCGGCAAGGAGTGGTATCTGTTCGGCCTGTCGATGCCGTTCACCGACGTGGCCGATCGGCCGCAGGCGCGGATGATTATCGGCTGGCATAAAACGCTGGCCTCATTCGGCTACTGGCTGATCGGCCTGCATGCCGCCGCCGCGCTGTTCCATCACTACATCGTCAAGGACAATGCGCTGGTGCGCATGCTGCCATTGATGAAAAAACGCTGAATACCCGGCGCCAGGGATGACTTTTCGGGCCACGCCCGCTGACAGGGAATGACATGCAAACCCAATTTTTTAATGTGACCGTCGAACAATGCGCCTGCCAGCAGACGGCGCCCGACAACCTGGTGAGGATCATCGCCTCCGGCCAGACGTTCTTTTTTTACCGTGACGACTTCAGCGACAGCGAAAATCTGCTGGCCACGCTCGCTACCGGCGATCGGGTGAAGATCGGCGCTCACCGCCTGCGTGACGGCAGCTACTGGCTGCACTGGCTGCTGCACGGCACGAAAGGCCGGCTGGAACCCGACAGAACGCTGAAATACAAGCTGAAATACTTTGCCCTGCTGGTGCTGGGCGCGGCGCTGGCCGGTGGCTTCCCGGCCGCCTTTTTCATCATGGACCGGGAAGATTCCTGGCTGACCATTGCCCTGTTCTTTATCGCCATCATCGCCGGCCTCATCGGCATCGGCATGGTGCTGTTCGTCGGTTCAGAGCTCTTGCTGATCGGGCATCGCGGCCGCAGGCGTCTGCTCAGGGCGCTGGATCGCGTGCTGCTGGGGCAAGACGTCACGCCCCCCGATTCGCTCAGCCTGAAAATCCCCGGCATCAGATACCGGGCCGTCCGCAAAGACGCCGTGCCGACGACCGCACCGCTGCAGACCGCACTTCCCCTTCCGGACGGCATCGAGGCCTCCGGCATCGAGACGGTCAACGCCCTGCACTATGAGCTTTACCAGACAGAGTATCGGCAACGCACTTATTCCGTGGATACCTACGCGCTGCAACTGCAGGGGGAGCACTATGCGCTGGCCGTTCGTTCGGTCAACGTCTGGAGCACCAAGCTGCATCCCGTTTTTCGCCGCCGGCACCCGCTCTTTATCGCCCAGGGCGACCCGCTGCAGATTTTGTACCGCCAGGATGACGCCTTGCCGGCTCTGCGTCTGGTGCAAGGGATCATCAATCACCGCGATCGTCAGGCCTACCTGGTCGCCGGCAGCGGCTACTGCAGTGAAGCGGATCTCACGCTGTCCGCACGTGTGATCTTCTCGTGTGGCGCGATCATGATCGCTTTCATGCTCGGCATGTTTCTGTGGGACAACCTCGAGCAACAGGGCTTTTATTGGGACCACTGGGCCCTGGCACAGATCGGCAGTGAACTGCCGCCGCTGCTGTTCTTGTTGCTGATGTCGGTCAGCGGGCTGGCATTGATGATTGAAGCGTTCGGACAGGGCTGCCGCCGCTTCCTCCCCGGCCAACGCCGCGCTTTTCAGGTTTATCGATATCTGAAAAACCTGCGCCACAGGCGGTATCAGCAGGCTCAGGTGACGGAGCTGAAATCATGATGCTGCCGCTCTATAAAAGGCCCCTGATCATTCTGATGCTGTTTCTTTTCAGCGCGCTGGGCTTCTATTTTCTCAGCCCCGAACAGCGCTATGCGCCTTGGCAATGGAACAGCGGCGACGCAGCGTTGCCGCCGGTGGCCGATTATGACTTCATCAAGAATTATCAGGCGGGTGACGGCGCGTTGTTGGTGACCAATAAAAGGGTCGAGGTCTACAACAGACTCGGCTATTTCAACTGGTCAGGAGACTATGTCAGCCAACTGCTGTTCGCCGGCCCGCGGGGGCTGCGGATGTTGGGCCGCCTGCAAGAATCGGTGAACGATGCGGTCTGCAGCGGCCAACGCTGTGTGTTGTTTCTCACCGAAGGACGGCGGCTGGTCGACTTGCAGCGGGGCTCCGTCGGTAAACTGCTGCCCTGGCAAGAGGCTGACAACGACAGTCGCCCCACTCTGGTCAGCGGCAAGCTGGCGGCGCTGCGCTCCAGCGACGGATTATATTTCGTCGGCGCCGAGGGCATCTTCTACAGCCCGGACTTCGGCGCCCATTGGCGGCAGACGCTGGATCTGCCGGCGCTGCTGGAAGAACGGCAACTGCTGGGACAGGATCGCGAAGAGAGTGATGCCTCAACGCTCGCTTACGCCAGCGCACGTGCGGCGATGCCCGAAACTTTCACCGCCGTCGATGGCGACCGCGTGCTGTTCTGGATGAACCCTGTCGCCGGTTCCGGCGCTTTGCACATCGTCGTTAACGGCAAAACCGGTGAAGTGACGAGCCAGCATTGGCTGGCGGTGCGCGTGAAGGAAAGCGCGCAATCTCCGGACGGCGGCATCTACCTGATCGCCCAAACGCTGGACAGAGGGCTGTATCAGATCCTGCGCCATCAACCCGACGGGCAGCTGAAAGTGATGCTGGAGACCGGTTACAAGTCGCTGTATCGGCTGTGGGCGGGCAACGACAAGCTGGTCGCCCAAACGGATAACGGCGACGGTCATCTCTCGCTGATTTTCGATCTGCGCTCATCCGAAGTGCGCTACCGGCAGCCGCTGGACTATGTGTACAAAGGGTTGGACGACGCACGCCAAACCGTGATCGAACCGGAAAGCCACTATGGCGATGACGGGGAGACCCCGGCGCTGCCCTACTTCGTTCGCTATCGATCCACCACGCCATGAACATGAGGAACCTGCCATGCTGTTAGGCTATGGCGCCGGCGCCGCCGGCCTGCTGGCGCTGTTGTTGGCGCTGCTGCCCACCGGCATCTTGCTCGCCTGGTGGGGCTGGCGCTACGCCGCCGCCCGCTGCGGCCGCCCGCGGCCGCCGCTTTCCTGGTTCGGCTTTCTGCTGGCCTCGGCGCTGGCGGTCTATCCGGTGGCGTGCGTACTGATGCTTATCGGCATCGCCATCCAGGATATCAAGAGCCAGCGGGCGGAAGAACACTGGAATCGGCGCAGCTACCTGACGCTCGACGAGGCAAAACCGTTCGGTGAAATCACGCTGCCGAAAGGCAGCTGGGTAAACCGGCAGGAGCCGCGCCAGCCCGGCACCGAAGACAGCCCCATCACGATGAACGGTGTGACCGCCGTGCGCTTTCCTCAGCCGCAGAGCGTGGCCGGCGTGCCGATCATCGCCTTCGAGGTTTTACCGCCGGTGATGGAGCTGGCAGGTGCGCATACCTTCACCCGTCCAACCGGCCAAACGGTGCACTGCGAAGCCGGTTGGCTGGTCTCTTTCTCTTTACCGCCGGATAAGCCGACCCCGCAGTGGGAGGAGTGGCAGGCCGGGCTGCCTGCGGCGGCGTTTCGGCCCAGCGACTGGATCTTTAGGGAGTGCTTCTCCGGCAGCCCGATCGCGGTGCTGACCATGCACAACGGCGAAGTCAGGGTGCTGCCTTAAGCCTTACGCCGTGGCGTTGGGCAAACGCACGGTCACGCGGTTGTTGGCCGTTGGCAACTGCAGCGGCGTTTCCTGCCAACTTACCGCGATAACCAATACCGGCGGGGCCGGCACGCGCGGCTCACGCCCGCCTGGCCCCACGCTGTAGGCATCCCATTCAATCACAAAAACCCCGCCGTCTTGCGGCTCGACCCGCTCGACGAAAAAGGTGGTGTCCGAACCGCGCCCTCCCGCCGGTTTATGCGCATAAGAGAGCAGGCTGAACCACTCGCCGGCGAAGTAGAGATGGTATAGGCCATCGACGATATGCTCGCCGCGGAACTGGCAGCCGCCGACGCTCAAACCGTCACCCGACGGGGATTCCGCCACGCGTTCGAGATCGCGCACGAAGCGATCGGTCGGCCTGTTATCCAACAACAGTTCATAAGGCGGCGTGTGCAGCAGCGCGGCAGGATCGTCCGCCTGGCGCAGATCCGCCGGCAACATCGAGCGCGCCGCCAGCACGCGGCCGCTGGGCAACGTGATCTCCAGCCGATCCGCCGGATCCGCTACCCACTGCGGCACCCACAGACCGCGCACAAGGTGCAACGGCGTGGCTTCCACCTGCCGACACGTCGCCCGCAGCCGCACCAACGCCTCAACGGAACCGGCGGCCAAGGCTCCCAGCTCGCGATCGGTCAACGCAGGCAGCGCATACATCGCCCGGGCGGCGGGCTCGTATACCGTCAGCTCCTCTCCCTCGCGGCTGCGGGTCGGTATCAGGCGCAGCTTGCCATCGTCCACGTCCTGCGGCGCGGCACAGGCGCCATGCACAATCGCCCCGTCGCGCAGCAGCAGCGTCCAAAAGCTGGGGCCGCCCATGCCCAGTTCCCCCACGCCGCCAATCTGCCGGTCGCTGTCGCCGGCGTGCGCCATCTCAATCGGCTGCGAACGCCAGTCGGTCTTGCGCCACTCTGTCGCCTCTTCGGGTTCTTGCCCGCTTTTAGCGGCGTGCTTCGCCCATTGCAGCACGGCAAACAGCGCGATGCACAGCACACCCCAAACCGGGTGATCCTGCCAAATCAATAACCAACCGACGATCAAAAGCGCCCAGGCGGCCATGGCGATATCCTTTTCGAAGAGAAAACCGCCTGATTCTAGCTCAGGCGGTTAGTGGGGTTGAAGCCTATGCCATGAATAATTAGCCGTTAAATAGAAAGGTAATAATTTCAGCGTTATTTCTGTGACTATGAAGATCACATAAATAACGCTTCACCGAGTGGTCCCAGCGTAAAAACATAACTCTCTGTATCTCAATAAATATTTATTGCTCGATTAAAAAAACAGAAAGCGTAAAGAGAAAAAATCGCAATAATTTGTACATATTCTAAACATTGACTATGTTTAGACATACTATTTATATGCAGGAAAAAATACCGAATAAAAAATCAGAAAGGCGCTTAAAAAATTAACACAACCTTGCTTACCGCGAGGAAGAAAAACTCTTTTCCAGCAATATTCCGAGGATATTTTATCTCCACGGAACGGGTCACTTTGCGTTTTATCAGGCCAATAGGCTACACACCGCAATTAATATCATTATTAGCATTCCGGAGACCGACAATGAAAATCGTTACGGGCATTATCCTTACCTCTGTAGCCGCCTTCAGCGGCGCGGCTTACGCGGCCGATGCACAACCTACCACCGGCAACGCGGAAGTGATGCTGGAACACGTGCACGCCGTGATGGAAAACGGCAGCCCGGCGCCGCAGCACGACGCCGCCTGCCAAAAAGAACTTTCCATGCCGGAATCGAAATATATCGGCATGAAGGTCAAAACCGATTACACCATCAACAGCAGCACCATGATGATGTCGGCCAAGTCGATGTTCCCATCGCCGGATTCCATGAAACCCATGGAGCTGACGGTCGATCTCTCCGCGCTGGGCCTGGCGGATGTGTATGCCTTCGGCGCCTTTAAACCGGCCGCATTGCCGCAGGCCTATATTTATTTCACCATCGACAAGGATTTTAAAAATCCGGTCAGCACCTTTATGATCATTAACCAAGGCAAGCAATATAACTGCGTGATCTCCAGCTCGAATAAAATGATGAGCAAAGAGATGCGCGGCAAGATGATGATGAAGAAACAGTAACGGAATGAAAAACGGCGCTTCCCGCAACAGGAAGCGCCGTCAGCAAAGCCTTAAATCAGACCAGGATTGTATTTCTGGTTGAACTTCTCTTCCGATTGGAACAGATAAATAATGCCTTCGATAAAGCCGACAATCGATGGGATCCCCGTCCAGCAGAACAGCAGGTAGAACAGCCCCCACCACTTCATCCCCAGGTAAAACTTGTGAATGCCCAGTCCGCCCAGGAAGATGGCCAACAGGGCCGCCGCGAGCTTGTCTTTTCTGCTCATAGTTCACTTCTCCTAACTTCTCACCGAACCACCGGCATGCATAAAAACGGATGCCGCTCCACAGAGCGCCGCATCGCAATGCTTGAGGAGGAAAACATTCCTCCATCAAGGCTCAACAGGGGTAATTATAACAGTGATTAATTAAACGGTTGTTTAACCGGCGAAAGGATAAGCAGAGGGAGTATGGAGAGGATGGTGCCGATAATAGGAGTCGAACCTACGACCTTCGCATTACGAATGCGCTGCTCTACCAACTGAGCTATATCGGCATCGAGCCGGGCCTGCGGGGCAAGCCGGAAGTGCGTTGAACAAGGTAGACCTGCGCGCGAAATGAGTCAATAGCCCGCCGGGGCGTTTGGTTGTTTTGCAAGCAACCAGACTGTCGTGCAGTCCCCCTTTTCCAAAAACAATCAGGGCGCAGCATGGTGCGCCCTGACCTCTTTATGACCGCAATCCGGCCTTAGCTGCGCACCAGATCGTCGCCGTAGCCAATCCACTTGTAGGTGGTCAGCGCATCCAGGCCCATCGGGCCGCGGGCGTGCAGTTTCTGGGTGCTCACCGCCACTTCCGCGCCCAGGCCGAACTGGCCGCCGTCGGTGAAGCGGGTGCTGGCGTTGACGTACACCGCCGAGGAGTCCACCGCGCGCACGAAGTGCTCGGCGCTGCTCAGCGAACGGGTGAGGATCGCGTCGGAATGGTTAGTGCCGTGGGTGCGGATGTGGTCGATGGCCTGATCGATATCGTCCACCAGCAGCACGTTCAGATCCAGAGACAGCCATTCGTCGTCGTAATCCTCCGCGTTCACCGGCACCACCGTCGCCGGGCCGCCCTGCAGCAGCGGCAGCGCGTTTTCCGCCGCGTGCAGCGTCACGCCCACCGCCGCCATTTTGGCGCTCAGCGCCGGCAGGAACTCGGCGGCGATGCTGCGGTTCACCAGCAGCGTCTCCAGCGAGTTACAGGCGCTCGGGCGCTGGATCTTGGCGTTTTCAATCACCGTCAGCGCCTTGTCGAAATCAACGTCGGCATCCACGTAGGTGTGGCACACGCCGATGCCGCCGGTGATCACCGGGATGGTCGATTGCTCGCGGCACAGCTTGTGCAGGCCGGCGCCGCCGCGCGGGATCAGCATGTCGACATAGCGATCCAGGCGCAGCAGTTCGTTCACCAGCGCACGATCCGGGCTGTCGATCGCCTGCACCGCCGCCGCTGGCAGGCCGCACTGTTCCAGCGCCTGCTGGATCACTTTCACCGTCGCCTGGTTGGTGTTGTGCGTCTCTTTACCGCCGCGCAGGATCACTGCGTTGCCGGTTTTCAGGCACAGGCTGGCGACGTCGATGGTGACGTTCGGCCGCGCCTCGTAAATCACGCCGATCACGCCGAGCGGCACCCGGCGGCGCTCCAGCTTCAGCCCGCTGTCCAGCAGGTTGCCGTCCAGCACGTGGCCGACCGGATCGTTCAGGCGACACACCTGGCGCACGTCGTTGGCGATCGCCGCCAGCCGCGCCGGGGTCAGCAACAGGCGATCGAGCAGCGCTTCGCTCATGCCGGTGGCGCGCGCCTGCGCCATGTCTTGTTCGTTCGCCAGCAGGATCGCTTCACTGTTGGCTTCCAACCTGTCGGCCATCACCGACAGCACCTGATTCTTCTTCGCCGTGCTCAGCACCGCCAGCTGCCAGGAGGCCTGCTTGGCGGCCTTCCCCATCTGCTCCAGCATGCTCACTCCTTAACTGACAATCATATCGTCGCGGTGCACTGCTACCGGACCGTATTCATAACCGAGGATTTCGCTGATTTCCTGCGAGTGGTGCCCGGCGATCATGCGCATCGCGTCGCTGTTGTAGCGGCTGACGCCGTGCGCCAGATCGCGCCCCGCCTGGTTGCGGATGCGGATCACTTCGCCGCGCGAGAAGTCGCCCTTCACTTCGCGGATGCCTTTCGGCAGCAGCGAGCTGCCGCGCGCCATCATCGCTTCCACCGCACCGTCGTCGACGGTGATCTCACCGGCCGGCGGCGCGCCGAAGATCCAGCGCTTGCGGTTTTCCAGCGGGGTTTCCAGCGCGTGGAAACGAGTGCCCACCGGTTTGCCTTCAATCACGTCCGCCACCACGCCCGGCTTGCTGCCCGCGGCGATCACCACGTCGATGCCGGCGCGGCAGGCCACGTCGGCCGCCTGCAGCTTGGTGCCCATGCCGCCGGTGCCCAGACCGGAGACGCTGTCGCCGGCGATGGCGCGCAGCGCGTCGTCGATGCCGTGCACTTCACGGATCAGTTCGGCCTGCGGGTTGTTGCGCGGATCGGCGGTGTAGAGGCCCTGCTGATCGGTCAGCAGCAGCAGTTTGTCGGCCCCGGCCAGAATGGCCGCCAGCGCCGACAGGTTATCGTTGTCGCCCACCTTGATTTCGGCAGTGGCGACGGCGTCGTTCTCATTGATTACCGGCACGATACGGTTGTCCAGCAGCGCCGTCATGGTGTCGCGCGCGTTGAGGAAGCGCTCGCGGTCTTCCAGATCGGCGCGCGTCAGCAGCATCTGCCCGACGTGGATCCCGTAAATGGAGAACAGCTGTTCCCACAGCTGGATCAGCCGGCTCTGCCCCACCGCCGCCAGCAGCTGCTTGGAGGCGATGGTGGCGGGCAGCTCGGGATAGCCCAGGTGCTCGCGCCCGGCGGCGATGGCGCCGGAGGTGACGATGACGATGCGGTGACCCGCGGCGTGTTGCTGCGCGCACTGGCGCACCAATTCGACGATGTGGGCGCGGTTCAGACGCAGCGATCCGCCGGTCAACACGCTGGTGCCCAATTTCACAACCAATGTCTGGCTGCCGTTCATAGTATTTCTGCCGTGTGTAATGATGAGAAGAAGAGTGCAAAGGTCTTTGTAACAGGAGAGACGCGTTATGCCAACAGGCACAACGCGAAATCAGCACAATACGTGGTCAAACGGGGTCAGGCGGAGAGTTTGATCAGTTTTTCTTTGAAATCATCGGCGGGTTCCAGCCCCAGTTCCATGGTCGCCAGCAGTTCGCCCAGGCGGCGATGGAAGTCGCGCAGGGTGTCTTCCAGTTTGGCGTTCACTTCATCATCTTTAATGTTTTGCGTCGTCCAGTTGCCTTCCTTGTCGAACAGGCCGAATTGGTACGAATAGGTGAAGCGCGCCTCTTCCGCCTGCAGCTCCATCCACCAGCCCCAGAACTCACGCTTCTCCGGAGCGGGCTTTACATTGACGCAGACGGCCAAACAATCAAAGAAAAACCGGTCGTTCTCACATTGCCCTTCACGCAGGTACGGCCCCAAGCTGGCAAAACGTTTCATTAGTCGGCTTTTAGGGTGACCACTCGGTAACGTCATTCTCTAACCTCCTCAATGTAGACCACTCTTTTTAACAAATTGTTAAAATTTAGCAACTAATTAACGCATTTTATCCTTCAGCCAACCGGACATCTGCAGCAACGCCCGGTGGAAGCTATCGTAAACCGGGGTGCGCGGGATGGCGATCAGCTTGCCGCTCACCGAAGAGGTGACGATCAGCTGCGACTCTTCTTTCGGGCTGAGCGTATCGCGCTCCCAGTAGCCGGAGATCATCGGCGTCGGGCAACGGCGCCCCAGCAACCCCTGCATTTTCAGCGAGTAGCTGTTCAGCTCCACTTTCAGCACGTTGTCTGAAGCATTGGCCATGCCCATGCGGCTGGCCAGCACGTCCATATACATGTCCGGCACGTTCAACTGGGTGCTGCTGTCGCACAGCAGGCGATGCACCACCGGCCCCAGGCAGGCCACGCCGCGCAGCCGCTGCGGCTCCAGATAGGCCAATCGCACCGCCACGTTGGCGCCGAAACGGAAGCCGAAAGCGCTCACCCGCTGATGATCCACCCACGGCACCGAGGCCAGCTGGATCAGCACCTGCTGGTGCAGGTAGCTGGAGTCCTGCGTCAGCTTCCACTTGCAGGAGGAGCCGATCGACGGCATGTCGAGCGTCAGCATGGCGATGCCGTGCGGCGCCAGGTAGTCGCGGAACAGACGGTGATAATCGGTCTGCAGCGTATCGAGGCTGCCGCACATCAGCACCGTCGGGAACGGCGCTTCGCCCTTCTCGGGCATGTGCAGGAAACCGGTGACGCAGCCGCCGCCTTCGATGCGGAACTCCAGCTCTTTCAGCTGATACGGCAACAGCAGCGCCGCCTCTTCGTAAGCGCGGTTGGCGAGCATCTCCGCCTGTTCAGCCAGCTCGTCGCCCTTCAGGTGCGGGTAACCGGCGATGCTGTACAGGCTCGCGGCCTTCAGCCAGTACTCGCCGCCGACCAGCGGATCCTGCTGCTCCGTCGCCCGCTGCTGCCACTGCATGCCCTGATGGATCCACTCGTAGATCCAGTTGCCATTGCGGTAGCCCACCACGGTATCCAGCCGCTGCGGATTGCTGCGCTCGGCGTCCGAGGCGGCGATACGCGCCAGCACTTCGTGGATTTCGATCGGGCTGACGCCGCGCCAGGCCCACAGCAGCGGGTTCAGCATGCGATACCAGCTGCCGGTAGTGTCGCCTTCCAATGCGGAATGCATGGCGGCGCTCACTTTGTTGCGCGCGCGCAGCACCAGCGTCGAGGTTTCAGGGTGTTTGAATTTGGGCTTGAAAAGAATTTCAGAAAGGTTGGCCTGTGCCATGGTAACAACAGCCTCCGTAAATCTGGCGATAGGCCGCAAAAGGCCTACTTAACTGGAGGTAGTGTACCTAACTCTGGCGGGATAAACCAAGATAACGCAAACGCCCGGCATAACCGGGCGTCAGGCGGCTGACAAAGGAGGAAAAAGCGTGGTTTTTCCTCCTTTGTGGTCAACGGCCGAAAATCAATAAATTGATTTTCCTTATTTTTTATATCTTGCCTTCGGTAAGCCTGACAACGCCATCACGTTTATCATTAAACAAACGCCCGGCATAACCGGGCGTTGAATTGGAACTGGCTGGACTTAGCGACCGCCGATAGGGGGAACGAAGCTGACGCCCATGTCCCACGGCTGTTCGATCCAGGTATCCTGCGGGATGTCGACCTCGTAGTCGTCCACCAGCGGACGGCCCGCCGGCTTGGCGAAGATGGTGACGAAATGCGCTTTCGGGTACATGTCGCGGATCGCTTTCGCGGTGCCGCCGGTATCCACCAGATCGTCCACCACGATGAAGCCTTCACCGTCGCCTTCGGCGCGCTTGAGCACTTTCATTTCGCGCTGGTTGTCATGGTCATAGCTGGAAATGCAGACGGTATCCACATAGCGGATGCCCAGCTCGCGCGCCAGCAGGCCCGCCGGCACCAGGCCGCCGCGGCTGACGGCAATGATGCCCGTCCATTTGTCGGCAGGCAGCAGGCGGTGCGCCAGCTTGCGTGCGTGTATTTGCAGCATATCCCAGGTAACAACGTATTTTTCGCTCATAGAATCGTGTCCCAGCCGGCTGGTGAAGCGGCTTACTTTATAGTTCAGGGGAAAAAAGGTTGCGCGAGATTATAGAGACTGGCCGCGTTGAATTCCAGCTGTACCGAGGAAAACCTCGTGATTTCCGCCGCGCAGCTTTCCGGTGATTGATGCTGAAAAAACGAACGTTCCCGCCGCGAAGCCGTGTGATCAAGCGCTTAAACCGCACAATACGGGGCGCGCACCGCCGGAAATAAAGTGATATTCTCTGATGATCGTGCCACGACGCACAGATGCCCACTCACCTTAACCGCGCGGCACGCCCGTCCTGTCGGAGCCTGCCGTCACAGGAGACTTATAGTGTCTGAATTGTCTCAGCTTTCGCCACAGCCGCTGTGGGATATTTTCGCCAAGATCTGTTCTATCCCGCACCCTTCTTATCATGAAGAAGCGCTGGCGCAGCACATCCTCACCTGGGCCAAAGAAAAGAACCTGCACGCCGAGCGCGATCAGGTCGGCAATATCCTGCTGCGCAAACCGGCCACCAAAGGCATGGAAAATCGCAAGCCGGTGGCGCTGCAAGCGCACCTGGACATGGTGCCGCAAAAGAATAACGACACCGTGCACGACTTCGCCAAGGATCCGATCCAGCCTTATATCGCCGGCGAGTGGGTGAAAGCGCGCGGCACCACGCTGGGCGCCGACAACGGCATCGGCATGGCCTCCGCCCTGGCGGTGCTGGCCGACGACAGCGTTGAGCACGGCCCGCTGGAAGTCCTGCTGACCATGACCGAAGAAGCGGGGATGGACGGCGCCTTCGGGTTGCAGCCGAACTGGCTGCAGGCGGACATCCTGATCAATACCGATTCCGAAGAAGAAGGCGAAATCTACATGGGTTGCGCCGGCGGTATCGACTTCATCACCACCCTGCCGCTGCAGCGCGAAGCGGTGCCGGCCGGTTACCAAACCCTGAAGCTGACTCTCAAGGGCCTGAAAGGCGGCCATTCCGGCGCCGAGATCCACGTCGGGCTGGGCAACGCCAACAAACTGCTGGCGCGCTTCCTGTTCGCCCATGCGGAGGCGCTGAACCTGCGCGTGCTGGACCTGAACGGCGGCACCCTGCGCAACGCCATCCCGCGTGAAGCCTCCGCGGTGGTAGCGGTGCCGGCAGAAAAAGCCGACGCGCTGAAAGCGCTGAGCCAAGAGTTCCTGGCCGTGCTGCAGAACGAACTCTCCGCCAAAGAGAAGAACATCACCGTGCTGCTGGAGCCGACCACCAGCGCTTCGCAGGCGCTGAGCGCCGACAGCCAGCAACGCTTCCTGGCGCTGCTGAACGGCACGCCGAACGGCGTGATCCGCATGAGCGACGCGGTCAAAGGCGTGGTGGAAACCTCGCTGAACGTCGGCGTAGTCACCACCAGCGAAAACGAAGCGGAAATCATCTGCCTGATCCGCTCCCTGATCGACAGCGGCAAAGATTATGTGGTCGAGATGCTGACCGCGCTGGGCCAACTGGCCGGCGCCAACGTGGCGCCGAAGGGTGGCTACCCGGGCTGGCAGCCGGACGCCGACTCGCCGGTGATGCACCTGGTGCGCGAGCTGTATCAGGAGCTGTTCAACAAGACGCCGAACATCATGGTGATCCACGCCGGCCTGGAATGCGGTCTGTTCAAAAAGCCGTATCCAAACATGGACATGGTATCGATCGGGCCAACCATCACCGGCCCGCACTCGCCGGATGAGCAAGTGCATATCGAAAGCGTCGGTCTGTACTGGAAGCTGCTGACCTCGCTGCTGAAAGCGATCCCTGAGCGCGCGTAATCTGCGCGCTTAACGCAAAAAGCCGGCAACTCGCCGGCTTTTTTATTCCCAAGGCAGCGCCAGCTGCCGCTCCAGCTGCGGATCGAGCAGCGTCACATGCAGCCCCACCAGCCGCACGCCGCGCCCTTCGCGCCGCTCGCGCCACGCCTGCCGCGCCACCTCCAGCAAATCCTGCCGGTTCAGCACCGGGAAGACGTGCTCCTGGGTGGTTTGCTGAAAATCCTGAAACTTCAGCTTCACGCCCTGCCGGGCGATGTGCAGATCCGGCTTTACCTTGCGCAGCCGCATCTCCAGCTCGGGATAGAGTTTGTCGATAATCAGCGTTTCGCAGTCTTCCCAGTCGTGAATGTCTTCCGCCAGCGTGCGCTCCACCCCCACCGATTTGCGCAGCCGCTCCGCCGAGATTTCGCGCCGATCGATGCCCTGACACCGCTCCCACAACACCCGGCCAAACTTGCCGAAGCGCTTGAGCAGCTGCGCCAAATCGTATTGCTGCACGTCGGCGCAGGTGATGAGCCCCACTTCCTCCAGCCGTTTGGCGGTCACCTTGCCGACGCCGGGGATCTTGCTGAGCGGCAGCTGCTGCAAAAACGCCGGCACCTGCGCCGGCGTGATCACGTATTGCCCGTTCGGCTTGTTCATCTCGGAGGCGATTTTGGCGAGAAACTTGATCGGCGCGACGCCGGCCGACGCGGTCAGGTTCAGCTCGTCGGCAATCGCTTGACGGATCTCCTGAGCGATCAGCGTCGCCGAACCGTTGCATTGCGGGCTGTCTGTCACGTCGAGATAGGCTTCATCAAGCGACAGCGGCTCGATCAACGGGGTATAGCGGGCGAAGATTTCACGGATGTGCAGCGAAGCCTCTTTATAGGCCGCCATGCGCCCCGGCAGCAGGGTGAGATGCGGACACAGCTTGAGCGCCATCGCCGTGGACATGGCGCTGTGTACGCCGTAGCGCCGCGCCGGGTAGTTGGCGGTGCTGATCACCCCGCGCCGATCGGCGCTGCCGCCAATCGCCAGCGGAATATCGCGCAGGCTGGGATCGTCGCGCATTTCCACCGCCGCGAAGAAGCAGTCCATATCGACATGAATGATTTTACGCATCGCACCCTCCAGTAACACTGTATAAGTATACAGTCAGATACCGAAAGCTCAAGGCCGCGGAGCTCGAGGAAAGCGGCGTTTCCGCCAGATATTTCCGCGTTGTTAAAAAAGCTTAATTTTTCAATAGTATGATTTCCGCCATCCCGTGCGGCTCTCCACAACGATAACGACAAGGTATCCTACATGATCAGATTTTCTCATTTGCTGCTGGCTTCCGCACTGTCGCTGAACGCGCTGGCGGCCAGCGCCGCCGCCGGTCATGCGCCGGCGATCGTCGCCCACCGCGGCGGCACCGCCGATGCGCCGGAAAACACCCGCATCGCTATCGAAACGGCATTGAAAAACGGCGCCGACGCCATTTGGATCACCCTGCAAGAATCCAAAGACGGCGTCATCGTGCTGTATCGCCCCTCGGATCTGAAAGCGTTGACCAACCGGCAGGGCCCGGTCTCTGCCTATACCGCCGCGCAGCTGGCCGAGACCGATGCCGGCTGGGCCTTCGCCAAGGGTGACGCCCACCCGTTCCGCGGCCGGGGCATCGGCATTCCGCGCCTCGACGACGTGCTGAAGGCGTTTCCGCACGTCACCTTTTATCTGGACATCAAATCCCCGGACGCCGATCCGGCGCAGTTTGGCCAGGCGCTGCTGGCGACGTTGCAAAGCACCGACAGCCTGAACCGCACCCGCGTCTACTCTACCGACGCCAAATACCTGCAGGCGCTGCCGCCGGCCATCCCGCGCTTTGAAAGCCGCGACGAGACCCGCACGCTGCTGGCCAACGTCACCATGGCGCACCAGTGCGACGTCAAACCGGACAACCAGCAGCCGCGCTGGTACGGGCTGGAGCTGAAACGCGAGGTGGAAGTGGTAGAGAAATATACCCTCGGCGAAGGGCGTTCAAAGGCGTTTCTGACCTGGGATAAAGAGTCGATGGACTGTTTCCGCTCGCAGGGCCCGGCGCACATCATCCTGTTCGGGGTCAACTCGCCGCAGGAATATCAGCAGGCGCTGGCGCTGGGCGCCGACGGCGTGATGGTTAACTCCCCGGCCGAGGCGAAAAGCTTCCGCAAGGCGAAATAAATAACCGGCTACGGCATAAGGCGGTTCGACAAACCCGCCTTATGCCCGCCCAGGTTTCAACATCCGTTAGCGAGCAGGAACCACTTGGATGGTGCCATTTTCATTGCGAACACTAAACCCAGCGCCGAACAGCCGGGCGGCAGGCTCAAGACCTTGACTTCGTTTATCCGGCGACAACAGCGTCACCGATACCCCGTAAGACTTCCCGTCTTCGAATTTATAATTATCGTCGGGAATGCACGTAGCCGCGGTGACCGCAGGCATCTCGTTATCCGTGAAGTGCTTGCCGAAGATAGCGTTGGCATTGCCGATTTCTTCGATAATAACGCCGGCCAACCGCTCGTCCCCTTCAGGTTGAACCCGCACACAAACGTGGTTATCAACGACAGTGACGTTGGCCGCGTAGTTTTTTGGCCTCGGATCGTTCATGTGCATGCAGCCGGCGAGCAACAAAGTTAGCGTTCCAGCCAAAATAATGCGGTTCATCCTGTTACCTCTGCTTAAGAAACTGAGAAAGCGCATATTCGTATTTTCTGGCGATCGTTTTATCCGTTACGCCCTGAAAATTCACACCATTGTTAATCACGCCCAGCCAAACATTCATACGCCTTTCGGCAAGGCCCCAAATAAAAAACCCGGCCAAGGCCGGGTTTTCGCTACAGAATGCGGTGCTTTTCCAACTGCTCGCGCCGCTGCGCCGCTTTGGCTTCGCGTTTTTTGCGCGCATCGCACGGCTCCGGGCAGTCGCAGACTTTCTCCATGCCCAGCGCGGTGATGCCGCCGCAGCTGCCCTGCAGGCTTTTGCGTTTGAACACATAGCCCAGCGACATGCCGCCGACGATCAGCAGAAACAACACGAAGGTAGCGGCGAATACCGTCAACATAGCAACCTCACGAACGCTTTTTCAGATAGGGCTTGAACGCGTCTGAATAACGCTCCTCAAAGCCGTCGGCGGTTTTCACGATCATGAACACCGGGATGCCGAGCAGGTTGGCCAGCGCCATGCCGCGCTCCGGCCCCATCACGTTCAGGCCGGTGGACAGGCCGTCGGCGGTCATGCAGGTCGGGCTCAGCACGGTGATCGACACCAACCGATGATGGATTGGGCGCCCGGTGATCGGATCGATGGTGTGCGAATAGCGCACCCCGTCTTGCTCGAAGTAGTTGCGATAGTCACCCGAGGTGGCGATCGACATCTCCCCGGGTTGGATCACCAGCTGCGCCTGCTGCTGCGTACCGGCGGTCGGGCGCTCGATGGCGATGCGCCACGGCTTTTGTTCGCCGTTATGCCCGCGCGTGCGCACCTCGCCGCCGATATCCACCATGTAGTTCTTCACATGCCGGGACTGCAGATATTCCGCCACCACGTCCACGCCATACCCTTTGGCGATCGACGACAGATCGACGTACAGCTCAGGGATGCTTTTCACCAGCGCGCTGCCCTGCACCGACAGTTTGTCGGCGCCGGTCCAGGTGCGGCGATGCTCCAGCTCCGCCTCGCTCGGCACTTTGTCCGGCCGCCCTTCCGGGCCGAAGCCCCACAGGTTGACCAGCGGCCCGACGGTCACGTCCAGCGCGCCATCGGTGACGCGGTTGATGCGCAGCGCTTCGCGCACCACTTCGGCGGTGGCTGGCGAAACCGGGAACGGCCGGTCAATGTCGCGGCTGGCGTTGAAGCGGCTCAGTTCGGAATCCGGCCGGTAGGTGGACATCTGATCGTTCACCTGCTCCAGCCGTTTGTCGATCTCCGCCTGCATCTCGCGCGCCGACGGCGTATCTTCGCCGGTCACGTAACGGATCGAATACGAGGTGCCCATGGTTTTACCCGTCAGGTCCACCTGTTCCGGCCCGCAGCCGGTCAGCAGCAGGGTGGCGCTCAGCGCCACGCCCGTCAGCCAGTTCTTCATCGCCAATGCGCGCATTTAGCCACCAAAGTCATCCAGCATGATGTTTTCGTCTTCGACGCCCAGATCTTTGAGCATCTTGATCACCGCGGCGTTCATCATCGGCGGCCCGCACATGTAAAACTCGCAGTCCTCCGGCGCGGTGGTTCTTCAGGTAGTTCTCCAGCAGAACATTATGGATAAAGCCGGTGTAGCCGGTCCAGTTATCTTCCGGCTGCGGATCCGACAGCGCCACGTGCCAGGTGAAGTTTTCGTTCTCCGCCTGCAGCTGGTTGAAGTCGTCTTCATAGAACATCTCGCGCAGCGAACGCGCGCCGTACCAGAAGGTGATCTTGCGTTTCGAGTTCAAACGCTTGAGCTGATCGAAGATGTGCGAACGCATCGGCGCCATGCCCGCGCCGCCGCCGATAAAGATCATTTCGGCGTCGGTGTCCTTGGCGAAGAACTCGCCGAACGGCCCGGAGATGGTCACCTTGTCGCCCGGCTTCAGCGACCAGATATAGGAAGACATGATGCCCGGCGGCACGTCCGGATTGTTCGGCGGCGGCGTGGCGATACGCACGTTGAGCATGATGATGCCCTTCTCTTCCGGGTAGTTGGCCATCGAGTAGGCGCGCACCGTGGTGTCGTTCACCGTCGAACGGTAGCGGAACAGGTTGAACTTGTCCCAGTCGCCGCGATACTCCTGCGGCACGTCGAAGTCGGCGTAACTGATGTCGTGCGCCGGCGCTTCGATCTGGATGAAACCGCCCGCGCGGAACGGCACGTCTTCGCCATCGGGGATCTTCAGCTTCAGCTCTTTGATAAAGGTGGCTTTGTTATCGTTGGAGATAACCTCGCACTCCCATTTCTTCACGCCGAAGATCTCTTCCGGCAGCTCGATCTTCAGGTTCTGCTTCACGTTCACCTGGCACGCCAGGCGGCACCCTTCTTTCGCTTCGCGCTTGTTGATGTGCGAGAGCTCGGTCGGCAGGATATCGCCGCCGCCCTCTTTGATCACCACCCGGCACTGGCCGCAGGAGCCGCCGCCGCCGCAGGCCGAGGAGACGAAGATCCCCTGGCTGGAGAGCACGTTGAGCAGCTTGTCGCCCGCCGGCGCATGGAAGCTTTTATCCAGATCGCCATTGATTTCCACCGCGATGTCGCCGGTGTTCACCAGCTTCGATTTGGCGAACAGGATCAGCAACACCAGCACCATCACGATGGCGGTGAACATCGCTACGCCTAAAATAATTTCCATAAATTCTTCCCGCCTTTACAACTGAACACCGGAGAAGGACATGAAGCCCAGCGCCATCAGTCCGGTGGTGATAAAGGTAATGCCCAGACCGCGCAGCCCTGCCGGCACGTTGGCATACTTGAGTTTTTCGCGGATCCCCGCCATGGCGACGATCGCCAGCATCCAGCCGGTGCCGGAACCAAAGCCGTACACCACCGATTCGGCAAAGTTGTAGTCGCGCTGCACCATGAAGGACACGCCGCCGAAGATGGCGCAGTTCACGGTGATGAGCGGCAGGAAGATGCCGAGCGCGTTATACAGCGATGGGAAGAAGCGATCGAGGATCATCTCCAATATCTGCACCAGCGCCGCGATCACGCCGATGAAGGTGATGAAGTTGAGGAAGCTCAGATCGACGCCTTCCACCAGCGCGCCGTCGCGCAGGATCAGGTTGTAGACCAGGTTATTCACCGGCACCGAAATGCCGAGCACGATGGTCACCGCGATGCCCAGGCCAAAGGCGGTCGAGACCTTCTTCGACACCGCCAGGAAAGTACACATCCCGAGGAAGAACGCCAGCGCCATGTTCTCGACGAACACCGCGCGCACAAACAGGCTGATATAGTGTTCCATCGGCCTTTACTCCTTTTCGATCTGCGCCGGCTTCAGGGTGCGCAGCACCCAGATCAGCAGGCCGATGATGAAGAACGCGCTCGGCGCCAGCAGGAACAGGCCGTTCGGCTGATACCAGCCGCCGTTCTGCACCGTTTCCAGCACCGGAACGCCGAACAGCTTGCCGGAGCCAATCAGCTCGCGCAGGAAACCGACCAGCACCAGGATCACCCCGTAACCCAGCCCGTTGCCGATGCCGTCCATAAAGCTCTCGATCGGCGGCGACTTCATGGCGTAGGCCTCGGCGCGCCCCATCACGATGCAGTTGGTGATGATAAGGCCGACGAACACCGACAGCTGCTTGGAGATCTCGAACGCATAGGCGCGCAACAGCTGATCGACCACGATCACCAGCGAGGCGATGATCGCCATCTGCACGATGATGCGCACGCTGTTGGGAATATGATGACGGATCAGCGAGATGAAGAAGCTGGAGAACGCGGTCACCAGCGTCACCGCAATGGTCATCACCACCGCCGTTTCCAGCTTGGTGGTCACCGCCAGCGCCGAACAGACGCCCAGAACCTGCAGGGCGATCGGGTTATTGTCGAACAGCGGCCCCAGCAGGACCCGCTTTATCTCTTTGGAATCAGCCATTTTTCAACGCTCCTTCACGAACTTTTTTCAGGAACGGGCCGAAGCCGTGCTCGCCCAACCAGAAATCAAACGTATGCTGCACGCCGTTGGAGGTCAGCGTGGCGCCGGACAGGCCATCCACCCCGTGTACGTCCCCCTGACGCGCGCCGCCTTTCACCACGCGGATCGCCGGCTGGCCGTTGTCGTCGAACAGCTGCTTGCCGACCCACTGCTGGCGCCAGGACGGGTTCTCGACCTCACCGCCCAGCCCCGGCGTTTCCCCCTGGTCGTAGTAGGTGATGCCCTTGACCGTGTTGCCGTCGTTATCCAATGCCACGAAGGCGTACATCATCGACCACAGACCGGTGCCGTATACCGGCAACACAATCTTGTTCACCTGGCCGCTTTCATCGCGCACCAGGTAGATTTCCGCCTGGTTGCTGCGGCGCTTGATGCCGGCCGGATCGTCGCCCGCGGGCAACGCCACGCTTTTGGCGTCGTCGCGCAGCGCGGTGCCCAGATCGAACGCCGCCGCCTTGCCGGCGACAAATTCGCCGCTGTTCAGATCCACCAGGCGCGGTTCGATGCGCTCGCTGTACAGGCGCTTGACCTGCTCGCTCTCCATTTTCGGCTGCAACAGGCCGGCTACGT
Source organism: Serratia sp. EWG9 (assembly GCF_019913725.1). Taxonomy (NCBI): domain Bacteria; kingdom Pseudomonadati; phylum Pseudomonadota; class Gammaproteobacteria; order Enterobacterales; family Yersiniaceae; genus Serratia; species Serratia sp. EWG9. Next base: position 485,494 of record NZ_JADNRO010000003.1, read on the forward strand.
CGAGAATATTGCGCTGCTTGTCGAGCAGCTTTTGCTCCTGCTGTTTGGACTTCAGGCCGACGGCGGAGCCCGCCACCACCACTGAACACACCAGACACAGCAGCAGCACTACCAGCAGCGTTTTACCGATGCCGTCGTTTTTCGCTTCATTCGCCACGGGCTTTTCTCCGCTTGATGTTGGCCTGCACCACCAGGTAATCGAACAGCGGCGCGAACAGGTTGGCGAACAGGATCGCCAGCATCATGCCTTCCGGATAGGCGGGGTTGACCACCCGGATCAGCACGCACATCACGCCGATCAGAATGCCGTACCACCATTTCCCCTTATTGGTGAAGGAGGCGGAAACCGGGTCGGTCGCCATAAAGATCATGCCGAAGGCGAAGCCGCCCAGCACCAGATGCCAGTACCACGGCATGGCAAACATCGGGTTGGTGTCCGAACCGATGGCGTTGAACAACAGGGCGGAAGCCACCATGCCGAGCATCACGCCGGCGACGATGCGCCAGGAGGCCACGCGGCCGAACAGGATAATCGCCCCGCCTATCAGGATCATCAGCGTGGAGACTTCACCGATGGAGCCGGGAATGTTGCCGAGGAAGGCGTCCAGCCAACTGATGGACTGGCCGGTGGCCACGTTGCTCAGGCTGTGCGCCCCGCCCGCGCTCCACTGCGCCAGCGGCGTCGCGCCGGAGAAACCGTCCGCGGAGGTCCACACCAAGTCACCGGAGATCTGCGCCGGATAGGCGAAGAACAGGAAGGCGCGGCCGGCCAGCGCCGGGTTGAGGAAGTTGCGCCCGGTGCCGCCGAAGATCTCTTTGGCCACCACCACGCCGAAGGTGATGCCCAGCGCGGCCTGCCACAGCGGCAGGGTCGGCGGCACGATCAGCGCGAACAGGATAGAAGTGACGAAGAAGCCTTCGTTGACCTCATGTTTGCGGATAATGGCGAACAGCACTTCCCAGAAGCCGCCGACGACGAACACCACGGCGTAGATCGGCAGGAAGTAACAGGCGCCCAGCACCATCTTGCTGACCCAGCCGGCGTCGGCCGCCAGCGAGGCGCCGAGCCACTGCGCCAGGCGATAATGCCAGTCGCCCGCCAGCACCTGTTGCAGCGCGTCGCCGCTGTACAGATGGTGCAGCGCCGGGATCGCCTGCTGGCCGACGTTGTACATGCCCCAGAACATCGCCGGGAACACCGCCAGCCACACCAGGATCATCATGCGTTTCAAATCGATGGCGTCGCGCACGTGCGAAGCGCCGCGCGTCACCGTGCCGGGGGTATAAAACACCGTGGTGGTCGCTTCATACAGCGGGTACCACTTTTCCAGTTTGCCGCCCGGCGTGAAGTGATGCTCTATCTTCTCAAAATAATTCTTCAGGCCCATCGGTTATCCTTCCTGCTCAATCTTGGTCAGCACCTCGCGCAGCACCGGCGCGTACTCATACTTGCCGGGGCAAACGAAGGTGCACAACGCCAGATCTTCCTCGTCCAGCTCCAGGCAGCCCAGCGCCTGCGCACTGTCGCTGTCGCCCGCCAGCAAATCGCGCAGCAGCAGCGTCGGCAAAATATCCAGCGGCATCACCCGCTCATAGTTGCCGATCGGCACCATGGCGCGTTCGCCGCCGTTAGTGGTGGTCGAGAAGGCGAACAGTTTGTTTTTCAGAAAGTGGCCCAGCGTGGTGCGGGTAATGGAGAACTTGTTCGGCGACGGCACGATCCAGCCGAACAGCTCTTTGTCGCGCCCTTCTTCCAGCACCGACACCTGCGAATGGAAACGGCCCAGCCAGGCGTTCGGCCCGGCGGCCTGCATACCGTTCAGCACCGAACCGGAGATCACCCGGTTCTCGCCCTCTTTCAGGCGGCCGGCGGTCAGTTCATCGAGGCTGGCTCCCAGGCGGGTGCGCAGCAGCGTCGGCTGCGCCACCTGCGGCCCGGCCAGCGCCACGACCCGGCGGGTATCGAGCTTACCGGTGGTGAACAGGGTGCCGATGGCGATCGCGTCCTGGTAACCGATGTGCCAAACGGTTTTCTTCAGGCTGACCGGTTCAAGGAAGTGAATGTGGGTGCCCACCAGCCCGGCGGGATGCGGGCCGGCAAATTCGCTGTAGGCGATCTGCGGGCCGCTCTGCTGGCCAACCGAGGCGCCGGCGGCGTGGCATACGTGTACCTTACCCGCCGTCAGACGCGCCAAGACCACCAGCCCGGCGTTGAACGCCGCCTGCTGTTCGGCGATGATCACCTGCGGATCGGCGGCCAACGGTTGGGTATCCATCGCGGTGACGAAAATGGCGCGCGGTTCGCTGCCGGGGCTTGGCGTTTTGCTGAACGGGCGGGTGCGCAGCGCGGTCCACAGGCCGCTGGCGATCAGTTCGCTTTCGACCTGTTCGCGCGGCAGTTGGCTGAGTTCACCCAACGGATAATGCGCAAACTCGAGCTGATCGTCGCCGCCGTTTTCCAGCGCAATCACCACCGATTGCAAGACGCGCCGCTCGCCGCGGTTAATCGCGACGATGCGGCCGCTGGCGGGAGCCGTGAAGAAAACCCCGGGGTTTTTCTTATCTTCGAACAACGCCTGGCCTTTCTTAACGGTATCGCCTTCCTGCACCAGCATGGAGGGACGCATTCCGACATACTCTTCCCCAAGCAGGGCGACATGCTGAATGTTCGGGCCATCTTGGATCGCCTGAACCGGGGCTCCGGCTATCGGCAGATCTAACCCTTTTCTGATCTTAATCATAGGATTTATACGATGTAGTTTGGTTTACACGTCTGACCGGCCCCAGAGGCGGGTGCTGACGATGCCAGGATTGCCGGGCAGTGCGCACAACGGCACGCCCAACATGAACTTTCTCGCAGTGAAAAACTGGGGTAACGCGCATTCCCTTGAATCCCCCTTCCGTTGTTTGCGCGACAGTCGATGTGTTAACGGCATGTAGCCAAATAACCATCAAAACGGCCGGGTTATATGCAATAACTCTTGCCGCTTCAATCGCCACAGCGCGTTAAATTGAAGAGAGAATATTAACATTGTTCGCAACATTGTTCTGCGTTCCGTCGTGACTTGTGTCAAGCAAACGCAATTAAATTTCGCCTGTTTTTCACTACTTATCGTTAAAATCTGCCGGTCATTTCACTTTTATCGAGCTTTGTCGTTTTTTTATACATATCACGTATTGCTAAAAATAAACGCGCTGGTAATCTGACGGTGTTTTGCAGCAGTAAAAACAATAATCAGTGGCACGCTGGCCAATCTCATTGCGCCGGCAGATAAATATAAGCAGGAATAATAATGAGCAAAATCGCGCTGTTGTTTGCGATGCTTGTTTCTATGCCGATGATCACGGCCTGCAGCGCCAGCGAGCAGGTACCCGAAGCGCCGGTAGTTAAACAGCAATTATTGGGGTCGCCGGTCTATATTCAGATCTTCAAAGAGGAACGTAAGCTGGAATTGTATGCCAAAATGGGCAATGAATTCCGCTTGGTCAATACGTTCCCGATCTGTAATTTCTCCGGCGGGCTGGGTCCTAAACGTCGTGAAGGCGACTTTAAAAGTCCGGAAGGCTTTTATAGCGTTGACGCGCGCCATCTGAAACCCGACAGCAAGTATTATCGGGCGATCAATATCGGTTTCCCTAATGATTACGATAAGTCGCAGGGCTATTCCGGCGCTTATCTGATGATCCACGGCGAATGTAAATCGATCGGCTGTTACGCGATGACCAACACCTATATGGATGAGATCTATCGCTACGTCGAAGCCGCCTTCGCCTATGGCCAAAGCCGCGTAGACATCAGCATCTACCCGTTCCGCATGACCGAACAGAACCTGAAGCGCCATGCGTCATCCAGCTATATCGCCTTCTGGCGCCAGCTGAAGCCGGGCTATGATTACTTCGCGAAGAACCACCAGCCGCCGATGATGACCGTGGACAACGGCCAGTATGTGCTGGGTCAACCGTTGATGAGCAGCGGCCAGATGACGCAGTACGCGTCAACCAGCCCGACGCCCAACACCAATCCCTTCGCTCAGAACAAGCCGCTCACCGAAGTGAAATAACGCGAACTCGCCTGGCTCAATCTTGTGCCAGGTTTCGTTGGCGGTCAGCGGTTGGGTGGCGATCACCGTGACCACATCGTTCGGTGTGGTCTGCTGCTGAAAATCGATCTCTACGTCCTGATCCAGTAGCGTCGCCTTGCCGAACGGCGCGCGGCGCGTGATCCAATACAGGTTGGTGGAGCAATAGGCCATCACGAAGCGCCCGTCCGACAACAGCATGTTGAACACCCCTTTCTTGCGCAGCTGGCTCGCCAACAGGCCGATATAGCGGAACACCGCCGGCCACTGGCTCGGGGTGCGCGGGTATTTCAACGCCAGCTGATGCAGCAGCCAGCAAAACGCGTATTCGCTGTCGGTCTGGCCGACCGGGCGAAACGTGCCGGTATCCAGCTGGCGATAGCCTTTCAATTGGCCGTTGTGCGCGTAGGTCCAGTTGCGGCCCCACAGTTCGCGGGTGAACGGATGGGTGTTTTCCAGCGCCACTTCGCCGCGGTTGGCCTGGCGAATATGGGACACCACCGCGCAAGACTTGATCGGATAGTCCTGCACCAGGCGGGCGATCGGCGAGTTGAAGCTCGGCTGCGGATCCTTGAATGTGCGGCAGCCGTTCCCTTCATAGAAGGTAATGCCCCAGCCATCCTTATGCGGCCCGGTGCGGCCGCGCGCTGTACCAGGCCGGTAAAGCTGAAGCAGATATCGGTCGGTACGTTTGCGCTCATCCCGAGCAGTTCACACATCGCCAGCACTCCTTAACCACACTGACATACGCTGTGCGGGCGCGGCATGCATGCGGCGCCCGCTGTCTTATTCCTGGGAGAGCCGCAGCCCCCCCGAAGGCTATCAAGCCTTAACCATCTCTTTTTCGATCAGCTGAATCAAGATGTGAATCGCTTTGATGTGGATTTCCTGAATGCGATCGGCGTAGCCGAAGTGCGGCACACGGATTTCCACATCGGCGGAACCCGCCATTTTGCCGCCGTCCTTGCCGGTCAGGGTGATCACTTTCATCCCCTTGGCGCGCGCCGCGTCGATGGCCTTGATGATGTTGCCGGAGTTGCCGGAGGTGGAAATGCCCAGCAGCACGTCGCCTTCGCGGCCCACCGCTTCCACATAGCGGGAGAACACATACTCATAGCCGAAGTCGTTGCTGACGCAGGACAGATGGCTCACGTCCGAGATGGCAATCGCCGGGTAGCCCGGGCGGTTTTCACGGTAGCGGCCGGTCAGCTCTTCGGCGAAGTGCATCGCGTCGCAATGGGAACCGCCGTTGCCGCAGGAGATCACTTTACCGCCGGCTTTGAAGGAGTCCGCCAGCAGCACCGCCGCGCGTTGGATGGCGTCGATGTTGGCGTCGTCATTGATAAATTTCGCCAGGGTATCAGCCGCTTCGTTCAGTTCACTGCGAATAAGGTCGTGGTACATGAGGAACCTCTTGTTATCGTCAAATCTTCCGCTCCGCAGTGTACCGGATCGCGGAAACAGCGAGAAGCATTCTCAGCCAAACAGCGCGCCGGTTAAGGAAGCGGAGAGGTTTTTGATGATTGGTGCTGTCAGTTTGTGACCTGAGTTGTAATTAAACTGTAAACGCATTGATAAAAATTCTGCCTTGTACTAAAACCTATTACATACACACAACAGGTCAGACCTCTTACTACTTCGGAGCTTCTTATGATGGTTCTTAGTATTGTCGTTTTACTGGCTCTCCTCGGCGTGGTGTTCTACCACCGAGTGAACCTTACCCTCAGCAGCCTGATCCTGGTGGCGTACACCGCCGCCATGGGCGCGATCGGTCTGTGGAGCTTCTGGCTGTTGCTGCCGCTGGCGATCGTGCTGCTGCCGCTGAACCTTTCCTCTGTGCGTCGCTCTCTGCTCTCCGCGCCGGCGCTGCGCGCCTTCCGCAAGGTGATGCCGCCGATGTCCACCACCGAGAAGGAAGCGATCGACGCGGGCACCACCTGGTGGGAAGGCGATCTGTTCCGCGGCGCGCCGGACTGGAACAAGCTGCACAGCTACCCGAAACCGCGCCTGACGGAAGAAGAGCAGGCGTTTATCGACGGCCCGGTGGAAGAAGCCTGCCGCATGGCCAACGACTTCCAGATCACTCACGAACTGGCCGATCTGCCGCCTGAACTCTGGGCGTACCTGAAAGAACACCGTTTCTTCGCGATGATCATCAAGAAAGAGTACGGCGGTCTGGAATTCTCCCCTTACGCTCAGGCGATGGTGCTGCAAAAACTGGCCGGCGTTTCCGGCATCCTGGCGATCACCGTCGGCGTGCCGAACTCCCTCGGCCCAGGCGAACTGCTGCAGCATTACGGTACCGAAGAACAGAAAAACCACTATCTGCCGGGCCTGGCGCGCGGCGACGAGATCCCTTGCTTCGCGCTGACCAGCCCGGAAGCGGGTTCCGATGCCGGTGCCATTCCAGACGTGGGCACCGTGTGCATGGGCGAATGGCAAGGCAAGCAGGTGCTGGGCATGCGCCTGACCTGGAACAAGCGCTACATCACGCTGGCGCCGGTCGCCACCGTACTGGGTTTGGCATTCAAACTGCATGATCCGAACCGCCTGCTGAGCGACAACGAATCCCCGGGCATCACCTGTGCGCTGATCCCGACCAGCACGCCGGGCGTGGAAATCGGCAACCGCCACTTCCCGCTGAACGTGCCGTTCCAGAACGGTCCGACCCGCGGCACCGACGTGTTCGTGCCGATCGATTACATCATCGGCGGCCCGAAAATGGCCGGCCAGGGCTGGCGCATGCTGGTTGAATGCCTGTCGGTCGGTCGCGGCATCACCCTGCCGTCCAACTCCACCGGCAGCCTGAAATCCATCGCCCTGGCGACCGGCGCCTACGCGCACATTCGCCGTCAGTTCAAGATCTCCATCGGTAAAATGGAAGGGATCGAAGAGCCGTTGGCGCGCATCGCCGGCAACACCTATGTGATGGACGCCGCCGCTTCGCTGATCACCTACGCGCTGGTGCAGGGCGAGAAACCGGCCGTGCTGTCGGCCATCGTCAAATACCACTGTACGCACCGCGGCCAGCAGTCGATCGTTGACGCCATGGACATCGCCGGCGGTAAAGGCATTATGCTGGGCGAATCCAACTTCCTGGCTCGCGCTTATCAGGGCGCACCGATCGCCATCACGGTGGAAGGCGCGAACATCCTGACCCGCACCATGATGATCTTCGGTCAGGGCGCGATCCGCTGCCATCCTTATGTGCTGGATGAAATGGCGGCGGCGCAGAACAACGATCTGAACGCCTTCGATAAATCGCTGTTCGGCCACCTGGGCCACGTCGGCAGCAACAAGGTACGCAGCTTCTGGCTGGGCCTGACCAACGGCCGCACCAGCGCCACGCCGACCAAGGACGCGACCCGTCGTTACTATCAGCAGTTGAACCGCCTGAGCGCCAACCTGGCGTTGCTGTCGGACGTTTCCATGGGCGTGCTGGGCGGCAGCCTGAAGCGCCGCGAGCGCATCTCCGCTCGCCTGGGGGATATCCTCAGCCAGATGTACCTGGCTTCCGCCGTGCTGAAACGCTTTGACGACGAAGGCCGTCAGAAAGAAGATCTGCCGCTGGTACATTGGGGCGTGCAAGACAGCCTGCATAAAGCCGAACAGGCGCTGGATGATCTGCTGCGCAACTTCCCGAACCGCTTTATCGCCGGCGCGCTGCGCTTCGCGGTCTTCCCGTTCGGCCGCGTGCATACCGCTCCGTCCGATCGCCTGGATCATCAGCTGGCCAAGATCCTGCAGGTGCCTTCCGCCACCCGCAGCCGTCTGGGACGCGGCCAGTACCTGACGCCGAGCGAGCATAACCCAATCGGTCTGCTGGAAGCGGCGCTGGCCGACGTGATGGCCGCCGAGCCGATTCACGAACGCCTGTGCAAGGCGGCCGGCAAAAACCTGCCGTTCACCCGTCTGGATCGTTTGGCGGAGCGCGCGCTGGAAGAAGGCAAGATCAGCGCCGACGAAGCGAAGATCCTGGTGAAAGCCGAAGAGAGCCGCCTGCGCTCCATCAACGTGGACGACTTTGCGCCGGATGCGCTGGCGGCCGCCAAGCCGGAAAAGCCGGCGGCGCAGTCTAAGCGCCAACAGCAGACCGAAGCGGCTTAACGCCAATTCCTACTCCACGCATCCAAGGGGCGATCATCATCGCCCCTTTTTCTTTTCTTGCATCACGAACTGCGCACCGCGCCGCAGGTTGGCGCAACGGCGGATTTCACGGGAAGGAAGTTCGGGTAGACTGCGCAACGGGTGCTCTGGATCTTTCTGTCCGGAGCCTTGGCAAAGGAGAGAAAGAGAAAGGCCCCGAGTCGATATTATCAACCCGAGGCCACTCTGATGCCAAGCAACATCAGGTTAGCCTCTTACCCGCCGCAAGGCAAGGATAGGGAGGTCAAAAATGCAGCAAAAACGGGTCGTGCTTAAGCTGGTGATCGTCTGTATGACGCTGATCGCGTTCATCTGGCTAACCCGCGGTTCGCTGTGCGAACTGCGCATCAGGTTGGGAGACTCGGAGGTTGCGGCCACTTTGGCTTACGAATCCGAACGGTAAGGCAACCCAACGGCGGGGTTCGCCCCGCCCGTTGGCTGATGGTGTCAGGCAGGATCCACGAGCACCCGCCTTTTCAGCCGCTGACCGTCAGCTTGTCATAACCGCGCAGGCGGTAATTCACCACCGACACCAGCCAGCAGAAAATGAACACGGCGATCACCCAATAGCCCATCTCCCCCAGATGATCGTTGAGCCGCGCCACGGCGTCCCACAGCGGGCCGGACAGCGCCAGCTTGTCGGCGATAAGTCCGAGCGCTTCGATGCCGCCGATAAACACCGCGATGATCACCGACGCCGCCGTGATGGTCATGTTGTAGTACAGTTTGCGGATCGGTTTGGAGAACGCCCAGCCGTAAGCGCCAATCATCACGAAGTTGTCGATGGAGTCGATCAGCGCCATGCCGGCGGCGAACAGCGCCGGGAACAGCATGATGCTCCACAGGTTCATGCCGTGGCCGGCGCCGGCAGCCGAAATCCCCAACAACCCGACCTCGGTGGCGGTGTCGAAGCCCAGGCCAAACAAGAAGCCCACCAGGTACATGTGCCAGCTCTGATTCACCAGCCTGAACAGCGGGCGGAAGCAGCGCGCCAGCGCACCGCCGCCGCTCATCAACAGATCCAGCGATTGATGCGCAGGCAGCTCGCCCGCCTTCACCTGCCGGAAAGCGCGCCACACGGAGATCAGCACCAGCAGGTTGATAAAGGCCACCGTCAGCAGAAACAGCGCGGACACCAGCGTGCCGATCAAACCGCCGGTTTCGTGAAACCAGCCCATCTGTCGGCTGAACATCATCGCCGTGGCGGCAATGGCGGCCGAGGCCAGCACCACGATGGTCGAGTGGCCGAGCGAGAAGAAGGTGCCGACCGCCACCGGCGTTTTGCCCTGTTGCATCAGCTTGCGGGTCACGTTGTCGATCGCGGCGATGTGATCGGCATCCACCGCATGGCGCAGACCAAAACTGTAGGCCAGCAAGGCGGTGCCCATCAGCGCCGCATTGTCTTTGAACACCGCCAGCGCCAGCAGCCAGACAACGACGTTGACCGCCACCAGCCCCAGCAGCAGGGATACCGCCCGCCGCCGGGCCGCGCCATGCAATCCTTCGGAAATTACCGCCATACCCACACTCCCGTTTTCTCGTTATGTTGAAATCAATGGATTAGCGCCGCGCCGCGATCACCGCCGGATTGGCGCTCAAAAACAGCCAGGACGCGATCACGAACGGCATGGTCAGCGACGGCATCCCCAGCGGAGCCAGCAAGGTATTGAAAGCCCCCTGCACCAGCACCGTGAAAATCACGCCGAGCAGCGTATAGATAAGCACCCGCCGGCCGGGCGGGTTGAAGACGGAACCCAGCGCCACCGCCGTCAGCACCGCGCTGAAAGCATACAGCCCGGCGAAGACCGCCTGCGGATCGGCGCCGATCGCCAGCGCGGTGATCACCGCCAGCAAGGCGCCGAAAAAACCCAGCGCCATCGCGCGCGGCGACGAAACCGCCAGCCCGAGCAACAGCAGCACGCCGCCGCTCACGCTGCTGCACAAAAAGACCTGGGAGACGCCGTGCAACGCACCGCTCAACACCTCCGCCAGGTCGGGATGCGGGTTGAACACCGCGCCGTCGGCCGGGATGGCCGCCGGCGGCAACCGCACATGCCGCAGATGGCTGAACGGGTAGCTGGCCAGCAGCACCGTCCAGGTGGTCAGCACGAAAGGCGCGGTCAGCGCCGCGATCTTCCAGGTACGCAGCAGCCGATTGAGGCCGACGGTGACGATCACCGAGATCGCGCTGCTGAAGATCACGCCGATCCACAGCCAGACAGAGGGCAGCAAAAAGGTCGGCAGCGCGGCGCCGACCAGGCAGCCGTTGTAGCCATAGAGACCGGTGCGCAACGCTGCGCGATCGTCCACCAACCACGCCGCGCTGAGCGTCGCCGCCGCCGTACCCAGCAGGCAGCCGAAGGCCACCTGCGGCAGCCCCTCTTCCCAGGCGCCCACGAAAATGGCGATGAAAAACAATAATCCGGTCAAAGGGTTATTTTGAAACATCACCTGCGAACAGCCGCGCAGCACCGCATCCGTCACCGCCGCTATTCGGCTGCGGGCGCACAACGCCGCCCAACTCCACTTTGTCGTCATGACCGCTTCCCGCTGCAGACTAGCGCCAGATAAAAGGCTCGGGCAGCGTCACGCCCAAGATTTCCTCCCGGGCGACGCGCCAGAAAGCGCGAATCGCCGCCTTCACCTGGCGCGCCTCTTTGCCCAAAGCCTTAAAGATCAGCCCGCACTCATTGGGCAACCGGCTGACGCCGCTGGCGATCCCCTCAGCCTCGTCATAGCGGGGCGCGATGCGATCGAGGATCCGCTGATGATGCTCGGGCGGCGTCAGCAGGATCACATTGCCGAACACATCGAACGGCCCCATCACGCCGACCCCGTTCAGCGGGTGTTTATGCGGTTCCAGCACATAGCGCTCGACAAACAGCATGTTGCCCTCGGGGCGACAGGCGCTGATGCGCGAAGAGTAAACGTCGAATCTGAAACCGCGATCCGCCTGATGGTGTTTGCGCCCCGACATCAGGATCTCGCCATAGAGCAGCGTCGCCGTGGGGTGCAGCGTAATGCGGGTATCGGTAATGAAGCGCGAGCCGCAGTGAGGGATCACCGGATCGGGCATCATCTCCAGATAGCTGCCCTCTTCGAGCGTCAGCGTCTGCATCTGCGCCGCGTAATTATTTTCCATGGCGTGGATCTTGGTCGCCGATTGAGTGGTGACATGCCCGCAGGCCCGGGGGGCGACCTGCACCTCGAGCGTCAGGCGATCGCCCTGCAAGATGCAGCCCGAGGTGGAGATGACGAATACGCACGGCATCTGCGGCAGCGCCTCGTCCCAATACAGCGCCCGCTGCACCAGAAATGGCACGCGCCGCTCCATTTGCCGCAGCACGCTGCAATGCCCGTTCAGCGCGAACCCCAGCCGCAGATAGCCGGTTTTGCCCACGCCGCCGCTGGCCATCTGCGGCGGTTCGTCCTGGTAGGCGGCCAACTCCGGCGCGTCGGCGCCGAGTTGCGCCACGCGCCTCGCCGCTTCGCTGACGGCCGTCATAACGCCGCCGACGGCGCGTGGGTGAACAGGAAATCACGCATGATCATGTCCACCAGTTCGTCGATGCCTTCGCCGGTTTTGCAGTTGGTGAGGATATAAGGCCGCTCGCCGCGCACCACGCGCGTATCGTGTTCCATCACCGCCAGGCTGGCGCCGACGTACGGCGCCAAATCGATTTTGTTGATCACCAGGATGTCGGCCTGAACCAGGCCCGGGCCGTTTTTGCGCGGGATCTTTTCCCCTTCGGCGACGTCGATAACGTAGATGTAAAAGTCCGCCAGCGCCGGGCTGAAGGTCAACGTCAGGTTATCGCCGCCGCTCTCGATCATCACCACGTCGCTGTCCGGGAAACGGGCCTCCATCTCCTCCACCGCGGCGATATTCATGCTCGGATCCTCGCGCACCGCGGTATGCGGGCAGGCGCCGGTTTCCACGCCCAGAATTTTCTCCTCGTCGAGGATCCCCTTGAGCGTGCGCTTGACCTGTTTGGCGTCTTCGGTAGTGACGATGTCGTTGGTGATGATTAACGGGCTGATGCCCCGTTCGATCAGACGCGGCGTAATGACTTCGATAATCGCGGTCTTGCCCGAGCCTACCGGGCCGCCGATGCCAATGCGGGTAATTTTCTTCACTCTGCTCGTTCCTTTATCATTAGTTGCTGAACAGTCGGGTAAATGCGCCGACGTGCAGCGCGGCCAGGACGTCGGTCACCGGCGCGTAAGAGGCCATTTGTTCAACGCCGCCGCGTTCGGCTTCGTCACAAAAAACGTCGATGTCCCGGTTGAGTTGAAACAGGATGCGTTGGGTGTCGATATGGGTGACGCGCATCAGGCGCATGGCGGCGCTGAGAATGGTCATCGCCACGCCGTACTGATGCATCACCGCCACCTCGCGCGGCCCCGCGCCCAGCGCCGTCATCACTACCGCCTGCGTCACCGGATAGGTGCCGGCGGCGCGGCCGGTTTTGATCTGCTCAAGCCACCAGACCACCTGGGGCTCATCACAGATGGCCGCCGTCATTTCCGCCAGCTTCTTTCCCATCCTCACCACCATGCTGCGGCCTTCTTCATTCAGCTTGCGGTTGAACAGCGCCCAGTCGTGCCCGATAACCGCCTCGCGATCGCCCCCCTGCAGCGCCCGGCAGGCCGCCGCGACCGCCCGGCCGTCGCCGCCCGCCGCCTGTTGCAAAGCGGTGCGGGTGAACGATTTCAGCGTGTCGACATCGCGCACGATGCCGGCCTGGATCGCCGACTCGACGCCATTGGAAAAGGCAAACGCCCCCACCGGCAGCACCGAGTCGGCAAACTGCAGGATGCGAATCAGCTGAACAGCGTTCATTTCAATTTGATCACATGCTGACCGAGGAATGGGCTGTCAACATGCACATGGGTCGCGGAATCCTCCGCGCCGCCGAACAGCAGGCGCGCTTCGGGCTGGGTCAGATGCGGCAAAATGCTTTCGCCCTTCACGAACGAATAAGGCAGCGCATGAAAGCCGTGGGTTTTCATCACCGAATCCATCACCTTGGTCGCCACCGTCAGCGGAATAAAGATGCGATTCCCTTTGATGACCGATTTCCAGTGCTGATTGCCCAGGGCATGCCCCAGTTCGAACGCGGTCTTCAGCACCGTCGCTATATCGGTCGCCAGCAGCGACTCAAGATGGATTACCATCACATCGCGCAGGTTCATCTGCACCACCACCGCGCTGCGGTTCGCTTCGTCCCAGAGCAACACGTCGCCGTCGGCCAGCACCTGGTGACGATCGAGGGAAATGCCGAGATCCTGACCATCGCGGGTGGTTTTGCGACAGCGGCTTTTCTGCGCCTCCCACTGCGAGAGCGCCAGCACGTCCAGCGAGGCGTGTTGCAAGCGCTCACGCCAGTCGGCATCCCGTTTGATATTGCCGAGTATCTTTTCAATCACGATCATGAGCGGCGGTTCCTAGCTGAAAAAGTAGCGTTGATTAAGCACGGCGGTGGCGATCGGTTTCACCGTGGCGTGTTCGCCGTTGACCTTGACGGCGAAGGTTTCGGGGTCCACCTCGATATGCGGCGTTTCCGCGTTGCGCACCATGTCCTGCTTGGAGATCGCGCGGCAGTTATGCACTGCCATCACCTGCCGCTCCAGCCCCAGTTTCTCTTTGATGCCGTCATGCAACGCCGCGCCGGAGACGAAGGTGACGCAGGTTTCCTGCAGCGATTTGCCCATGGCGCCGAACATCGGTCGGTAGAACGTGGGCTGCGGCGTCGGCAACGACGCGTTGGGATCGCCCATCACCGCCCAGTTAATCATCCCGCCCTTGATCACCAGCTTCGGCTTGGCGCCGAAGAAGCGCGGCTCCCACAACACCAGATCGGCCATCTTGCCGACCTCGACCGAACCCAGCACGTGGCTGATGCCCTGCGCGATCGCCGGGTTGATGGTGATCTTCGCCACGTAGCGCAGCACGCGGAAGTTATCGTGTTCCGCCGCATCTTCCGGCAGCTTGCCGCGCGCGGCTTTCATCGCGTGCGCCGTCTGCATCACCCGCAGCCAGTTTTCGCCAACCCGCCCCATCGCCTGGGAGTCGCTGGAAAACATCGACAGCACGCCCATGTCGTGCAGCACGTTTTCCGCGGCGATGGTTTCCGGCCGCACCCGGCTTTCGGAAAACGCCACGTCGGCCGGCACATTGGGGTTGAGGTTGTGGCACACCATGATCATGTCGAACAGTTCGGCCTGACTGTTGATGCCGAACGGCAGCGTGGGGTTGGTGGAGCTCGGCAAGACGTTCATCTGCGAGGCAACCTTGATGATATCCGGCGAGTGCCCGCCGCCGGCGCCTTCGGTGTGGAAGGTGTGGATAGTGCGCCCTTCGAAGGCGTCGATGGTGTCCTCGACGTAGCCGCCCTCGTTCAGGCTGTCGGTATGCACCGCCACCTGAATATCCATGTCGTCGGCCACCCTCAGCGCGTGGCGCAGCGCGGAGTTGGTGGCGCCCCAGTCCTCATGCACCTTCAGCCCGGCCACGCCGGCGGCGATTTGTTCGACCAGCGGCGCAGCGTGCGAAGCGTGCCCCTTGCCGAGCATTCCCACGTTGACCGGCATGTTCTCGAAGGCGCGCAGCATGCGGTGGATATGCCAGGGCCCGGCGGTCACCGTGGTGCCGTTGGAACCGTCGGTCGGCCCGACGCCGCCGCCGAAGAAGGTCGTCACGCCGTTGGAGAGCGCATGTGCGGCCTGCTGCGGCGAAATGAAATGAATGTGCGTATCGATGCCGGCGGCGGTCAGGATCAGGTGTTCGCCCGAGATGGCGTCGGTGCTGACGCCCACCACCATGCCGGGCGTGACGCCGTTCATCATCGCCGGGTTGCCGCTTTTGCCAATGCCGGCGATCAGGCCGTTTTTAATGCCGACGTCCGCCTTGATCACCCCTTGCCGGGCGTCCAGAATGGTCACATTGGTAATGACCAGATCCAACACATTGTCGCTGGTTAATCGGTTATCGGCGCCCATGCCGTCGCGCAGAGACTTACCGCCGCCGTAGACCGATTCCTCACCGTAACCGCGCAGATCTTTTTCTATTTCAATAAACAGTTGCGTATCGCCCAAGCGAATTTTATCGCCGGTGGTCGGGCCGAACAGCCCGGCATATTCCTGCCTGGAGATCGTTGGCATGCTTTATTCCTCGTCCGTCTTGATGGGCGCCTGATCGCGGTTTTTATAACCCAGCTCAATAGCTCGCTTTACATCTATAGTTTTCTTTACTCTTTCACCGGCGGCTACCGGGCTGTCGCCCGCCCAACCGTCCACCAGATTATTAAAACCATAAACCGTTTGCTTGCCGCCGATGGCAATAAGCGCCACCTCGATTTCATCGCCGGGTTCAAAACGGATCGCCGTCGTGGCGGTGATATTTAACCGTTTGCCAAAGGCGGCGGCGCGATCGAACTGCAGCGCTTTGTTGGCTTCGAAGAAATGAAAGTGTGAGCCGACCTGAATAGGCCTGTCGCCGGTGTTGCGCACCGTTAAAATAACCGTCTCGCGATCTTCATTGAAGGTGATGGGACTTTCGGACAGGATATAGCCGCCTGGCGCACGTGCTTTTCTTTGTCATGCTTTTTCATCGGAATACCTGTGCTGATAAGATTCGTCCATGGGATTCAGGAAGGCCATCGGCGTTTATTGAATAGGATCGTGCACCGTCACCAGGCGGCTGCCGTCGCTGAATATCGCCTCGACCTGCACATGCGGGATCAAGTCCGCCACGCCGTCCATGACGTCATCGCGGCTCAAAACCTGCCGCGTGTCGTTCATGACTTCTTCCAGCGTTTTTCCCTCGCGGGCGCCCTCCAGCGCCGCGGTGGTAATAATGGCCACCGCCTCGGGATAATTAAGCTTTATCCCTCTGGATTTTCGTTTTAATGCGACGTCAGCCAGGGTATAGACCATCAGTTTTTCGATTTCTCTTGGCGTTAATTGCATGGAGCACTCCGATCTCGATAGAAATAATCAGACAAAGTGAGGCCAAAGGTTACTTATAGTTAATAACCTTGCGTTATTTATTTACGATTGCCCGACACTCGAATAATCTAGGGGGTAATATTGAGATAATCAACCCGCTGCTTTATTCAAACCCAAGCATGAGCTATCCCATTTCCTAAAAAAGTAACGGCGACGTGATAGTTTTTATCGATAAAAAGTCTTTTTTCATCTTCCCACTCCCACAATAAAACGATCAAAAAAAGAACGGATGGCGTTTTTTTATTTTAATTACCGTCATGAAAGCCAGATAAATAAGCACTGTCCTTATGGATGGCGTTAATATTAAAGACATGTAACCAACGGTCATAAAATATAATTAAATTTACAAATAAGAAGCGAGTGAAAATACCTTTTTAGTTAAAAACAATTTATCTATTCTGTTACTGATGCCAATAAGTTATTAAAAAAAAACCCGGCCGCAGCCGGGTTTGCCTCATTACTGTCGGGCTCTTCAGCCTTGCTGACGAATGCGCGCCAACAGCGCGTCGATATGCTCGATCTGCGGCGCATTGACGATCAGCGTGCGCCCCAAACCCAGCGCATGACGCTGACAGTCGAGGCGCATGTCGGCGTCGGCGATGCTGTCCAGATCGGCGACGTGCGCCAGGCCGATAGTGCGCCGAATCAGCTCTGTGCCGCAGTACCCTACCGCATCAGTCCAGACCTGCTGCAGGAACTGCTCGGCGTAACCCGGCGTCGCCAGCGCCGCATCACGGCTTTGCTGATGGCACAGCGCCAGGAAACGATCGGCAAAGATCAGCCACAGCTCGCGCACATCCTGCAGACGCTGCTCGCGCCCGGCGGCGGCGTCGCGCGGCCCGAACAGCCCAGGCTGGCCGCAATAGTTGAGCAGCAGATTGCCTAACGCAGTGCCGACATCGAAACCGATCGGGCCGTAGAAACCGAATTCAGCGTCGATCGCTTTCAATCGCCCTTCCGCCACGAAAATTGAACCGCTGTGGATATCCCCGTGCAACAACGCCTCCGCCTTGCTGAGAAAGCGGTGTTTCAGGCCGGCGACCGCCAGCTTCAGCGGCGCATCCTCACGCAGCGCCTGCACCTGCGGCAACAGCGCCGCCTCGAACTGATTGCGCTCATGGTCGATATAGGGATCGGTAAAGAACAGATCTTCGGTGATCTGGCACAGCTCGGGGTTGGTGAAGCGGCTGACTTCCGCTTTTTTCTGCTGCGCCGACTGATAAAAATCGGAGGTGTGGAACAGCGTCTGCGCCAGGTATTCCGCCAGCTGACCGGCCGCCAGCGGATGATAGTTCCCCTGCACCAGTTCGCTGCGCCAGATGCGATGATCGGAGAGATCTTCTTGCACCATCACCGCCAACTCGGGATCGTGGTGCAGGATTTTTACCGTATGTCGCGGGCAGAAACCGCCGTGGATCAACAGCGTTTCCGCTTCGATGCGCGCCCGATCCAGCGTCAGCGGCCAGGATTCGCCCACGCAGCGCACGTACGGCAACGCCTGTTTGACGATCACCCGGCTCACGCCTTCGCGATCGCGGATCTTGAACACCAGGTTCAGGTTGCCGTCGCCGATCTCGTCGGCGCTCACCAGCGCTTGCGGATCGGCCACCTGCCCGTATTGGCGGGCGTATTCAACGGCATCGGCAGCCGTAAACGTACGATAAAGCGACATTCCCCAACCCCTCTGTTCTCTCTCGCTGCCCCCAGCGATTCTGTTTATTTAGACGTAAAAGCATTTGGACGTCTATACATCTGGAAGTCATGTTGGCAGAATAGCGTTTCAGATGCAATAACCTCGCAACAAGGAATTAACCGCCGATGCAAGCGCTTAACACCACCAGTTTGACCCTGCGGGACAACCGCCTTTGGATCCTCGATCAGCAAGCCCTGCCGCAGGAAAAGCGGTGGCGCGCCTGCGACAGCGTGGAGGAGTTGGTCGGGCACATTCACAGCCTGCGGGTGCGCGGCGCGCCGCTGATCGGGCTGTCCGCCAGCCTGCTGTTGGCGCTGCTGGCGGAACGCGGTGTGCCGCGCGCCGAGCTGGAACAGGCGCTGCACACGCTACGCGCCGCCCGCCCGACGGCGGTTAACCTGATGAACAATCTGGATCGCATGAAGCTGGCGCTGGCGGAGCCGGACTGGGCGCCGGCGATGGTGAACGAAGCGCTGCGGCTGGTGGAGGAAGATCGCCGGCTGTGCGATCGCATCGCCGATCACGGCGCTGGGCTGGTCAAGCCCGGCAGCCGCCTGCTGACCCACTGCAATACCGGCGGGTTGGCCACCGCCGGCGTCGGCACCGCCATCGGCGTGCTGCTGCGTGCCCACCAGCAGGGCAAAGTGCAACAGGTATGGGTTGATGAAACCCGGCCGCTGCTGCAGGGCGGCCGTCTGACCGCCTGGGAACTGGGCGAGCTGGGCATTCCCTATCGCCTGATCTGCGATTCGATGGCCGCCAGCCTGATGGCGCAGGGCCAGGTCGATGCGGTGTGGGTCGGCGCGGATCGCATCGCCGCCAACGGCGACGTCGCCAACAAGATTGGCACCTACAGCCTGGCGGTGCTGGCGCACTACCATGGCATTCCATTCTATGTGGCTGCCCCGCATACCACCCACGATCCGCACTGTCCGGACGGCGCCGCCATCCCGATCGAGCAACGCGCGGCGGCCGAAGTCACCGGCGTTTCAGGCAGCTTCGGCGCCTGCCAGTGGGCGCCAGCCGATGCGCCGGTCTGCAATCCGGCGTTCGACGTCACGCCGGCCAAGCTTATCAGCGGATGGGTGTTCGACAGCGGCGTGATCACGCCGCAGCAGGTTGAAGCGGGGATTTTCCAGCGGGCGCTGGGTTAACGCCCGCCGGTTGACGATCAGTCCAGACGCGGATAGGCATCGGCGATCGTGTCGCCGGTGAAATGCGCCACCCAGCCTTCCGGGTTGTCAAATACCCGGATCGCGGTAAAGTGCGGCGCAGAGCCCATATCGAACCAGTGACGGGTGTTGGCCGGCACCGAGATCAGATCGTTCTTTTCGCACAGGATCTGGAAGATCTTGCTGTCCAGATGCAGGCAAAACAGCCCCGCCCCTTCAACGAAAAAGCGCACTTCATCCTCGCCGTGCGTGTGTTCGGACAGGAATTTTTCGCGCAGCGCCTGACGCTGCTCGTGATCCGGCCGCATGCTGATCACGTCCCAACTCTGGTAGCCCTTTTCCGCCACCAGCCGGTCGATCTCATGCTGGTAGGCGGCGATCACCGCCTCCGGCTGCGGGTTGTCGCCCAACTCGCGATCCGCCTGCCAACGCTCAAAGCGCACGCCGATCTGCGCCAGCTGGCGCTGGATTTCCTGCGCGTCGCGGCTCTGCCACAGCGGCTGCTGCGGTGCTGTATCACTGAAAATGGTCAATCCACTCATGAGACAAACTCCCCTAAATCGATGTGATCAAAACGGCTGACCTGCGGATGCCGGCTCTGTGCGTCCGCCTCATCGCGGATCAGCTGGCAGGTATGCCAGCCGGCGGCCTGCGCGGCGTCCAGCTCCTGGTGAATATCGGACAGGAACAGCAGTTCGTCGGGCGCGATGCCGATAGCCTGCGCGATGTTGCGGTACGACGCGGTTTCACGCTTGGCGCCGACGCGGGTGTCGAAATAGCCGCTGAACAGCGGCTGCAGATCGCCGGCGTCGCTGTGGCCGAACAGCAGCTTTTGCGCCTCCACCGAACCGGAAGAATAAACGTAAAGCTTCAGCCCCTGGCGCTGCCAGGCAGCCAACTGCCCGGCGACCTCCGGATAAAGATGTCCGCGGAAGTCGCCCTCGCGATAGCCGCTGCGCCAGATGATGCCCTGCAGCGCCTTGAGCGCGGTGGATTTGCGATCTTCATCCATAAAGCGATACAGCGCGGCGATCAGCGCATCGAGATCCGCCTGCGGCTGGTCAATTTCAGCGCGCAGCGCCGCCAACGGCGCGGCGACTTCGCTCTCCGTGGCGTGACGGCGTACAAAATCCGCCAGCCGCTCGCGGGCATAGGGAAACAGCACCTGATGCACGAAGCGAATATCGCTGGTGGTGCCTTCAATATCGGTCACGATAGCGCGGATCATTTCGCCTCCAGCAAGCGACGTTGCAGTTCACACTGGAACAGGAATTCCAGCCCTTCGAGATGGCGGCGGGCTTCCGCCACCTGACTTCCCCAGCAATAGAGACCGTGGCCGCGCACCAGAAAACCGTACTGCAGCGGCGTGACCTCGGCATAGGCCGCGACGCGCGACGCCAGCCGGGGAATGTCCTGATCGTTATCGAAAATGGGGATCGCCACGCTGTCCAGGTGGCTGCGCTGACCGGCGAGCGACTTTTGCATTTCGTACCCCTGCAGCACCAACGCATCGCCGCGTTCCACCCGCGACAACACGGTGGCGTTGACGGAATGGGTATGCAACACCGCGCCAAGGTGCGGGTACAAACGATAGAGCAGCGTATGCAGCCCGGTTTCCGCCGACGGCGTACGGCCGCTCGGCACGTGATTGTCAGCGATATCCACCCGCAGAAAATCGGCGGCGCTCAGACTCCCTTTGTCTTTGCCGGACTCGGTAACCAGGCACTGGCGTTCGTCGAGGCGCAGCGACATGTTGCCGCCGGTCGCCGGACACCAGCCTTTGTCACCAATCCAGTGGCAGGCAGCCAGTAATGCGGTAAGTTGCGGATTCTCCGTCATTGTTATCGTTTCCCGTTCGGTATAGCGGTCAGCAGGTGAAGCTTAGCCGGCTGCGCGACAGGCTAAGCACTTTTTCGCATTTAGCCATCTAAGCGTCTTGATTGCCAAATACTAGCATCGTGTTATATTGACGGCAATATAAGCGCCTGGAGTATTCACCTGCTATGAGCACTTCCGCATTGATTCCCGACAGTAAACTGCCTGCCCTGGGCACCACCATCTTCACCCAGATGAGCGCGCTGGCGCAGCAGCATCAGGCGATCAACCTGTCGCAGGGCTTCCCTGATTTTGACGGGCCGGACTACCTGAAAGCACGCCTGGCCTGGCACGTCGCCCAGGGCGCCAACCAATATGCGCCAATGACCGGCGTGGCGGCGCTGCGCGAAGCCATCGCCGACAAAACCGCCGAGCTGTATGGCTGGCAGCCGGATGCCGGCAGCGAAGTGACCGTCACCGCCGGTGCCACCGAAGCGCTGTTCGCCGCCATCACCGCGCTGGTGCGCCCCGGCGATGAGGTGGTCTGTTTCGATCCGAGCTACGACAGCTACGCGCCGGCGGTGACGCTGGCCGGCGGCGTACTCAAACGCCTCGCCCTGCAGCCGCCCGCATTTGCCGTGGATTGGCAACGGTTCGCCGCCGCGCTGTCGCCGCGCACCCGTCTGGTGATCGTCAATACGCCGCACAACCCGTCCGCCACCGCCTGGCAGGCGGAAGACATGCAGCAGCTGTGGCACGCCATCGCCGAACGCGAGATCTACGTGCTCAGCGACGAGGTCTACGAACATATCTGCTTCGCCAAAGGCGGGCACGCCAGCGTATTGGCCCACCCACAATTGCGCCAACGGGCGATCGCGGTGTCCTCCTTCGGTAAAACCTTCCACATGACCGGCTGGAAAGTGGGTTACTGCGTGGCGCCCGCCGCGCTGAGCGCCGAGGTGCGCAAGGTGCATCAATACCTGACCTTTTCGGTCAACACCCCGGCGCAGCTGGCGCTGGCGGATAGCCTGCGCGCCGAGCCGGAGCACTGGCGACAGTTGCCGGCATTCTACCGCGCCAAGCGCGACCGCTTCGTGCAAGCGCTGGCGAGCAGCCGACTGGAAATTTTACCCTGCGCCGGTACATACTTCTTGCTGGCGGACTACAGCGCCATCTCCGATCTGGACGATGTGGCGTTCTGCCATTGGTTAACCGAGCACGTGGGCGTGGCGGCCATTCCGCTGTCGGTCTTCTGTGCCGATCCTTTCCCCCATAAATTGATCCGGCTGTGCTTCGCTAAACAGGACGCCACGCTGGATGCAGCTGCGGAGCGGTTATGTCGACTTTAAAAATTACCCTGTTGCAGCAACCGCTGGTCTGGCGCGACGGCCCCGCCAACCTGGCGGCTTTCGATGCGTTGCTGGCGCCGATCGTCGGGCGCGATCTCATCGTCTTGCCGGAGATGTTCACCACCGGTTTCGCCATGGATGCCGGCGAGAGCGCCCTGCCCGAACAGCAGGTGATCGACTGGCTGCACGGCTGGGCGGTGAAAAGCCACGCGTTGATCGGCGGCAGCGTGGCGCTGAAAACCGCCGAAGGCGCGGTCAATCGCTTCCTGCTGGTGGAGCCGGGCGGCCAGGTGCATGCCTATGATAAACGCCATCTGTTCCGCATGGCCGGCGAACACCTGCACTATCAGGCCGGCAACCGGCGCGAAATCGTCGAGTGGCGCGGCTGGCGCATCCTGCCGCAGATCTGCTACGACCTGCGTTTCCCGGTCTGGGCGCGCTATCAGCAGGATTACGATCTGGCGCTGTACGTCGCCAACTGGCCGGCGCCGCGCAGCCGCCATTGGCAAACGCTGCTGGCGGCGCGGGCGATTGAAAATCAGGTGTATGTGGCGGGCTGCAACCGGGTGGGCGACGATCCGAACGGCCTGAACTACAGCGGAGACAGCCTGATCATCAGCCCGCAGGGCGAGATCCTGGCGGATGCCGAGCCCGGCGCAGCCGCGCGGCTGGACGCCGAGCTGTCGCTGGAAACCCTGCAGAGTTACCGCAGCGCCTTCCCTGCCTGGCGCGATGCCGACAGCTTTCTGCGTCTTGACTGAATTCCCGGCACCTTAGCCGATAACGCAAGGAGAAGTGATATGGATATGACGACACTCTTGCTCTATATCGTGGCCGTCGCGGCGGTCACCATTACGCCGGGCCCAACCATGCTGTTGGCGCTCAATAACGGCGCAACCAAAGGCAAACGCGTCGCCGCCTGCGGCATTGCCGGTGCGGCGCTGTCCGACCTGCTGTTGATCGGTGCCGTCGGCTGCGGCTTAGGGGCAATACTGCAAGCTTCCGAACTGCTTTTCACGCTGGTCAAATGGGCCGGCGCCGCTTATTTGTTCTATCTAGCCTGCCAACTGTGGCGCGCGCCGCTTGGCACCCCGCAGGCAGCACAGAACGCGATGCCCGGCGCCCGCAACGGCCGCGCCGCGTTTATGCGCTCGCTGCTGGTCGCACTCTCCAATCCCAAAGGACTGCTGTTCTTTTCCGCCTTTCTGCCGCAGTTCATCCAGCCAGCGGGCGACGTAGCGCTGCAATACGTGATTCTCGCTTTGGTGACCGCCCTGATCGATATCGCTCTGATGAGTCTCTACGCGCTTGGCGGCCACCATGCTATGCGTATATTTTCCGGCCGCGCTCTGCGCTGGCTAAACCGCACCTGCGCCGGACTGCTGGCCGGATTGGCCATCGCCCTGAGCTTCTATCGTCGTAACGCGTCATCTTAGGAAGTCTCATACCCTCATCTTAGCTCCCAGCCGGCGATCGTCAGGCAATAGGCCTGGATCGCCAGCGCTACGTCCGCCTGCCGCACCGCTTCAGCCGGATGATGGCTGACGCCGCCGGCGCAACGCACGAACAGCATGCCGACCGGCCATTGCGCCGCCACGGCGATGGCGTCATGACCGGCGCCGCTCGGCAGCGCCAGACTCTGCCCCTGTACCTGCTCGACGGCCGCCTGCCAGCGGCGCTGCAGATCGCCATCGCAGGCGGTGGCGTCAATGCGGTAAAACTCCTCGCTGGCGAAGCGCGCTCCGCGGCGTGCGCAGATCGTCTGCGCCTGCGCCAGCAACGTCGCCAACAGCGCCGCCAGCGGCGCATCCTGCGGGCCGCGCACGTCGAGCGTCAATCGCACTTCGCCCGGGATCACGTTGGCCGCGCCCGGCAGGCTCTCGATGCAGCCGACGGTGGCCACCAGATGCGGATCGGCTGCGCGGGTCAACGTTTCAACCGCCGTTATCCATTCCGCCGCGGCCGCCAGCGCGTCTTTGCGCTGCCCCATCGGCACCGTACCGGCATGGCCCGCTTCTCCGCTAAAGACGCAGTTAAGCCGACGCGCGCCGTTGATCGCCGTCACCACCCCCAGCGCCAGGTCGGCCGCCTCCAGACATGGGCCCTGTTCGATATGCAATTCCAGATAAGCGCGGATTTCCTGCGGCGCGCGGCGCGCCTGCGCGATCGCCGTCGGCTCCAGCCCGAAGTCGCGCATGGCCTGCGCGATGCTCACCCCGTCCGCGTCAGTCTGCGCCAGCCATTCCTGCGGCCATTGGCCGGTCAAGCCGCGGCTGCCCAGCAACGTCACGCCGAAGCGAGCGCCCTCTTCGTCGGCAAAGCCGATCACCTCCAGCGCCAGCGGCAAACGGCGCCCCTGGCGATGGTATTGCGCCACCGTTTCCAGCGCCGTGAGCACGCCGAGCATGCCGTCATAACGCCCGGCGTTGCGCACCGTGTCCAGATGCGAACCGAGCAGCAGCGCGGGGGCGCCGGGCGTTAGCCCTTCATAACGGCCACAGATATTGCCGACGCTGTCTTGCCACACCCGCATGCCGCTCTCGCGCATCCATTCGCCCACCAGAACGTTGGCGCGCCGATGTTCCGCAGACAGATAAAGACGCGTCAGTTTACCGGGCTCCGCGCTGATCGCCGCCAGCTCGTCACAGCGCGCCATCACCCGCGCGGCGGCCTGCTGCGCCTCCTGCGGCGTCATTCTGGCCGTCCTGCATCGTACAGGTTCCAGGCCGCCTGGAGGGCCTCCCCCTGTTGCGTGGCGAAGCCCAACCGGTTCAACACCGCCTCCAGCGCCGCCAGCGTTTGCAGCACGCAATCTTTGCGCGCGTTGTAGCCCATGGTGCCGATGCGCCAGATCTTGCCCTGCAGCGGGCCGAACGAGGTGCCGATTTCGATAGCGAAATCGTTCAGCATCATCTGCCGCACCTGCTCGCCGTGCACCTGCGGCGGGATCATCACGCCGAGCACGTTATTCATGCGGTGCTCGAGATCGCCGAACACCGCCAGCCCCATGCCCCGGATGCCCGCCAGCATCGCCGCGCCGTGCAGCCGGTGGCGGGCAATGGCCTGATCCAGCCCTTCCTCGAGGATCACCCGCGCGCATTCTCGCGCCGCGAACAACATGCTGGTGGCTTCGGTATGGTGATTCAGGCGTTCCGGCCCCCAATAATCCATGATCATGCCGAGGTCGAAATAGTTGGAGTAGATCATCTCGTCGTCGCCGTCGGCATGTTCGGCGGTGCGGATCCCCTCCTCCACGCATTTGCGACGGCGCACGATCTCTTCAAACTGCGGGCTGAGGGTGATCGGCGAACTGCCGGAAGGGCCGCCCAGGCACTTCTGCAGCCCGGCGGAGACCGCATCCAGCCCCCAGGCGTCGGTCTCCAGCGGGTTGCCGCCAAAGGACGCCGTCGCATCGGTATAGAACAGCACGCCGTGGCGGCGGCAGATATCGCCCAGCTCATGCAGCGGCTGCAGCATGGTGGTGGACGTGTCGCCCTGCACCGTCAGCAGCAGGCGCGGGCGCACCCGCTTAATCGCGTCTTCGATGCGATCGGCGCTGAACACCTCGCCCCACGGCGCGTCGATCGTGTGTACCTCGGCGCGACAACGGCGGGCAATTTCGCACAGCAGATGTCCGAAGCGGCCGAATACCGGCACCAGCACCTTATCGCCCGGACGAATGGCAGAAACCAGCAGCGCCTCGATGCCGGCGCGCGAGGTGCCGTCCACCAGCATCGTCCAGCGGTTTTCGGTGCGGAACAGCGCGCGATACAGCGCCATGACCTGATTCATGTAACCGGTCATTGCCGGATCGTACTGGCCGATCAGTTGGCTCGACATGGCGCGCAGCACGCGCGGATCGGCGTTGATCGGCCCCGGCCCCATCAGCAAGCGCGCCGGCGGGTTAATCTGTTCGAACTGCGGAGTAGTTAGCATGTTATTTCCTTACCAGCTTAATAACTTGTCATTTTATTTGCCGAAATCAGGCTTCTGACAACCCGCGCACAGAAGCGATAAACTGTTTCAATTCCTGGGTTTGCGGATTGGCGAACAGCATGCGGCTATTTCCCTGCTCCCACACCTTGCCCTGGTGCATGAATACCACCCGGTCGCCCACCTCGCGGGCGAAGCTCATTTCATGAGTGACCAGAATCAGCGTCATGCCCTCTCGCGCCAACTGTTCCAGCACCTTCAGGACTTCACCCACCAGCTCGGGATCCAGCGCCGAGGTGATCTCATCGCACAGCAACACCTTCGGTTTCATCGCCAGCGCCCGGGCGATCGCCACCCGCTGCTGTTGCCCGCCGGAAAGGTTGGCCGGCACGTAATGCATGCGCTCACCCAACCCCACCTTGTTCAGCATCTGTTCGGCTAACTCGCGGCACTCGGCAGCGCTTTTTTTCAGCACCCGGCGCGGCGCCAGCATCACGTTTTCCAGCGCCGTCATATGCGGGAACAGGTTAAAGTTCTGAAACACCATGCCAATCGAGCGGCTGATTTCACGCGCCTGCGAATCGCGATCGGTGATGGTCATGCCGCCCAGTTTGATGCTCCCTTCCTGATACCCTTCCAGCCCGTTGATGCAGCGCAATAGCGTGCTTTTACCAGACCCGCTGCGGCCGATGATCGAGACCACCTGCCCCATGTCGATATCCAGATCCACGCCCTTCAACACATGATTCTGACCGTAATATTTTTGAACCTGATTAATGGTGATGATCGGCATGGCATTTCTTCTCCAGATAATGGCTGTAACGCGACAAGGGATAGCACATCAGGAAATAGCCCAACGCGACCAGACCAAACACTTTGAAGGGCTGATAAGTCACATTGTTCAGCATGGTGCCGGCCTTGGTCAGCTCGACGAAGCCAATGATCGACGCCAAGGCGGTACCCTTGATCACCTGAACCGAGAAACCGACGGTCGGCGCAATGGCGATACGCACCGCCTGCGGCGTGATGACGCGCATCAGCGTCTGCGTGAAACTCAGCCCGAGACAACGGGCTGCCTCCCACTGACCTTTCGGCAAGGCGGCGATGCTGCCGGACCAGATATCCACCAGAAAAGCGCTGGTGAATAGCGTCAGCGCCAGCGCGGCCGCGGTCCATGGGCTGACGTCGACGCCAAACAGCGCCAGACCGAAAAACGCCAAAAACAGCTGCATCAACAGCGGCGTGCCCTGAAACAGTTCAGCGTAAACGCGGACAAAACGCATTGCCCAGCGGCGCTTGCTCAGGCGCATCAACACCAGCGGCAGCGCCACCAGCGTGCCGCCGAAAAATGCCGTCAACGACAGCAGCAGCGTCCAGCGAGCCGCCAACAGCAGATTGCGCACGATGTCCCAATCGGTAAACGTCAGCATCAGTTCCGGCTCCCTAAAAAACGCCGCCCGGCGGCCAGCAACAGTTGACGCATCAACAGCGACAACAACAGATAAAGCAGCGCCGTCACCAGATAGACTTCAAAGCTGAGGAAGGTGCGCGACTGGATCAGGTTGGCGGCGAAGGTCAGCTCTTCGAACGAGACCTGCGACACCACCGAGGATCCCAGCATCACGATGATGCACTGGCTCACCAACGCCGGATAAATACGCTGCAGCGACGGCGGCAGTACGATGCGTAAAAAGGTCTGGCTGCGGCTGAGCCCCAACACGCGTCCCGCTTCCCACTGCCCCTTCGGCGTGACCTGAATGCCGGCGCGAATAATTTCGGTGCTGTAGGCGCCAAGGTTGATCACCATCGCCAGCAGCGCCGCCTGCCCGGCCGTCAGTTTCCAGCCCAGGCTCGGCAGGCCGAACACGATGAAGAACAACTGCACGACGAACGGCGTGTTGCGCACCACTTCGACGTAAACGCCCCAAAGGCGGCTCAGCGCGCCGGCCCGGCCGCTGCGGATCGCCGCGCCGCAAATGCCCAGCGCAACCCCCATCAACGTCGCCAGCGCCGTCAGCGCCATCGTCGTCAGTAACCCCGCCAACAGCTCAGGCATGTAGGGCCAGAGCGCGGAGAAATTCAGCTGATAGGTCATCCGCCGCTCCCGTTATGCGCCAAAACCATCGGGCAGCGGTGCTTTCAACCATTTCTCCGACAGGCCATTCAGCGTCTTGTCCGCCAGCGCCTGTCCAATCAGCGCATCCACCGCCGCTTTCAGGGCCGGTTCTCCCTGGCGCAACCCCACGAAGCACGGCGAATCTTTCAACATAAACTTGGCGGCCGGCGCCTTGTCCGGATTCTGGCGCGCCAGGGCGCTCACCACCATGTTACCGGTGGCGATGTACTGCACCTGCCCGGAGAGATAGGCCGACAGCGTCGTGTTGTTATCCTCATAACGCTTGATCTGCGCCCCTTTAGGCGCGCCGTCGCTCAGAACCATATCCTCCACCGCACCGCGCGTGACGCCGACGGTCTTGCCATCGAGCTGCGCCATGTCCGCCAACGCGCCGTCTTTAGGACCAAAGACCCCCAGGAAGAAAGGCGCATAGGCGCGGCTGAAGGCGATGGTCTTTTCACGCTCCGGATTTTTGCCCAGGCTGGAGATCACCAGATCCACTTTATTGGTCTGCAGATAAGGCACCCGGTTGGCGCTGGTGACCGGCACCAACTGCAACTTAAGTTTCATCTTATCGGCCAGATAACGCGCCATATCGATGTCATAACCCTGAGGCTGCAGATCGGTGCCCACCGAGCCGAATGGCGGGAAATCCTGCGGCACCGCCACGCGCAGGACGCCGCGCTGCCGGATCTCTTGCAATTGATCCGCCATGGTCGGCGCGGCCTGCGCCAGCAAGGCGATCCCAGTGAAAACCGTCCACAGCGTTTTTTTGATGTTCATAGCGTATCCCCGATGGTGAAAAGATGAAACAAAAGATTCTTACACCACAATCTCTGCAACTAATGTGCCAATCGAAAATACGTCGAACCCATGCCTTAACTGGCGCTGATTAACGAGAAAAAACCTGCCGACCTCAGCGGGCCGGCGACGGAGAAAGGGAAAGCAGGCAGGCCAAATACGCACCAAAAATGTGCATCAGCACCAAAAAAGCGCCGGTTAGCGCGGTTCCAGTTCGTCCAAATCCTGATACAGACCGGCAATGTGATGAATACGCGATCGCCCCTGCTCCAACATCTCATGCAGCAGGGCGTTGCTGAGCAGGTTACATAAGCTCATGGCGGCTGAATAGCTGTCGAAGGCGGAGACGCTGTCCAGCGAAGCGGCCAAATGCCAGTCCGCCAGCGGGATCAGCGACTGCGCCTGCGGTTCGCAGATCAACAGCGTCGGCACCCGGCGAGTTTGCAGCTGCGTCAGTATCGCCTTGAGCTGACGCGGCCGGCGCCGAAACGCCACCACCACCGCCATATCCTGCGGCGCGAGCTCGACCAGTTCCTCCGCCAGTGTCTGGCCGGGCTGCGGCATCAGCAGCACCCGCTCCCGCACCTGCATCAGCTGCTGACGCAGATGCATGGCTATCGGATAGCTGTTGCGAAATCCCAGCAGCGCGACCCGCCGCGCCCGCGCCAACGCGGCGATCACCGCGCCGAATTGCTCCACATCGAGATGGCTCACCCAGTGCGAGATGTTAGCCATTTCCTGCTTGTAATGCCGCGCCAGCAGCGTATTGCCCTGCACCGCATGCCTCTCGTCGGTCACCGGCATGCCGCTCTGGCGCAGGGTGCGCAGCTCAGCGCGCATGTCCTTGTAGCTGCGATACCCCAACCGCTTGAACAGCCTGCTGACCGTGGCTTTAGAAACCCCGCTCAAGCGCGCCAGCTCGGCGCTGTTGTAACTGATCAGGTCATCGAAATGATCGAGGATAAAGTCGGCGACGCGCTGTTCCTGCGGCGCCAATTGCGGATATTCGTTGCGCAGGCGTTCATCGAAGGGCTGCATCATCACTCTCGCTGTAACTTTTGTTTCACCGGAACATAGCACGCCCCGGCCCCTCTCTGACAAGCAAT
Source organism: Serratia sp. EWG9 (assembly GCF_019913725.1). NCBI lineage: Bacteria > Pseudomonadati > Pseudomonadota > Gammaproteobacteria > Enterobacterales > Yersiniaceae > Serratia > Serratia sp. EWG9. The sequence continues at coordinate 515,714 of NZ_JADNRO010000003.1, forward strand.
TAATCGTCCTGATTAAAAGTGGAACGCCTCTTGCTTCTGTTACCCGAACGCTCACCTCAGACAAGGGCAGAAACATGATTAACAGCAATACCGCGCCACAGGGCATGGCGGTCACGCCACACCATCTCGCCAGCGAAAGCGCGCTGGCGGTGCTGCGCGAAGGCGGCAACGCCATTGAGGCGATGGTGGCCGCCGCCGCGACCATCGCCGTGGTCTATCCGCACATGAATGGCATCGGCGGTGACGGTTTCTGGCTGATCGTGCCGCCGCAGGGCGAGCCGCTGACCATCGACGCCAGCGGCGCCGCCGGCTCGCTGGCGACGCCGGCGCTGTACGCCGGAGAAAGCCGCATCCCGCAGCGCGGCCCAAAAGCGGCGTTGACCGTGGCCGGCACCGTCGGCGGCTGGCAGGAGGCGTTGGCCTATTCGGCCGAACTGGGCGAAACGCCGCTGCCGCTGTCGCGGTTGCTCGCCGACGCCATACGCTACGCCGCCGACGGCATTCCGGTCACCGCCTCCCAAGAGGCGGCGACGCGCAGCAAACGCCACGAGCTGGAGGAGTTCGCCCCCTTCGCCCGCATTTACCTGCCGCAGGGAAAGATCCCGCTTGCCGGCCAACGATTCTGCCAACCGCAGCTGGCCGATACGCTGATCGCACTGAGTGAGGACGGGCTCGACAGTTTTTATCGCGGGCCGCTGGCTGAAAGCATGGCGGCGGACATGGCGATGTTGGGCATGCCGCTTACCGCTCAGGATCTGGCGAGTTATCGGCCATGCCGCCGTCCTCCGCTGCGCCTGGAACACCAAAAAGGTGAAATATTCAATCTGGCTCCCCCGACCCAAGGGCTGGTGTCGCTTGTCATCCTCGGGCTGACCGACCGTCTGCCGCTGGTCGGACAGAGCGAAGGTGCCGTGGTACACGCCGTGGTCGAGGCCACCAAGCTGGCGTTCGATCTGCGCGACCGTTTCATCACCGATCCGCGCCACATGACGCAGGATCCGCAGGCGCTGCTGGCGGCCGACCATTTGGATAGGCTGGCCGGGCGCATCGACGGCCAAAAAGCGGCCGACTGGGGCCAGGGCAAAGGACCCGGCGATACGGTCTGGATGGGGGTGATGGACAGCAGCGGGCTGGCGGTCTCCTTCATTCAGAGCATCTACCACGAATTCGGCAGCGGCGTGGTACTGCCGAACAGCGGCGTCCTGTGGCAAAACCGCGGCGCCTCTTTCAGCCTGGACGCCGATCATCTGCTGGCGCTGGCGCCGGCCAAGCAGCCGTTCCATACGCTGAACCCGGCCGCCGCCCGGCTGTATGACGGACGCACGCTGATCTACGGCTCGATGGGCGGTGACGGCCAGCCGCAGACTCAAGCGGCGTTGTTCGTGCGGCACGTGGTGCAAGGGCTGCCGCTGCAGCAGGCGATCAGCGCGCCGCGCTGGCTGCTGGGGCGAACCTGGGGCGAAAGTTCGGACTCGTTGAAGCTTGAGGGGCGCTTTAACGCGGCGACCCTCGACTATCTGCGACAGCGCGGCCACGCCGTTGAACTGCTGCCGGCGTTCAGCGAAACGGTCGGCCATGCCGGCGCCGTCGTACGCCACACCAACGGCATGTTCGAAGGCGCTTTCGATCCGCGAAGCAACGGCAGCGCCGCCGGCTTCTGACTCTCTTATTTATCGGGATCGCTTATGAACAATCAACACGCCGCCGATTGGGCGGCCTATATCCACCAGATGGAAACCGTGCTGGCCGTGGAACTGGACGATGTCCGCCGCCGGGAACTGTTGAAACAGATCGAACGCATCGCCGCGCTGGCCGAACCGCTGATGGCCTTCCCGCTGGATCCGCGCCAGGAAATCGCGGGGGTATATCGCCCATGAACCCCTTAAGCGCCCTGTCGCTCGCCGAGATCCGTACGGCCCTTGAACGCGGCGCGCTCTCGGCGCGCGAGATCGTCCGGCATACGCTCGATCACATCGACCGTCAGAATCCCGCGCTGAACGCCTTTACGCACATCACCCGGGAACGCATGCAAAAAGAAGCCGATCGCCTCGACCGTTCGCGCGCGCTTGGGCAAACGCTGCCCGCTTTGGCCGGCATTCCCTATGCGGTAAAAAATCTGTTCGACGTCGCCGGTGAAACCACGCTGGCCGGCGCCCGCCTGTTCAGCGATCGGCCACCGGCCGACCGCGACGCCTGGGGCGTCTCCCGGCTGGCGGATCAAGGCGCGTTGCTTTGCGGCATGTTGAACATGGACGCCTACGCCTACGGTTTCACCACCGAGAACAGCCATTACGGCGCCACCCGAAACCCGCATGACCTCGGGCGCATCGCCGGCGGCTCTTCGGGCGGCTCGGCCGCAGCGGTGGCGGCCGGCCTGGTGACTTTTTCGCTCGGCAGCGACACCAATGGCTCAATACGCGTGCCCGCCTCGCTGTGCGGCATTTATGGTCTGAAACCGACCTTCGGCCGTCTTTCGCGCAGCGGCAGCCAGCCGTTTGTCGACAGCCTGGATCACATCGGCCCGTTCGCCCGCCGGGTGCACGATCTCGCGACGGTGTATGATGCGATGCAGGGCATCGACACCGAGGATCCGTTCCAGAGCGATCGGCCGATTTCCCGCACCGAAGCGTTGCTGGCGCAGGGCAGCCAGAACCTGCGCTGCGCCGTGTTAGGCGGCTATTTCCTGCAATGGTGCAATGATGACGCCAAAGCCGCAGTCAACCAGGTGGCGCAAGCGCTGGCAGCCAGCGCCGAAGTCGAGCTGCCGCAGGCCGAGCTGGCCCGATCGGCGGCCTTTATCCTCAGCGCCTCAGAGGGCGGCCATCGCTATCTGCCGCAGTTGCGCAGCCAACCCGAACGCTTCGAGCCACTGTCGCGAGAACGACTGCTGGCCGGCGCCATGCTCCCCGCCACCTGGTATTTGCAGGCACAACGCTTTCGTCACGCGTTTCGCCGGCAAGCCGCGCCGCTGTTCAAGCACTGGGACATTTTGATCGCCCCGGCGACGCCATGCAGCGCCACGCCGATCGGCCAGGAAACGATGCGCATCAACGGCGTCGATCTGCCGATCCGCGCCAGTATGGGCATGCTGACGCAGCCGATTTCCTTCCTTGGCCTGCCGGTCGTGACGGTTCCTTTGAAAAGCGCATCCGGTCTGCCGATCGGCCTGCAACTGATCGCCCCACCGTGGCGCGAAGATTTGGCGCTGCGCGCCGCCTATGCGCTGGAATGCGCCGGCATCGCCACTTGCGTCTGCAAACAGGAGTAATCAATGAACAGTGAACATATCGATCGGCCGGCGGTGCTGGCGGAGGTCAACGCCGCCTTTTACCGCTATGAGCAGGCGTTAATCAGCAATGACATCGATGTGCTGGACGAGTTGTTCTGGCACGACGCGCGCACGGTGCGCTATGGCGCCACCGAAAGTCTCTACGGTATCGACGAGATCCGCGATTTTCGTCAACGGCGCCCGGCCAACGGACTGGAGCGGCTGTTGGAAAACACCCAAATCACGACTTTTGGTGAGGATATGGCGGTGGCCAGCACGGAATTTCATCGGCCGGGCAGCAACCGCAGGGGGCGGCAAATGCAAACCTGGGTCAAGCTGCCCTGTGGCTGGCGCATCGTAGCGGCGCACGTCAGCCTGCTCGACGCGCCTTAGGCCTCCAGGCGGTAGAGCCCATGATGAAGGCGCACGGCGGCGGCCGACTCAGCACCAATAGGCCATGAAGTTAACGGTGGAGCGATCCAGATCGCGTTCGCCAATCAGGTAACGCCGCAGCGTTTTCACCGCGGAAGACTCGGCCGCCACCCAGGCATAGAAAGCGTTGCTGCCGGCCGCCCGCTCCCACAACACCTCATCGCTCAGGCTGCTTTCCGCCAGGGACTGCGCTTGCGCACAGGCCGATGCGGGGATATCCACCCGCTGGCGCACCGCTTCCACCAGCAGCGTGCCGTGCGCCAGCTGGCGGCCGACGTCGCGCGGCAGCCAATAAACGTCGGCGAACGGGAAATGCGCCAAATCCAGGCAATCCGCCGCCACCGGCACCTCGAAAAACGCCTGCACCCGCGGCGGATTGGCCTGCTGCGCCAGCTGTTCCAGAATCGCCATCGCCGCCGGCACCGCCGTCTCATCGGCGATCAGCAACGCCTGTTGCAACTGCGCCGGCGGCGCCCATTCGTAACCGCCGCTGTCGCCGTCGAAGTCACCGTTGGGGGCGACCGTTTGAATCGTGTCTCCGGGTTCGGCATGGGTCGCCCAGGCTGAAGCCGGGCCATTCACGCCATGCAGCACGAACTCGACGTCCATCTGATTCTGCTCGCGGCGCAGCGCACGCAGCGTATAGGTGCGCATTACCGGACGCTGTTCTTTGGGGAGCGCCATGTAATCGCCGTACCAGTCCGGGCCGTTGGCCAACGGCGTGATCTTGCCGTCCGCCGCCGGGAACAGCAGTTTGATGCGCTGGTCAGGCGCTTCCAGCTTCATGCGATGAACATCCGCACCTTCAAACACGCAGCGCAGCAAAGAGGGCGAAATCAGCGTTTTGCTTTTCAGGGTGATATCAAAAATTCTGTAGCTGGCGGACATGTTCTCGACTCTCCGGCAACGGCTGTCGCTTTTACGTATGACCGATCGGCTGCCGTGTTGGCGGCGTGGCCGCGCGATCGCGCAGCGGATAAATGTTAATAAAACTAATTAATTACGTTAATGCATCGCAAAAAATCATATCATGATTTTATTGATAACAAGAAACGTTATTGATAAAAGAAGCATTCTCAAAAAACAACGTAACGACAATATCACCTGGGAAATAACGATGAAACGCAAACCTCTTTGGGTATTAAACCCATGTCTGCTGGCGTTGCTTGCGCCGGCGGCCTGGGCAGAAGATCAGAAAAACGGCAGCGAAGAGCAGGTGGTCGTCTCCGCCAGCCGTTCGCACCGCAGCGCGGCGGAAATGGCGCAGACGACATGGGTGATCGAAAGTCAGGAGATCGAACAGCAGGTCCAGGGCGGCAAAGAGATCAAGGACATGTTGGCTCAGCTGATCCCCGGCATGGACGTCAGCGGCCAGGGCCGCACCAACTATGGCATGAATATGCGCGGCCGTTCGATGATGGTGATGATCGACGGCGTACGCCTGAACTCGTCGCGCAGCGACAGCCGCCAGTTGGATTCGATCGACCCGTTCAATATCGACCATATTGAGGTGATTTCCGGCGCGACCGCACTGTACGGCGGCGGCAGCACCGGCGGCCTGATCAATATCGTGACCAAGAAAGGACAGAAAGAGCAGCAGGTCGAATTGCAGGTCGGCGGCAAAACCGGTTTCGGCGGCCATAACGATCACGACGAGAACGTAGCGGCGGCGGTCAGCGGCGGCAACGACAACGCCTCGGGGCGGCTGTCCGTTTCTTACCAGCGTTACGGCGGCTGGTACGACGGCAAAGGCAACGAGGTGCTGATCGACAATACTCAAACCGGCCTGCAGTATTCCAATCGCCTCGATGTGATGGGCTCCAGCACCCTCAACATCGACGATCATCAACAGCTGCAGCTGACCACCCAATACTACAAAAGCCAGTCCGACGGCGATCACGGCCTGTTTCTGGGGGAAAACTTCGCGGCGGTGACCGGCAACGCCAAGGCGTACAACAGCGGTAACTTAAACTCCGATCGCATCCCCGGCACCGAGCGCCACCTGATCAACCTGCAATATTCCAACACCGATTTCCTCGGCCAGGATCTGGTGGCGCAGGTCTACTACCGCGACGAAACGTTGACCTTCTACCCCTTCCCAACGCTGGCGGGCAAAGCGCCGAACTATTACGTCAGCAGCATTGGCGCTTCGCAGCAAAAAACCGATTTTTACGGCGGCAAACTGACGTTAAACAGCAAACCTGTCGACGCGCTGACGCTGACTTACGGCATCGACGCCGAGCATGAAAGCTTCAACGCCAACCAGCAGTTCTTCAACCTGGCGAAGGCCCAACAGTCCGGCGGCATGACGCTGGAGAACGCTTACGGCACCGGCCGCTACCCGAGCTATACCACCAGCAACCTGGCGTCGTTCCTGCAGGCCAGTTACGACATCAATCCCATCTTCACCTTGAGCGGCGGCGTGCGTTACCAGTACACCGAAAACAAGATCGACGACTTCGTCGGCTATAACCAGCAGCAGGCGATCGCCACCGGCGCCGCCGCCTCCGCCGACGCCATCCCGGGAGGGAAAACCGACTACAACAATGCGCTGTTCAACGCCGGTCTGTTGGCGCACTTGACCGAGCGTCAGCAAACCTGGTTCAACTTCTCTCAGGGCTTCGAGATCCCGGATCCGGGCAAGTATTACGGCAACGGCACCTACGCGTTGAACGGCGGCCATTACCAGTTGCTGAAGAGCGTCAACGTCGGCGATTCCAAGCTGGAAGGCATCAAGGTCAACGCCTACGAGCTGGGCTGGCGCTATACCGGCGATAACCTGCGCACGCAAATCGCCGCCTACTACTCGTTGTCCGACAAGAGCATCGCCATCAACAAAACCGACATGACCATTAACGTCAATGCGGACAAGCGGCGCATCTATGGGCTGGAAGGTGCGGCGGACTACTTCTTCGAAGACAGCGACTGGAGCGCCGGCACCAACTTCAACTTCATTCGTTCTGAAACCAAGGTCAACGGCGAATGGAAGAAGCTGGTGGTCGATACCGCCAGCCCATCGAAAGTCACCGCTTACGTCGGCTGGGCGCCGGGCGACTGGAATCTGCGCTTGCAGTCGCAGCAAACCTTCGACGTGTCGGACGACGGCGATTACACCAAGGCCAACTCCACCCAAGGCCGCAAAATAGATGGCTACAACACCCTCGATTTCCTCGGCAGCTATGCCCTGCCGGTGGGGAAAGTCAGCTTCAGCGTGGAAAACCTGTTGGACAAGGAGTACACCACCGTTTGGGGCCAACGCGCGCCGATCCTGTACAGCCCGACCTACGGCTCGCCTGAGCTGTACAGCTATAAAGGCCGCGGACGCACCTTCGGTTTGAATTACTCGGTGTTGTTCTGAGGATAAGGGGCCGGTCTGCCGGCCCCGTTCCCTGGGCCGCACCGTTTTGCCGAGAGCGGAAACGACGAAGCCCTGAGTTATCGCTAACTCAGGGCTTCTGAATAGTGGCGGAACGGACGGGGCTCGAACCCGCGACCCCCTGCGTGACAGGCAGGTATTCTAACCAACTGAACTACCGCTCCGCGCCATTCCCTCTTGCGGGGGAACGAGGCGCATATTACGGACGCCTCTCGGTTCCGTCAACGCCTTTTTCTCCGCAAATGAACCGTTTGCACAGTTTTTCAACGAAGGGTTGCCCAGTGCGTTTTTTTCGTGCAAAAACGCCGTTATTCCGCCGGCGCCCCGCGCCACAGGCAGCTGCCGCCCTTCTTCGCCACCAGATCCAGACGCGCCTCGTGCGCCTTTATTTCTTCGTCGCTGGCGTAGACCACTTTCATCGCCGTAGCCGGGCGGACGATACGCTGTATTTCTTGCGCGGCATCGTTTTGCTGGGTGTCGCCTTCCATTTGGAACGCTATCGACGTCTGACCGCCGGTCATCGCCAGATAGACTTCCGCCAGGATCTCGGCATCGAGCAATGCGCCGTGCAGCGTACGCTTGCTGTTGTCAATCTCATAGCGGCTGCACAAGGCATCGAGGTTGTTGCGCTTGCCCGGGAACAGGCGGCGCGCCATCATCAGGCTGTCGGTGATGGTGCAGAAGGTCTCGGTCTTCGGGATCCCCTGCTGCAGCATGCGGAATTCGTGATCCATAAAGCCGATATCGAACGCCGCGTTATGGATCACCAGCTCGCCGCCGCGGATAAAGTCGAGGAATTCGTCGGCAACCTGATCGAAGGTCGGTTTGTCGGCCAGGAAGTCGTCGCTGATGCCGTGTACGCCGTACGCTTCCGGATCCACCAGCCGATCCGGCTTGATGTATACGTGGAAGTTGCGCCCGGTCAGGCGGCGGTTAATCACTTCCACCGCACCGATTTCGATGATGCGGTGCCCTTCGTAGTGCACCCCAAGCTTGTTCATACCGGTGGTTTCGGTATCGAGGACAATCTGTCTGGTGGTTGTAGAGATCATATTGCAGTGCTCACAGCGCTCGTTTATGTCAGACTTGGCTTTTATAAAACTGATAGGAAGAGTCTACCAGAGATGCTCAAACAGGTAGAAATTTTCACCGACGGCTCCTGCCTTGGCAACCCTGGCCCCGGTGGCTACGGCGCGATACTGCGCTATAAGCAGACGGAAAAAACCTTCAGCGAAGGATTTCGTCTGACCACCAATAACCGCATGGAAATGATGGCGGCGATCGTGGCGTTGGAAGCGCTGACGGTGCCTTGCGCCGTGACGCTCAGCACCGACAGCCAGTACGTGCGCCAGGGCATTACCAGCTGGATCCATAACTGGAAGAAACGCGGTTGGAAAACCGCCGACAAAAAACCGGTCAAGAATGTCGATCTGTGGCAGCGGCTGGATCAGGCCATTCAGCGCCACACCGTTAAATGGGAGTGGGTCAAGGGCCACGCCGGCCACCCGGAGAACGAACGCTGCGACGAGCTGGCGCGCGAGGCGGCGGGTAAACCGACGCAGGATGACGTCGGCTACCAACCGGAAGCCTAAGGCAGCTTGCGATAACTCTTGGTCGCGCCCACCGCGCGGCTGAGAGACGGCTTTCTCGCCCCCAGTTTCATCGGCGTGGGCGTCAGCGGCAAGGTGCGCTTGCGCGCCACAATCACGCTCATGCAGCCCAGCGCCGGCAAATGGGTGCATAAAAACTTGCCGCCCTTGCGGTGCCACGGCAGCACGTGAAAACGCGCCTGGTGCAACACCTCGTAATTCAGCAGGCTGAGCCAATCCAACAACCGCATCTGGGTAAACATGCGGCTGACATAGGGCTGACGATGACGCAATCCGGGCACCAGTTTGCCCAATCCCAGCAGGCTGAACGGATTGAAGCTGCTGACAACCAGCCAGCCGTCGTCGATCAACACCCTATCCACCTCACGCAGCATGCGATGCGGATCGTCCGCGTAGGACAGCGTATGCGCCAACAGGCAGGCATCCACCGACTTGGCGGCGAACGGCAGTTGATAGGCGTCGGCGATCACCTGCAGCCCTTCCCCCTCCAGCCCTACGTTGACCTGGTGGGAGATTGCGCATTTATCCGTGGCCAGCTCGGCGCTGAGCATACCCATCTTCAGCAGATGGAAACCGAACAGCTTGGGCCACCAGGGTTGCAACTGCCGCTCGAGCGCTTCACGATAGTACTCCCCCCACGGCAGCTCAGCCCAGGACTGCGGGCCGGTGAGCTTTTGTAGAGTATGGGCTGGTTTCATGATTTATTATCTTCTTTCAAGCCGTTGCCAACGAGAGGTACACCATGAATCTTATCAGCATTCCCGCCTTCCAGGACAATTACATTTGGTTATTGGATGACCGGCAGGGGCGCTGCATTATCGTCGATCCGGGTGAAGCGCGGCCGGTGCTCGAGGCGCTGCAGCGCCTGCAGCTGGCGCCGTCGGCGATCCTGCTGACCCACCACCACCACGATCACGTCGGTGGCGTGGCGCAGATTGTCTCACAATACCCGGGCCTGGCGGTCTACGGGCCGCAGGAAACCGCTGGCAAAGGCGCCAACCACATCGTCCACGACGGCGACACCTTTGATATCGATGGCCGCCAGTACAGGACTATCGCCGTTCCCGGCCATACGCTGGGCCATGTGGCATTCTATAGTGCCCCTTATCTGTTCTGCGGCGACACCATTTTCTCCGCCGGCTGCGGCAGGCTGTTTGAAGGCACCGCAAAACAAATGTACGACTCATTTCAACAACTCGCGCAACTTCCCGATAACACCTTAATTTGCTGCGCGCATGAATATACTCTTTCAAATCTTAAGTTTGCGCGGGCTATTTTGCCGGAAGATCGAGAGATTGAAACATATCAACAACATGTTGAAGCGTTAAGGGCAAAAGGCCAAGCTAGCGTGCCGACCACGTTGCAATTAGAGCGCAAAATTAACCTATTTTTACGTTGCCATGACGCTGATTTACAAAAGAAATTAGGCTTTAATTCACCACCGGAAAGCCTTCATTCAGTTTTTTCCGAATTACGCCTGCGGAAAGATAACTTCTAAGCTTTTAGTTGTGTTATTTGGCGAAGCAAAGTATTATTGCTCGTCTTTTAAGCAACTACATTGACACACACATGAAGGCTAAAGCGATATTTCTCGCCTCGGTCTTGCTAGTGGGTTGCCAGTCGTCCAGGCAGGACGCACCGGCGCCAGAACAGCATGCACAGAGTTTGTCTTCGGCTGGTCAAGATGGTGAAGCAGGAGAGTACACAGGAAATGGCCGAGCGAGCTCGGCGCGGTGGTTGGATAACAACAGTCCCGCCGCGCAACAGGACCTGTGGAACTTCATTAGCGACGAGCTGAAGATGGAGGTTCCGGAAAATTCCCGGATCCGTGATCAGAAAAGAAAGTACTTAAAAAGTAAGAGCTATCTCCACGATGTAACATTACGGGCAGAGCCGTACATGTACTGGATAGTCGGGCAGATTAAGAAACGTAATATGCCGATGGAACTGGTACTGCTACCCATAGTGGAGAGCGCTTTTGACCCACACGCCACGTCAAGTGCCAACGCCGCAGGGCTATGGCAAATCGTGCCGCAAACGGGTCGCAATTATGGTTTGAAAAACAATCAGTGGTATGACGGTCGACGCGATGTCGTCGCCTCGACAACCGCTGCGCTTAACATGATGCAGCGCTTGAACCGCATGTTTAACGGCGACTGGTTACTGACCGTAGCCGCCTATAACAGTGGTGAAGGCCGCGTGATGCAAGCGGTGAAGGCAAACAAACGCCAGGGTAAGCCAACCAATTTCTGGGCATTGTCGCTTCCGCGTGAAACGTCAATCTATGTCCCGAAAATGCTGGCGCTGAGCGACATCATCAAGAACAGCAAGAAGTACGGCGTGAAACTCCCGAAAACGGATGAAACCCGTGCGCTGGCTCGTATCGATGTCGGGCAGCAGATCCAGCTGACTCAGGCGGCTGAGATGGCTGGGCTTTCAGTCACCAAGATGAAAGCGTATAACCCAGGCTACAAAAAAGGCGTTACGGCACCCAACGGGCCCCATTACATCATGGTTCCCAAAGGGCATGCCGATCAGCTGAAAGACTCGCTGGCCGATGGCCAGATCGCCGTGACTCAGCCAACGACGCAGTTGGCGAAGAACAGCGGTTTGTCCGGTGGCAGTTCGTATAAAGTTCGCTCCGGCGACACCTTATCGGCCATAGCCAAGCGGCTGAACGTTAAGACCAGCGATTTGCAGAGTTGGAACAACTTACGCGCCAAGAGCGCCTTAAAAGTTGGGCAAACCCTGCAAGTGGCCAGCAATACTGGCAGTAACAGCAGTATCACCTACCAGGTTCGTAAAGGTGATTCGCTCGCCAGTATCGCACGTCGTCACGGCGTCGATATTAACGACGTGATGCGTTGGAATTCAACGCTCGCCAAAGGCAACCTGCAGCCAGGTCTGAAGCTGACCCTGTTTGTCGGCAACAAGATGACGCCGGATACTTAAATGTTCGGCACAAAAAAAGCACCCTTCGGGGTGCTTTTTTATTAGCTGCGATTCACCATACCGGCGAGTCTTTCTCCGGATGAAACTCCACCAACAGCGGGTTGTGATCCGACGCGCTGGTCACCAGCACCGACGCCTCCACCACTCCCAGATTGCGGTAAAATACGAAATCCAGTGGACGACCGAAGGCCTTGCGGCGATGGTCGTCGGTGAAACTCACCTCGCGCAGCGCCATCTCTCCGGCAAAGTCATACAGCGCATTGATGCGCTTGCGGCTCCAGGCGTTGAAATCCCCTGCCATAATCACCGGCCCCCGGTGACTGGCGATCTGTTCGCCTATCGGCCCCAACTGCTTGCTGTAGACGTCGACACCCAGGCTAAAGTTCACCGCATGGATGTTCACCACCATCAACAGTTCGCCGTTGTACAGCGGATAAACGGTGATCAAGGCCGACTTGGAAAGCCGCAGCAGCGGCTCTCGCTCGCGCAGCGGGCAACAGTAAACAGGATGAGCGGCAGCCAGCGTCATCACGCCGGAAGGGTGCTGCGGCAGCACAAAGGCCGGCACCTGATCGGCCGCCAGATAGTTGGCGGTAGCGTAGCTCACCAACTCTGGCGTGGTTTGCGCCTCTTGCAATAATACCAGCTGCGCGTCTTTACCATGGTTTTTCAGCACCGAAAGCCAGTCGGCTCGCTGCTGTTTGAAAATATTCCATACCATGACGCGCAGGGCGCCGGTCGTCGGCAGCGCCGCCCCTGGCGGCAACGGCTGGTTAACGGCACCAGGAAAGATTCGCTCAACTGGCTGACCTGCAACATACCTCATTGCATAAGTTCGTTTCGGCACGCGATTCGCCTATTACCCATTAACATGAAAACTGGCGATGAACACTCGCCAACGATGAATTGATTATACGCCTACCCTGCATAGAGGGCATGGCTTTTGCGGGCATCACCTTTTCAGTTATAGGGGCCGCCTGCAGCGATTTCAATCTTCTGACGGTATAGCTGTGTAAAGGTGAGGGGTAATAGGTGAAAAATGCGAAAAGGCCCGCAAAATGCGGGCCAGGCAGCAAGGGTTTTACGTATTAAGCCGTTTGCAGCTGAGACTTTTTATCCAGGCGACCGCTGAAGCTAACCAGCAACAATGCAACCACCACGATCAACGCGCCAATCCAGGGGGTCTGCGCCAGCCCCAGTGAGGCAACGGTCTGGCCGCCAATCACCGAGCCGAGCGCAATGCCGATGTTGAACGCCGCGATGTTGAGACCGGACGCCACATCCACCGCATTTGGTGTGTATTGCGCGGCTTTCTGCACCACATACACCTGCAGCCCCGGCACGTTGCCGAAAGCGAACACGCCCATCACAATCACCGTCAGCAAAGCGGCAATACTGTGGCTGGCGGTAAACTGGAACACCAGCAACAAAACGGCCAGCGCGGCAAAGATAAAGCTCAGCGCACGCACGGCCCCATGACGATCGGCCAGCTTGCCTCCCCAGATGTTACCCACCGCCACCGCGACGCCATAAGCCAACAGTATCCAGCTCACGGTCGGAGCAGAGAAGCCGGCCAGTTCCTGCATCATCGGCGCAAGGAAGGTAAAGGTCGTGAAGACCCCGCCGTACCCCAATGCGGTAATCGCGTAAATCAGCAGCAGACGAGGATGAGTCAGCACTTTCAGCTGTTCACGCACGCCGGCGCTGCCCTGGTTCTTGATATTGCTCGGTACCAGAATAACGCTGGCCAGCGTGGCGACAGCGCCAATCAGAGAAACGGCCAGGAAGGTCTCACGCCAGCCAAACTGCTGGCCGATGAACGTCCCCAGCGGTACGCCGGTCACCAACGCCACCGTCAGGCCACCAAACATGATGGCGATGGCGGAGGCCGCCTTCTCTTTCGCCACCAGGCTAGTGGCGATAGTGGAGCCGATAGAGAAGAACACGCCGTGCGCCAGACCGGTCAACAACCGAGCCACTACCAGCGATTCATAGCTGGGTGACTGCCAGGCCAGCAGGTTGCCGAGAGTGAACAGCACCATCAGGCCAACCAGCAGCAGTTTGCGCGGTATGCGGCTGGTCAGGGCCGTCAGCACCGGCGCGCCAATGGCCACGCCGAGGGCATAGATAGTCACCAGCAATCCAGCGGACGGTACGGTCACCCCAAGCTGCTCCGCGATAGTCGGGATCAACCCGACAATCACGAACTCGGTCGTGCCGATAGCAAAAGCGCTGATGGTTAAGGCAAGTAATGCGAGTGGCATTTTTTACTCCGAAATAGCATTCAAGTTGATGACGGCTATTATCGGCCTATGCTTAAATGATAAAAATGCTCAAAATTTCAAATTAACTTTGCTATCGGAGCAAAAATGAAAGCAAACTCTGACGAGTTGATCACCTTTGTCACCGTCGTAGAAAGCGGCAGCTTCAGCCGGGCGGCCGAACGCCTGGAACAAGCGAACTCCGTAGTCAGCCGAACGGTGAAAAAACTGGAAAGCAAACTGGGCGTAACGTTGCTCAACCGCACCACGCGCCAAATCAGCCTGACTCAGGAAGGAGAGAATTACTTTCGCCAGGTGCAGAAGGTACTGAACGACATGGCCGCGGCGGAAAATGCGCTGATGGAAAGCCGCCAGCGCCCGCAAGGCCTGCTGCGCGTCGATGCGGCAACGCCGGTGGTGCTGCATATGCTGACGCCTTTAGTGGCCGAGTTCCGCGAACGTTATCCAGAAATGTCGTTATCGCTGGTGTCTTCGGAAAACTTTATCAATCTGATCGAGCGAAAAGTGGATATCGCGATCCGCGTAGGCGAGCTGACCGATTCTACGCTGAAAGCACGCAAACTGATGACCAGCTACCGACATGTGCTCGCCTCCCCCGCTTATCTGGCTCAGCACGGCACGCCACTAACGGTAGAAGATCTTGCACATCACTGCTGTATCGGTTTTAACGACCTGCCCAGCTTGAACCGCTGGCCACTGGCTTGCTCAGATGGCAGCCAGTTGGAAATCACCCCCGGTTTGACCACCAATAGTGGAGAAACCCAGCGCCATCTCTGTCTGCATGGCAACGGTATCGCCTGCCTGTCCGACTTTATGAGCGACGAAGATATCAAACGTGGAGATTTGGTCCCGATTCTGGTGGAAGCGACACTGCCGGTCGCCATGCCGATCAACGCGGTTTACTACAGCGACAGCGCCGTCAGCAACCGTCTGCGCAGCTTTATTGATTTTGTGAGTGAATACCTGAAACGATAAAAAAGGCGCCCCGATGGACGCCTTATGCTGACTACGGCGAGGAATGATTAATCCCAGTTTGGCGCCAGGCCTTCCGGACTAACCAGACGGCCGTTGCACTCCAGTGCGGCGATCTGCGCCATATCTTCGTCGGTCAGCGTCAGTTGCTGCGCCAATAGGTTGCTCGCCAGGTTTTCACGCTTGGTCGAGGAAGGGATCACCGCATAACCCAGCTTCAATGCCCAAGCCAGGACCACCTGTGCTGGGGTCGCATTGTGACGAGCAGCGATGCTTTTGATCGTTTCATCCTGCAGCGCTTTGCCGTAGGCCAACGTCATGTAAGAGGTGATGGCGATGCCGTGCTGCTGTGCAAATTCGACCACCTTGCGGTTCTGCAAGAACGGTGACAGCTCGATTTGGTTGGTGGCGATTTCATCGGCGCCAATCGCGTCAATCGCTTGCTGCATCAAATCGATGGTGAAGTTAGATACGCCAATTTGACGGGTCAGCCCCAGCTTTTTCGCTTCCAGCAGCTCAGCCATAAATTCGGCAACCGGCACTTCGTCGTGGGGTGACGGCCAGTGGATCAGCGTCAGATCAACGTAGGACGTTTGCAGTTTTTTCAGGCTTTCTTGCAGGCTTGGGATCAGCGCGCCTTTCGCCAGGTTCGCGATCCAAATCTTGGTGGTGATGAACAGATCTTCACGTTTCACGCCGCTGGCAGCGATAGCCTGGCCAACAGCCGCTTCGTTTTCATAGATCTGTGCGGTATCGATAGTACGGTAGCCCAGCTCAAGTGCGGTGCTGACAGAATCGATAACAACCTGATCCTGAAGGCGGAAAGTACCTAAACCAAATGCAGGGATGCTCATAATGTTTTCTCTCATTAACGGGTAAATGTGGTATGAGGAAGATTATGGCAACTTTTTTATTGATCAAAAACGCCTGGTTCGGCATAAGACTTTTGATCTAAAGGCAATAATATCGGGAGATAAGGCTGTAAAGAAGGACAATTCCGGCCTTGAAAGCGCAAAATATAGATATGAAAAAGCCCTGAGTCAGAGACTCAGGGCTTATCAATTAAGTGGCGGAACGGACGGGGCTCGAACCCGCGACCCCCTGCGTGACAGGCAGGTATTCTAACCAACTGAACTACCGCTCCACCGATTCTTTTACGTTGTATCTTTCGATACCGGCAATATCGCGCTCTGCGACTTGCGCATTACCAGTCGTCACACTGATAACGTTTATTTGATGCCTGGCAGTGTCCTACTCTCGCATGGGGAGACC
The DNA here is from genome assembly GCF_019913725.1 of Serratia sp. EWG9. NCBI lineage: Bacteria > Pseudomonadati > Pseudomonadota > Gammaproteobacteria > Enterobacterales > Yersiniaceae > Serratia > Serratia sp. EWG9. Next base: position 531,878 of record NZ_JADNRO010000003.1, read on the forward strand.
CCACACTACCATCGGCGCTACGGCGTTTCACTTCTGAGTTCGGCATGGGGTCAGG